>NZ_JBLXEM010000010.1:0-97518 GCF_048263065.1 Thioclava sp.
TGGGTCAAGGGCAACGCAAAGAGCCTTCGGGACCTTCAACTCCCAAGCCAACTCGGCACCAAGGGGCGTTCTGCTCACGACGGAAATGACCCTCTGCACGACCTTCTCAACATTGGTTTTTGCTGTCGTCGCTGTCACTGTACCCTAATTAGTCCGATGTTGCGGATTCGAAACTTTTAGCCATGTCTCGAAAGCGTGTTGGGCAGGTCGGCTCACGACCAGTTGCATCTGCGGCTTCAGCGGAAGCGGCGGAAAAGACTGAACTGGAAGGACTGGCTTTTTCCCGAGGGAGTTTGATGCAGGTGGTGGCGATACGCCACGAGTTCGAAACTCTCTCCAAGTAGCTCGGCGAGGTCGCTTGGCCTATATCGGGCGACCGGGAGGCCACTGCACTTCTCCGGCCCATCTGGCGCAAAGGTGGCAATGATCGCATGGCCGCCGATGCTCACCCCGCGCGCGAGGCTTTCCAGATAGGCCGCCCGCTCCGCCGCATCGACGAGGAAATGGAACACTGCCCTATCGTGCCACAGGTCGTAATGGCGATCAGGGGCCCAAGTGGTGATGTCTGCCGAAATCCATTTCACTGCCTCACCGGCTTGTCCCAGCCGGTCCCGGGCTACATCCAGGGCGACCTGCGATAGATCGAGGACTGTGATATCGTGAAGTCCCATCGCGAGCAGAGTGCCCGCAAGGCGGGAGGCCCCTCCGCCAATGTCGATGACTGATGAATTCGCAGTTGCGCCAGCCATCTCGATCAGTTCGAGCGAAGCCCGTGGATCATCCTGATGCCAACTCAACTGGGCCTCGGATTTCTCACCATAGACGGTGTCCCAGTGTGCCTTTCTGCCGACCGTCATGTCTCCACGCCCTACCAACTTATTGCGGCGAAAGCACCCTTCGAAAGACTGCTCCGCCGTCCATCTTCGACCGGAGTAGAAACCAACGCAGGTAACGCCCCAGATACTTCGACGCCGGGCCTTTGAAAGGCCCCATGAAGTCGTTGTAGCGGGAGTGTAACGCGTTCACATTCTGGATGTGAAATGCTTTCTGCGCGACCCGTTTGCCTGGCTTGTTGCTGAGAACATGATGGTTCAAGGTGTTCTTCTTGGTGAAGCGGGCATAGGCCGCCGCACCGTCGGTGCAAAGAATCGCATCTGTCGCAACCACGGGCGAAAGCGCCGCGTCGATGACGGGAATACTGCGGTTTTTGATCCTTTCCAGATATTGCTTGCCGGAGCGGTCGGTGATTGTGAGAAGCGGAATTTGCCACCGCGACAACCCTCTCTGCATCTTCACCCTTCCGCTCTTGTAGACATACCACTGATGGCGGGGCGGGCGCGGATACTGGAGCGGATTCCTCAGGTGCAGCGCCCATTCCTGTGAACCTTTGCGGCTCTCGCGTTGATGAGTTTCGTCTATCTCGACAATGCCACTGAAGGCATCGTCGGAGGCGACGCCTACAGCCTCCAGAACGATCATTCTCCAACGCCAGGTCGTGTCCTTGGTCTTCCCCAGCCGGCGAGCCAGCTTCCGGCAGGACTGCGGGGTGTCCGAGAACAAGTCCAGGATGGCCTCGAAAAACAGGTCGTGGCGATGCACCCCACACATGACAGTGCCAGTGAGGCCGGAGAAGGTCCTCAGGCAAGCAGAGCACCGGTATCGCTGAACGCCTGTTCGTGTCTGTCCCCACCTTTGCCGATGCTCGCCACCGCAATGCGGACACTTGCATTCGTGCTCTGCTCGCGCTTCGATTTCCGCCAACGATGCGCGGGTCCGACGGATCTCCATCGCGCTCGTCAGCAGGTCCTCAATTTGGCTCGCATTCAACTGTGGCAGTCTGTCCAGGAGGGACCTAAACGACTTAGGGGTAATGGCTGTTTTGCCGGATTTGCTCATCTGCCTTCCTTTTAGTTCGGGGAAGGCAATATTGGCTGATTTCGCCAGAAAGAAGGCTACCAACACAGTTTAGTGACATGTCTAAACTTTTTGGGGCGGTTCTGTACCCCTAATTACCATATATCCACAGGCAACATACCTCAGGATTTGACACTAGTTGAGCGCCTCCAGATTGCATCGGCACGCGCCAACAGCGCTTGACGATTTGCGTCGGGGCCGAGCTCGGATATGGCCTGACGAGCTGCTTTCAGAGCACTCGCGGATGCACTGGGATGGCTCATTCCATGTGTTTCCTGCCTAGTCAGGTGCCTAGTTTCCGATTGTCCCGGAAGCCGCCGATCAAGGTCCCGCGACAACACACGGATCCTCTCAATCACCCGTCTGTGCTGGGGAAAGACGCGGCGCAACTCCCAGACCGGCCGGTCGTTTCCACGCAGAATGATGGCGGAGCCCAACAAAGGACGGGTTGTGCCGACACTGACTGCGGCAAGCGCCATCAACCTTTCGCGCTCGTTCCCGGAAGTGAGCGACTCCAAATGACCGATGCCCAGTACGTTCGTGACGTGCACGGTTAAATCCATACGGCGCACCTTCCTGAGATCCTTGTTGGCTACTGCGGATTGAAGGACTTCCGCACCGCAAGCGGCGCGCATTAGAAGCCGGTGTGACAGGCTTTCCGCCGGATATTTCGTCGCAAGGGCTAGACCACAGGTTCCGCATGTCAGTGACCAGGCTAAGCGCCAATGGCGAAGAACCAGATCGGGCGTTTTCTCCACACATCCAGGACAATGCTGGAAGTCATGGCGCGACACGCATTTCAGGGGAAGATGCATCGTGTCTGGAAGAGTCATTACGGTGAACGGTATTGCCATGTGGGGCATTGGCCGACAGCCCGTTCTGAACCAACACCCTGCTAAGGTGAAGATTGAAAAGTGAATATGGGTTCGAAGATATCATGTTAACGTAAAGTCACGACTCAGTAATGCATATTTCTAATGGAGAGTATTTCCATGGCAAAACTGACATTGGGGGGAGAAGGCATGTTCAAAATACCAGACAGCGCCAGCGCCTTCTTCATGCTTTCCGCAACCGTCTGGCTGGTCATCGGGGTACTGATGGGGCTCGTTCTGGCGCTGGAACTGGTCTTTCCGGACATTGCGCGCGGGATGTCTTGGCTCGTCTTCGGTCGTCTGCGGCAAGCCCATACCAGCACAGTGATGTTTGCCTTCCTATCGGGCGGAATGATGGGCATCTGGCTGTACATCGTGCCGCGCCTGACCGGGCGCCGGCTCTGGAGCGAGCCGCTTGGCCACCTTTGCGTGATCCTGTGGAACGGGGCGATGCTTATCGGAATCGTGGCGCTGCTCAACGGTTATACGCAGAGTCGCGAATACGCGGAACTGGTCTGGGGCATCGACGTCGCGGTGGTTCTGGTTCTGATCCTGAACATGACCAACATCTACATGACCGTGGCCCACCGGACCGAGCAGAAGTTCTATGTCTCGATGTGGTATATCATCGGCAGCGTGATCTGGATGCCAATGCTCTATTTCATCGGCAATGTGATGTGGAACCCGCCAACCGGCGCTCTGACAGGCATCAACGACTCGATCGTCGGCTGGTTCTATGGACATAACGTGTTGGGGCTCTGGTTCACGACCGGACTGCTGCCAGTGATCTATTACATCGTCCCCAGAGAAACCAATACTCCGCTTTACAGTCATGTATTGTCGCTGTTCGCGTTCTGGGGGATCGCGTTCTTTTATACAGGCGTCGGTGGCCATCACCTTCTGTGGGCGCCGATCCCGTATTGGCTGAAGACAATTGCAGTGGCCGACAGCATAGGCATGCTGCTGCCGGTCATTGCCTTCATGATGAACATCTATCTGACGATGCGCGGCAACTGGAACCGGTTCTTCTCGTCAATCCCGCTACGGTTCGTGCTGACCGGCTGGTTCGCCTATATCCTCACATCGTTCCAAGGCACGCATCAGGCCTTCCGCGCCATCAACGACCTGACGCATTTCACCCAATATGTGCCGGCGCACTCCCACCTGGGCCTGTTGTTCTTCGCAGGCTCCGTGGTGATGGGCGGAATGTATTACACCTTGCCGCGCATCTACGATTGCCGCCTGCACAACCGCACGCTCGCCAACGTCCAATACAGCCTCTATCTGGTCGGTTTTGCGGCTTTCTTTGGTGGCTTCGTGCTGACCGGGTTGGTTCAGGGCACGGCCTGGGTCAACCAGGGCCTACCGGTCTGGAGCGTACTACCCGGCCTGCGACCCTACATGGCGCTCCGGGCCATCGGTGGCGCGGTGATCGTTCTGAGCGTGCTGGTCTTCGCCTGGAACATCTTCGCCACCGTGATCGGCCGCAAAGCGGTGGGGCGTCCACCGGTGCCGCAGCCCATACCCGTGCGGGCGGGGGTCTGAGCCATGAAAATGTCCTTCCCTACGATCGTCTTTGGCGCGATCTTCGTCTTCTTCGCCGTCGTGTCGGTGGTCGTCTTCGTGCCGACGCTGGTCTGGAACCCCGAGCCGACGCTGGTTGCCCACCCCTACACGCCCGAACAGGAAAGGGGCCGGAAGCTCTTTTATTCCAACGGCTGCAACTATTGTCATACGCAATATGTCCGCGCCTCGGATACGGCGATGGGGCCGGTGTCGCAGGCCGGGAACTATGTCTATGACAATCCGCTGATCCTCGGATCGGAGCGGACCGGTCCCGACCTGTCTTATCTTGGACGCAAGCGCAGCGAGGCCTGGGAGATCGCCCATTTGAAGGATCCGCGGAAATACTCGCCGATGTCGATCATGCCAAGCTACGACTTTCTGCCCGATGACGATCTGAAAGCAATCGCCACCTATCTGTTCGCGCTCGGCAACCGGGTCGCTGCCGAAAACATGATCACCCCGCCGCCGGAATATGCCGGTCTGACCGATCCGCTACCCTATCCGCCGATGACACCGACCACGGGCCAGAACCCCGCACCGCAGGGTTGGGAGGCTTGGCAGAACGCCGGGTTGCAGGAGGGCAAGGAGATCTACGTGGCCAACTGCCTGACTTGCCATGGGCAATCTGGCAACGGCCTGGGAACCTATGCGGGCACCCTGATCGTCACCCCTGCCAACTTCAAGCAGGAACCCTTCCGATCGATGCCCGATGACCAGTGGTTCTGGCATGTCTCGGAAGGAGTGCCTGGCACCGTGATGCCACCGTGGAAAAACGCGCTGACGGTCGAGCAGCGCTGGAAGGTGATCCGCTACATCAAGCAGATCTTCGCCGAGCCGATCATGCGCGACCCAGACGAGGGCGACCCGACCGGTGCCTATGCCGGGCTGACCAACCCCGTCCCGTTGAGGATTCAGGTTCTGGAGGATGCCAAACACATCTTTACCCGCGAGTGCTCCATCTGCCACGGCTATGACGGCAGCGGTGGCGGGATCTATGCGGCGGGCCTGCAACCACCCCCGCCCGACTTCAGCGATGGCAGCTACGGCACGCTCGCCAATCCCTCCTACCATGATGCCGACTATTTTTGGCGCATCAGCGAGGGCCTGCCGTGGAGCGCCATGCCGGACTGGAAAGGGCAGTATTCCGAGGAGGACCGCTGGAAGCTGGTCCACTACATTCGCTCCTTGTTCACCCAGACAGAAAAGCCGCTCGACAAACCCGCAAAGGGGTCGGATTTCAACTTCCCGAACATCTACACGAAACAGGCCATGCCGGCCGCAGCCTCGTTCGAGCGTGGCAAGCAGATTTTCCTGACCCGTTGCTCCAGTTGCCACGGTCTGGCTGGCGACGGCAATGGCCCGCAAGGCCAGTACCTTGCCATCAAGCCCGCAGACTATCGCCAGATGGTCGGAACGCCGATCGACCAGAAGCTCGACGCGATGATGTTCGCTAAAGTCACCTTCGGGATTATGGGCACAGCGATGCCAAGCTGGGGCGAGGTGCTGTCGGTCGAGGACCGTTGGGATGTGATCAAGTATGTCCAGCAGGCCTTTGTGGCCGGAGTGCCGTTGCAGGTCACGGATGCGTCGGCGGCGGTTCCAGCGGATGTGGTGACACTCAGCAAGAGCGACTGGACCGGCAGTGGCAAAATCATTTCGGCCGACCTTGGCAAGGCCGTCTACGCCGCCAAATGCGCGGCCTGCCATGGCGATAGCGGCAAGGGCGACGCGCCGGGCCTGATGAACGGGCCGTCGGCCGCACCACCCGCTTTCACCCCCGCGCTGAGCTTCGATCAGATATTCTCGAAGGTGCGCAGCGGCGTTCCGCACGGCATCATGCCGGGCTTCAAGCAGAATATGAGCAACGAGGATCTTTGGAACGTCACAGCTTACGTGCAAAGCCTTGCCGGTGCAGCTCTGGGGGCCAAGCCATGATGCTCTTCGGTCTCTGGATTAAGGTCGCGTTCATGATCTTCGTCGCGCTTGTTGCGGTCGGCCTGTTCTACTGGGGCTGGCGGCACGGCCAGTTCCGCAACCCCGAAGAGCCAAAGTTTCGCATGCTCGAAGATCGCGAACCCGAACCTTGGCCCGACCGCAAAGGAGGCAAACAATGACCGGAAATATCGTTGAGGGCTGGGGAGAGATCGTCTGGGTGATCGCCAGCATCGTTGTTCTCGCGGCCTTTGCACTGGCGCTGGCGCTGCCACAGTCCGGTCGGCGCAAGCCGGCCAGCCATGGCCACCGCCTGAAAGCGGACGAGACTGGACATGAAGAAATTGGCCCCGATGGATACATCGACACTTTTTCAAATGAGATCGAAGAGGCTGGCGGAAGCGTGCCGCCCGTCGTCAAGCTGGCGATCCCGGTGGTCTTGCTCTGGTGGCTTGGATACATCCTGCTGAACTGGACGACCGGATCGGGGGGCTAGATTAATGGCATATGTCCATCAAGTCAGCTTTGAGCTCGCGCCGGACCGGGTGGGCGATCTGAAGATCGGCGCGTCGCTGGAACGGGTGATCGGCTATCTGCGCGCGCTCCTGCCCAACGAGACAGGCTACGTCACGTCGCGGGCGATGTTTTCCATCGATAGCGGCGAGCCGACGCGGGTGGTGTTTCAAAGCGTCTGGCAAGACTGGGACGATCTGGTGGCGCACCGCAGTTCGCAGGTCATGGAAGAAAAGACGCTGACCGAGTTCGTCGATTTTGTAACCGGAAAGGGTATCTCCAGCCACAGTTTCGAGGAGGTGCCATGACGGCGACGGGTCATCCCGCCGATACCCCGATCGACCCGGAAGGCGCGACACGCGGACGGGCGCGATACAAGACCGTTTATTACCATATCGAGGGCATGAACTGTGCCGGCTGCGCACAGACAGCGGAACGGTTGTTGCGCGACCAGCCGGGCGTGCGGGCCGCCGAGGTCAGCTTTGCCTCGGAACGCGGGTGGCTGACTTATGATCCCGCCGTGACCGATCCGGCGACCGTGACGCACAGCGCCAGCCAGCTCGGCTACACCGCGCAGGTCATCGGCGGCGATAGCCCCACTCGTCCCGGCACCCGTCGACCCTACTCTCTGTTGCAGTTGATCGCGGCGATGGCTTTTGGCATGCAGGTGATGCTGCTGACTCTCGTACATCTTTATCCTGCCTATGCAAACGGCAACTTCGATGCGCCCGATATCAGATCGGTTCAATACTTGGCGTGGTTCCTGACCACCCCGGTGCTGTTTTACGGCGGGCTGACGTTCCTTCGGGGCGCGATCCGCGCCACGCGCGCCCGCTCCGCGACTATGGACACGCTGGTCAGCCTCGGCACCCTGTCGGCCTACGGCTACAGCGTCTGGTTCACCCTGAACGGCGGCGGCGAGGTCTATTTCGACTCGGTAGTGATGATCACGGTCTTCGTCGGCATCGGCCGCTATGTCGAGACGCTGGGCGGCGATCATGCCCGCAAGGGCATTCGCGGCCTGTTGCGCCTTCAGCCCGAGACGGCGCAACGGCAACGCGACGAGACTTGGCAAACGGTTCAGGCGACGGCGCTTGTCCTTGACGATAAGATCATGGTGCGGGCTGGCGAGCGGATTTCGGCGGATGCCGAGGTGATCTCGGGTCAGGGCGCAATCGATGAGGCGATGTTGAGCGGAGAGCCGCGTCCCATCGCAAGACACCCCGGCGACAAGGTTTTCGCGGGATCGCAGTTGGTCGACGGCGCACTCGTTTGCCGGGTCACTGCCGCGCCGGCCGATACCCGTCTTGCGCGCATCACGGCCATCGTTGAACGGACCCTGGAGACGAAGCCTCCGGTCCAGCGTCTGGCGGATCGCGTATCGGCATGGTTCGCTTTCTCGATACTAGGCATTGCGGGGCTGGTTCTGCTGGTGTGGACCGTTCTGGATCACGACCTGTCCCAAGGGCTGGTCTCAGCAGTGGCTGTACTCGTCGTGGCCTGCCCCTGCGCGCTCGGCCTTGCCACCCCGTTCGCGATTGGCACCGCTTTGGGGCGCACAGCCGAGAAAGGTCTGCTGGTGCGCAACCCGACGGCGCTTGAAACGGCCGCGAAAGTGCGGCGCGTGGCGTTTGACAAGACCGGCACGCTCACCGCCGGCAAGATGACTGTCACCCATGTCCAGGCCGACCCGGCCAGTGACCTGTCAGCGGGCCAGATGCTGTCGCTGGCCGCAGCGGTCGAGAGGTCTTCTGCACACCCGCTGGCAGCGGCGATCGCGGCCTCGGACCTTGGCGCAGGGGACGCCAATGACTTTCGGGCGGCGCAGGGCGTTGGCGTGAGTGGCGAGGTTCGCGGCCCGTTGGGCGGACGCATATCGGTCGGAAGGATGGCGCATGTCGGGGCGGTCCCTGCACCGCATATGATAACCGAGGCCGATCAGCGCGCCGACGACGGACAAACCGTGGTTTGGGTCGGTCGCAATGCGAAAATGCTGGGGTTCATCGCCCTGAGCGACGAAATCGATCCGACCACCAGCGCGGCAATCGCGACCCTGACAAAGGCGGGCATCGCCTCGGTGATGCTCTCTGGCGACGGAAAACGCACGGTGGACGCGATTGGCCGCTCGCTTGGCCTGGAAGACAGCGAGGCGGCTCTGACGCCGGAGGCGAAAGCGGATCGGATCAGGGCTTGGAAGAAAGCGGGTGAAGACATCGCCATGGTGGGCGACGGCGTCAACGATGCCCCCGCCCTTGCGGCGGCGGATCTCAGTATGGCCATGGGAAGTGGCAGCGATGTGGCCGGCCAGACCTCGGATGTCGTCCTGATGCGCCGCGACCTGACCCTGGTGCCGTGGTTTCTGAACCAAAGCCGCCGGACGCGCGCAGTGATCCGACAAAACCTGTTCTGGGCGTTCTCTTACAACATTGTGATGGTACCTTTGGCCGCCACTGGATTAATCAGCCCAAGCATCGCAGCCGCAGCCATGGCCGCCAGCAGCCTGATCGTGGTCGGAAACTCATTGCGGTAGGTTTGCGGCGACGCATAAACGTGCGGTACGTAGAAAACAGACATTCGTCTCCATTTGCCGCACGGCAGTTCCCCACTGCGAATTCAACGGATCGTCGCAACACACTGTTCAGATTTCTCGGCTGGTGTCTGGTATTGCAAGGTCTTTCTAGGCCGGTTCGGTGAAGGCGCACTGCGGCGCTGACTTCTACCTAGAAGGTCTGGTTTGGGCCTTTCATGTCGACGCTCGTCCCCGATTATGATGGTCAATTCCGCACAGATGGTCATGGCGCAATCGGGTTGCCCACATTTTCCCTTGATGTGCGAGCGCGCATTTTCCCGCGCTTTTGTGTTCGTGCATCCAACTTCTCGAAACTCGTCTCACAGTCCCGGGGTGTGTAGGGCGGCTTTGTTGCACGGGCGTAAGCGAAAACGTAGTGAAAACGAAGGCTGGTTGGTTCACGCATCAAAAGTCATCTTGCCCTTCTCGACCGCAATCTATACGTCATTGACATACACGCCATTGAAACCTATATGGGACGAGAGATGACACGATTGCAGACAGTAGTCGAACTGCCCGAATTTCAAAGACGGGCCAAGACTATCATGTCGGACAAAGAACGCGAGGCTGCGATCGACTTTATTGCTACCAATCCGGAGGCTGGCGTCTCTCTTGGTGGCGGGTTGCGCAAGGTCCGCATCCCAAGAGAGGGGGGCGGCAAGAGTGGCGGATTTAGAACGGTGTATGTTTTTGGCGGGACCCATATGCCGATCTTCCTGATCACGGTCTTTGCCAAGAACGTGAGGGCCAATCTGTCGAAGACCGAACAGGCCGCTGCGGTAGAGATGAGCAAGGCGCTCGTCGCGAAATATGGAGACGCAACATGAGTGCATTCGAATCCGTATCCAAGGGCCTAGAAGAGGCGCTGACCTTCGCGAATGGCGATCTGGCCGGAGCCAAGGTGCATGAAGTGTCCGTTGCTGAAGTCGACGTGGCCGATGTTCGTCAAAGGACGGGTCTATCCCAAGCCGAGTTCGCTAAGAGCATCGGAGTGGCAAAAGGCACGCTCTTGAACTGGGAACATGGGCGCAGGCACCCGACGGGCCCGGCCCAGGTTCTGCTGGCATTGATCGCCAAAAAACCATCCGTGGTGCAAGATCTGCTGCGCGGTGCGTGAACCGGGGCCTAAGCCCCGATCCTCTTGATGCGGACCCAGAGCTTGCGGGCCTTGTCGACGATGTTCTCGGTGATGCCCGAACCGGGGGTGGCGATCAAACCCTGGGACGGGAGTGGGCAAAAGGGTTCCGTCGCAAACTTTTTTATAGGGATCGTTGAGCCGAATTCTGGACATGACTACGCTGCGATCTCCGCGAAGATCTGAAAGGCGGTTGCGCCTTTCGCCGGGATCTTGCCCTTTCGGATCATGTGGGCGGTCTCGATCCCGGCAATGGTCGCGGCGGCCGAATGGAATGCTTTGAAGCCCATCATAGGGTGAGTGACCCGTTTGATAAATCGGTTCTCTGTTTGCGGCCTTGTCAAGCGGGTTAGCGATTTGTCCGTCCGGGGTCATGGTTCTCTCCGAGGTCGCGTATTGCGCCTCATGATGGTTTTCGGTGGTGGATCGTCTCCAATGTGGTTTGCGGATTACGCGGCAGTTGCCCCGTCCCAACCGTTTTTACGAGATCGATCAACCTCCGTCCCGTTGGGACTTCGCTTCCCACCCGTCGGGCGAGAATTCAGTTCAGGCAGTAGCCTCTTGTGTCCATTGGTAGTCGTTTCCTGATTTCCAGAGTGTCAGCATCAAAACAGCGATCTTGCGGGCCGTGGCGACGGCGGCCTTGCGGAACCCGCGACGCGCAGCCAAGCGGACAGCCCAGGATTTCAACGTCGAGAAGCGCTTCACCTGTCTCATCACGCTGGATCCGGATTCAAACAAAAGTCCGCGCATCGTGGCATCGCCGCACTTCGAGACACGGCCAGACCAATCCATTTCACCGGATTGGTGTCGCCTCGACGTCAGGCCAAGGAATGCCCCTACATCAGAGGTTTTGCTGAACCGATCAGGGTTATCGACGAGTGCTACAAAGCTGAGCGACACAATGGGACCAACGCCTGGAATGGTCATGAGGCGGCGCGTGATCGGATTGCTTTTGGACTTTGCCTTCAACGCGCGATCAAAGTCAGCAGTCGCTTTGCAGAGCGTGATGTGGGCAGCGATGAACCCGTCTGCGATGGTGCGCAGCACCGGATCAGTTTCGCCAGCTGCGGCCAATTGATCGCGAAAACCCTGTCTTTGCTGTGCCTGACCGATCCCAGTCATGCGGATGCCAAAAGTCTTCAGGACGCCTCGGATGTGGCCTTCCAGATCCTTGCGCAATCGGATCAGGCGTTCCCGCCCTCCGACCAGCGCCCGCAACCGGTCCGACTCTTCGCTGCGGATATGAACAGGGGTGAACCAGTTCATCCGCGCCAGCTGCGCGAGACCTTCCGCATCGGCGCTGTCGGATTTGTTCAAGCGTGCAGACAGGCTTTTGTGGGCCCTGCGGGCATCAATGCAGATTGCGGGCAAACCTAATTGCACCATTCCACGCTGCAACCAGATCGAAAGCTGACCGCTTTCATGCACGATCCGCTTTGGGGCCAGAGATCGGTTCCTGAGCCAACCTGCCACCCCTTCAGGATCAGCTGGCGCGCTACCCTGCGCCACACCTCTCCGTCGTCATCAACAACACAGATCGAAACTTCTTTGAGCGATACGTCTAATCCTGCATAATACGTCATGGTCGTTCTCCTCACGGCTTGTTTCCATGAGGCCAGTATACCGGACCTCGTTCGCCACCGGAGAGCGGCCGCCGCAATCACACCATGTGGTTTTTGGAAGGCTTGAATGGTAGCTTCCGGCCCTTCTTGAATGTTCGATCAGCGGCAAATATGGTGTTAATACCAACTTGGGAGTGAATGACGATGGACAAGCGCCACCGGTAATCCGGCTAACCGCCTTTGACGAGCGCACCGCTTCAGATGAACGGCGCTCGAAATCCGTCTTCAATTCCCCAAAGGAAACCCTATGCCTAAACTAACTGAAAAAACCGCCCTCGTGACCGGTGCCGCACGCGGTATTGGCGCGGCCATTGCCCGTGCATTCGTGAATGAAGGTGCAGAGGTTATTGTGACCGATATAAATGTTGAAGGTGGTCAAGCGACCGCTGATGCAATCGGCGCGATCTTCGCCCGCCTCGACGTTGCTTCGGAGGCAGACTGGACCGCTATCGCGGAACAATTTCCAACACTTGATGTGGTTGTGAATAATGCGGGTGTCACAGGTCTGGAAGGTCCGTTCGACGGCACACCACCCGCACACGACCCTGAAAACGCTCAGCTTGCAGACTGGCACGCTGTCCACGCCGTAAACCTTGACGGCACATTTCTCGGTTGTCGCTATGCAATTCGCGCAATGCGCGAAAAGGGCGCTGGCTCTATCATCAATATCTCGTCGCGCTCGGGGCTTGTCGGGATACCAATGGCCGTGGCCTATGCGTCATCCAAAGCCGCGATACGAAATCATACAAAAAGCGTGGCGCTGTATTGCGCGGGCCAAGGTCTGAATATCCGCTGCAATTCAATCCACCCAGCGGCGATCATGACCCCGATGTGGGAGCCGATGCTCGGCACTGGTCCTGATCGGGCGGAACGTGAGGCTGTGATGGTTGCTGATACGCCTATGCGGCGTTTTGGAGAGCCGGAAGAAGTCGCCGCGATTGCTGTCCTATTGGCATCTGATGATGCCGCCTACATGACCGGAGCAGAACTCACCGTTGATGGAGGTATCCTTGCGGGATCGGCGGCTACACCCGGTAGCTGAAAAACCGAGGGCGGGGAATGTCTCATCCCTGCTCTCACGCAATTCCGGCTCCAAAAACCCTCCTTTTTGGCACATGCGCAAACCACCCCGATTGACGCTGCCACAAACCCCGTTCAAAACCCAACCAGTTGTTGAAGGTTTTTGGAAGGGTCATATCAGTGATCATCAGCTACGCGCGTGTCTCGACAGAAGATCAGCACCTTGATGCCCAGACTACCGCCCTTGAAGCGATTGGAGCGGATCGCATTTTCGCTGAGAAAATCTCCGGCACCAAGAAGTCCCGCCCTGAGCTGGATCGCATGATCGAGCAGTTGCGGGACGGTGACGTGGTTGTCGTGACCAAATATGACCGACTGAGCCGATCCCTACAGGACCTCTTGAGCATCGTTGAGGCGGTCGGCGCAAAAGGTGCGGGATTTCGGTCCTTGGCAGAAGACATCGACACCACGACACCAGCAGGACGGTTGGTCTTTCATGTGTTCGCTTCTATCGCCCAGTTCGAGCGCGAGCGGATATCTGAGAGGGGCTTTGTCAGGTTATTGACGCTCCCAGGCTGCACGCATAGCCATCTCTCATGGTCAGCAAAGTTTCACAGCCTCGCCTGAAAGGCTTCCGGTTCCCTCGGCCCATCATTTCCTATGCCGTTTGGGCGTACCACCGGTTTGCCCTGAGCCTGCGCGATGTCGAGGATTTGTTGGCCGAGCGGGGCGTAATCGTTTCGTATGAAAGCATCCGAGTGTGGTGCCAACGGTTCGGAACGCAGATAGCGGCCAAGATCCGTCACAACCGCCCGGTTCCTGGCGACAAATGGCACCTCGACGAGGTCGTGATTTCAATTCGAGGGCGAAAACATTGGCTTTGGCGAGCGGTCGACGCCAACGGAGACGTGCTGGAGGTCCTGATACAAAGCCGCAGAAATGCCCATGCTGCCAAGCGTTTCCTGATGAAGTTGATGAAGCGATGGGGTGTGCCACGTGTCCTCGTGACACCCTTTCGTGACATTGCTGCGCAATGCACTGCCGGGCAGTGGACAAACTGCGCAGTTATGGCGTGGCCGTCCGTGATCTTTGCCCAAGCGTCGATCATCGTTCCCACAAGGGGCTGAACAACCGATCCGAGGCGTCGCATCGACACACACGACGAAGAGAAAAGATCATGGGTCGTTTCAAATCCACACACCAGGCGCAGCGTTTTCTATCCGTCCACGATCAGACCGCCACCATCTTTCGTCCAAAGCGCCACCGCCTTTCCGCAGCATCCTACCGCCAATCTCGGGCTGACGCGTTCAGCCTGTGGAAAAACTATGCGGCCGAAATTGCTGCCTGATCGGGACGCCGATCTTGGTCGCGTCGCGACATAGCAACCTGACAAAGCCCTTAAAAATCACACAGACTTCCTTGCCCTTTTTGACGCCGACATCGGCGGTCGGGTCTACGGCGGATATGATGATTTCTATGTAACGGATCAAACCCTCGCAATTGCGGATGCGCGTCTCGCTCTCGCGCTTACGTCAGCAGGCATTGGGAGCCACGAGGTTCCGAGCGAGATCCCCGATGACTTTTGCGATATCGATGCCCGGACGGCACACTGGAGCTATCTTCTGCGCTGCTATCCCGCCCTCTTGGAAATGTTGCGCGAAAACATCCGAGACCACGGGCCTTTGGTCTGCGCCTATGGTTGATCAGCGTAAACCCACAAATCCTTTTGTCGTGTCAGCTGATCCTGTGGGAAAAGGGGGAACTGTATCCATCGCTTAATCCATGCAACATGGCCGCTTGTAATGGCTTTGGCGGGCGCGGATCGCCGACATATCCCAAGTTGACCATAGCGCCACCTTCACGCGGATGCGAGAGTGTGCCGTCACGGAAATTTGTTTTGCCAATTAACATTTAGAACGATCTAATTGGATCGTTCTAAATGATCCGAAATGTCCGTTGAGGAGCGGAGATTTCGGACGGTCACGCAGGGGAGGCGTCGTGTACCATTTCAACTTTACACCCGTATTCGACAACTTTGACCTGCTTTTATACGGCGCTTGGCTGACGGTTCGCTTGTCTTTTGCCGCGATGATTTTGGGGCTGGTCGTCTCGGTTCTCGGTGCGGTGGCGCGCACGTCTCGCTACAAGGTCTTACGCGGCCTTGTCGGAGCCTATGTTGAAATTATCCGCAACACACCCTTCCTGATCCAAATTTTCTTTTTGTTTTTCGGCTTGCCCGCCGTGGGCATCGCATTGAATCCAAATGTCGCAGCCCTCGTCGCCCTTGTGATCAACGTCGGTGCTTACGGAACCGAAATCACCCGAGCGGGCATCGAGTCCGTGCCTCATGGTCAGGTTGAGGCGGGGCGTGCGCTTGGGCTCGAGCCGGTGCAGATTTTTCGCTATGTCGTGCTTAAACCTGCGTTGCGCAACGTCTACCCGGCGATGACGAGCCAGTTCATCTACCTCATGCTGACGTCCTCGGTTGTCTCTACGATTTCGGCCAATGATCTGGCCTCTGCCGGCGCGGATCTGAACGCAAAAACTTTTGCGAGCTTTGAGATCTATCTGGTCATCACGGCCATGTATCTTGTGCTTTCACTGCTGTTCTCGGGCTTGTTCCGCCTGGTTCAGCACACCTTGTTCAATTACCCCGCGAGCCGCTGATATGATCCGTCAATTCGGTCCCGCCGACATTCTATTCATCATCGAGGCCGTCCGCTGGACCTTGCTGCTGTCCGTCATTGCGTTTGTCGGCGGAGCCGTCGGCGGGCTGATCGTCGCACTGGCGCGCAGCTCTGACTCGATCGCGCTACGCCGGATCAGCGCCGTATTTATCCGAATTTTTCAGGGCACGCCGCTGCTGATGCAGTTGTTTCTGTTTTACTTTGGCCTTGCTGTCTTGAACTTGCCGATCAATCCGTTGCTGGCTGCCGCCGTTGCGCTGACATTCCACGCAAGCGCCTATCTGGGCGAGATTTGGCGCGGCTCGATACAGGCGGTGCCCACGGGCCAACTTGAAGCCGCAACGGCCCTTTCGCTTAGCTACCGCGACCGGATGCAAAGCGTAATCTTGCCGCAAGCGGCACGGATTGGGGTTGCGCCTACGGTGGGATTTCTGGTGCAGCTCATCAAGGGCACCTCGCTGACCTCTATTATCGGCTTTACCGAACTGACTCGCGCTGGTCAGATTGTCAACAATGCCACCTTCGACCCGTTTGTGGTCTTTGGATTGGTGGCCGTGATCTATTTCCTGATTTGCTGGCCGCTTTCGCTATACGCGCGCCGGCTTGAAGCGCGGATGCGCCGCGCCTTCACACGCTGAACGACCGTAACCACCAATTTCTCGGAGGAGGAGAGAATGAAGTTTTTCCACACACTGGCAGCCGCCGCTATTGCAGCCACGGCCCTTCTTGCCCCGCAAGCGCAAGCCACTACACTCAAACAGATCGAGGCGAATGGCGTGCTCAAAGTCGGCATGTTGGTCGATTTTCCGCCCTTCGGCACGATGAGCACGACCGGCACCCCCGAGGGCTATGACGCCGACACCGCCAAGGCCTTGGCGAAATATCTCGGCACTAAAATTCAGATCGTGCCGGTGACCGGGCCCAACCGCATTCCCTATCTGTTGTCGGGTCAGGTCGATGTTCTGGTGGCCTCACTGGGGATCACGCCGGCGCGTGCCGAAAGGGTTGATTTCTCGAACCCATATGCCGGGATTGAGATCATGGTTTACGGCAAAAAAGACGAAGACGTGAAAGACGGCGCGGGCCTCGCTGACAAGACGATCGGCGTGGTGCGCGCCTCGACGCAAGATGCTGGCGTCACCAAAGTTGCCCCCGCAAGCGCAACGATCCGCCGTTTTGACGATGATGCCGCCGCAGTTCAAGCGCTGCTATCGGGACAGGTGCCGCTGATTGGCGTCTCGAACGTGATTGCTGCACAGATCAACAAAGCTGCACCGGGCCGCTTCGACGAGAAGTTCTCACTTTCGAGCCAAGTTCAGGGTGTGGCCGTCGTGCCGGGCTCTGACGCGCTGTTGGCCAAAATCAACGCCTTTGTCGCGGACGCGATGAAAGACGGGACGATGGACAAAATCAGCGAGCAATGGCTTGGCACGAAGGTCCCTGATTTTGTCCGCACTGGCACCGCTAAAGCGGCTTTGAAGTGAACATCTGACATCAACCCGGCGCCACGTTTCAAACGCGGCGGCGCCGGGCTTCAATGACGAGGCATGACCATGGCACAATCCAAGCAGCTCGCGGTTGAAATGCGCGGGGTCTCCAAATTCTTCGGGGCGTTCCAAGCGTTGAAAGCAATTGATCTGACGGTCGAGACCGGCGAACGGATTGTTATCTGTGGCCCCTCTGGCTCGGGTAAATCAACGCTGATCCGCACGATCAACCAGCTTGAAACCATTCAAAGCGGCACAATCACCGTTGATGGAATCGAGCTGACAGCAGGGGGCGACAATGTTGGCAAAGTGCGCCGTGAAGTTGGCATGGTCTTTCAGCAGTTCAACCTGTTTCCCCATCTCACGGTGCTGCAAAACTGCATGTTGGCGCCGCTCAAGACGGGACGGGCCAATAAGTCCAGCGCCGAGGCGACCGCGCGCAAATATCTTGAGCGTGTGAAAATCCCCGAGCAGGCAGATAAGTTTCCCGCCCAATTGTCGGGGGGCCAACAGCAGCGCGTCGCAATTGCGCGCGCGCTGTGCATGGAGCCGCGGATCATGCTGTTTGACGAGCCGACTTCGGCGCTTGACCCCGAGATGGTAAAAGAAGTGCTCGATACGATGATTGATCTCGCGCGCGAAGGCATGACGATGCTCTGCGTGACCCACGAAATGGAGTTTGCACGCGCGGTGGCCGATCGTGTGATCTTTATGGAAGCGGGCGCGATCATCGAGCAGGGCGCGCCCGAAGAGTTCTTTGGCAACCCCCGCTCTGAGCGGCTGCGCAACTTCCTTGGTCAAATCGCATGACTGCCGCCACAGCACCGCCCCGAATTTTGGTTCTGAGCGATCTAAATCCGCCAGACATAATGGAGCAGTTTTGCGCCAGTCACGCCATCACCCGCGACATCGAGGCGCGTGACGGGATCGAGATCGTGCTCACCAGCGGCACGCGCGGATTGACGTGTGACGAAATTGACGCTCTGCCCGACCTGCGGCTGATCGCGGTGAATGGCGTGGGCACAGATGCCGTCGACCTGGGCGCTGCGTCCGCGCGCAACATTGCCGTAACCACCACACCCGATGTGCTTTCCGGGGCGGTGGCCGAACTGGCGCTTGGTCTTGCGTTAAGCGTGCGCCGGCGCATTGGCGAAGGAGAGCGACTGGTGCGCTCGGGCGCTTGGGGCGGGGGTCAAAAGGCGCGGCTTGGCCGCTCACTGATCGGTGCGCGGTCCGGCATTCTGGGCTACGGTCGGATCGGGCGTGCACTGGCGGATATGCTGCGCGCTTTGGGCCTTGAGGTGCTCTATTACGCGCGCGCGCCGGATCAAAATGCGACCGACGCCTATCGCGCCAATCCTGTGACATTGGCGCGTGATTGCGATGTGCTATTCGTAACCTTGGCCGCCACGCCCGAGACCCACCATATCGTCGGGCCTGACGTGCTGGACGCGCTAGGCCCAGAGGGCACTCTGGTCAACGTCGCGCGCGGCTCGGTTGTTGATAGCGCGGCTCTGGCGACGGCTTTGCACGGCGGAACGCTTGGCGCTGCGGCGCTTGACGTGTTTGAAACCGAACCGGCCACGCCCGGCGGCCCGGAGGATGCGCTTTTGCGCGCGCCCAATACGCTGTTCACCCCGCATATCGCCTCGGCCACCTATGAGGCGCGCAGGGCAATGGCCCAACTTGTGATTGCCAATATCGACGCGTTTATTGCCGGAGCACCGCTGCTCAGCAAAGTCGCGCTGTCTTGAACGGAACCTCGAATGGATATCCTTTGCATCGGCGAACCGCTTGCTGAATTCACCAATGATGCCGCAAACCTGAACCAGTTTCACCGCCGGTTGGGCGGCGATATGCTCAATGCCGCAATTTATCTGGCGCGTTTGCGACCCGATTTGCGCATAGGCTATCTGTCGCGGTTGGGCGATGACGCAATGAGCCGCTGGATGCGCGATGCCATTGCTGCCGAAGGTGTGGATGTGTCAGGCGTCGCGCTGGAGCCGCACGGCAGCCCTGGCCTGAGCTTTATCTCGACCGATGAAGACGGTGAGCGTAGCTTTGTTTATTGGCGCGATCAGTCCCCGGCACGTCGGATGTTCTCCCCCGAAATGTCCGAGGCGCCCGCCCTGTCCAACGCCCGCGCAGTGCTGTTTTCTGGCATTGCACTGGCTATTTTGCCAGCAGCGGCGCGCGCCCGGATGTTGTCGGCTTTGGCGCACGCGCGCGCGGCAGGTTGTTTGGTGGCCTATGATACGAATTACCGCGCGCGGTTGTGGACTTCGCATCAAGAAGCCACAGACTGGAGTTCACGAGCGTTGGCCGTGGCTTCGGTCGCGCTGCCCTCACTGGAAGATATGGGTGCGCTTTGGGGCTGTGATACACCCGAGGCGGCATTGCAACACTGCGCCCGCTTCGCGACTGGCGAGATCGTTTTGACCACCGGCGGCGGTGCGGTTTTGCACCGTAGTTCCGCAGGTGAGGCGCAGTCCATCGCCCTACCAGCACCAGTGCGCGCGCGCGATACCACCGCCGCAGGCGACAGTTTTGACGCAGGCTTTTTATCGGCCTTTCAGCGCGGAAAGTCCCCACGGGAGGCGGTTCTGGCAGGGGCGCGATTGGCCGCCCGCGTGGTGCAATTTCCCGGTGCCATCATTCCGAAATCCGCGATGCATGAGGAGATCGCCGAACATGCAGTCTGACATGATCGAGAGCTGCGCCGCTCAGTTTGCCCACGCCCATTTGACGGGACAGATCGACGCGCTGCCGCTGCTGCCCGAAACCGCCGAGGACGCTTTTGCAATCCAGAGCGCCACAATTGCACGGCTTGGCGTCGTGGGCGGCTGGAAACACGGTCTGATCGGCGGGCGTGACTTGGCCTGTGCGCCGATTTTGAAAGCCGAAGTTCATCACTCCGGCACCCTACAGCCCCACCTGAGAGGCCTTCGGATAGAAGTTGAAACCGCGTTCCTCCTTGGCAAAGATATCGCCCCCGATGCCACCTTCGAGGCGATCATTGATGCTATCGACGACGTCCATATCGCGTTTGAGTGTTTGCGTACGCGATTCGTCACACCAACTGGTCACACGCCGCTAGAGCTGATGGCAGACAGGTTCACCAACTATTCCATCGTGATCGGCGACGCGATTGCCGATTGGCGCAACCGCGATCTGGCGGCGCTTGCGATCACAACCAATTTCGCCCCGGCGGGAACGCGGGCGGCACCCGGCATGTCTCTTGATCAAAGCGTCGATTTTCTTGGTTTTCTTGCGCGACGCGCAGCGGAACTTGGCCTGCCGCTGAGCGCAGGGCAATATGTGATTACTGGCGCGCGGCTTGGGCCAATCCCGCTGACCACGCCGGGCACATTTCACGCAGAAATAAATCATGCGCGAGTCGAGATGACAGTTACTGCCGCATAATTTTTACGCGCGCATACCCCCTGATCTGGCGCGGCTGGGTATGTTCAATTGCCACTGTGGCGTCGGGACGATACTGGTCGGAATATGAGCAAAAAGCGGATCACCTTGATTGATGTGGCGCGCGCGGCAGGGGTGTCGCGCGCAACGGCCTCACTGGTGATCCGCGGATCAAGCCTCGTGGCCGAGACGACGCGTGAAAAAGTCGAAAAGGTAATCGCCGATCTCGATTATGTGCCCAACAGCGGCGCTGCGCGTCTGCGCGGGCAAAAAAGCCGCACGATCGGCGTCATCATCCCCAACCTCGTCAACAGCTTCTTTGCCGAGTTTGTCGAAGGAATTGAGGCCAGACTCGATGACAGTGGCCATTTGGTGATGCTGGCCAGTAGCCGCGATGATCCCGCGCGCCAGTCCGGCCTGATCCGTAGGCTGCGCGAGCACGACGCCGAAGGGCTGATATTGATTCCCGCCGACGCCACGCGCCCCGAGACGATCTCGCAACTCGACCGCGCGTCCCTGCCGGTGGTGCAAGCGATGCGTCACGTTGGAATGGGTCTGAGCGACTTTGCGGGCTCTGATCCGGGGCTGGCAGTGCGCGAAAGTGTGCGGCATTTACGCGATCTAGGCCATCGCCGGATTGCCTATGTTTCACTTAAGGGCAAGACCTCAACCCGGATTGAGCGGTTGGAGTCATTTGACAGGCACATGCGCGAAATGAGCCTTGAGAATGCGGGCATTATTGAGGTTCCGCTTGCGTGGGATGGATCACCACAATCGGCGGGGATGGTGAGTGCGCTCAATCCGCGCCCGACAGCGGCCATTTGCTTTAATGATATTCTGGCATCAGGACTGCTGCGCGGTCTGTTCGATCTGGGGTTGATGCCGGGGCGCGATCTGTCGGTGGTAGGTCACGACAACCTGTCGTTCATCGATCTCGGCGCACCGCCGCGCCTGACCACGGTGCAGGTTTTCCCGCGCGAGATTGGCACCAAAGCCGCCGAGCTGCTGATCCGTCGGATCGCCGAGCCACATGCAGAACTGCGTGACGCGATTGTCCAGCCGCGGCTTAGAGTTCGTGATACCACCGGACCTTGCGGCTAAGGAGCGCGACGGCGTCGTTACATACCGCTTCCGCCAGTTTCATGGGTGCTGTCGCAGAGTTTCCAGGTGTCGAAAGAAGAACCTTCATTGGCATTGTCAACTTGTTGGCCGGCCTTCCGAGAGTCGGTAGCAGATTCCGATGATCAACCAATTTCCCAACCCCGCCTCAAAGGCGACCGCAGTATTCCCGTCAGGTTTGACCGCGACACCTACGAAGGTCAGCGGTACCGAAACGTCTAGGCGTCCTGTGTCCCAACAAACATCCGGTCCTTGGCGGCGGTGATGTGATAGCGCATGGCGGCTTTTGCGACTTCTGGCTGCTTCAGGCGGATTGCGTCCAACACCGCACGATGCTCGGCCAGCACCAGTTCCTGACGCACTGTCGTATCCAAAAGCGTCAGCGACCGCGAGAGTTTCACGCCGATGGCAATTTGTTCGCTAAGAGATTCGAGAACCGAGGCAAAGAACGGGTTTTTCGAGGCGCGTGCCACGGCAAGGTGAAGCATCTGGTCTGCTTCGACGCCAAGTGCGTGTTGTTCATAGCTTTGCGCCATCACCTGATAGGCGTGATCCATCGCGGCAAGATCTTCGTCGTCCCTGCGCAGAGCCGCCCATGCCGCCGCAGCACCTTCCACATCAATGCGGAATTCGTAACACCGCTGAACTCCTGAAACCGAGTCCAGCGGTAGAAATGTGATGAGTTGCCGGTCGGGACTACGCAAGACATAGCTGCCAGAGCCACGACGGGACTCGACGATGCCGTCATCGCGCAGCCGCGAAAGTGCTGCGCGCACAATCGGGCGCGAAACACCGAAATTTTGGGCCAGAACGTCTTCGGCGGGCAGACGGCTGTGGACCGGGTATTCCTCTTCGAGGATCTGCGTCAGAAGTTGATCATAAACTTGGTCCGCCAACGACGGGCGACGGGACTCTGACACTGTGGCCTCCTTTGTTTCTGTTGGACCGGAGTATACATTGGCCAAGTCTCTGCCAAACGTCTGAACTCCTTTATAAGCCGCAAACGGGCCTTCGCAACGCTCGGGTCATGGCGCGCATCCGGTTCGGTGCCGCCCCCGTGATGCAGTTGGTGCGATCACGGGAACGGGGCTACTGGCACGCACGTTACTCGGATTGACCCGTCAACGGTTTCTTCGCAGGCTTTCTGATCGCGAGGAAATAGACAAAGATCAAAGTCAGCACGACAAAGAACAAGCTGTCCGGGTTGGTAAGAAACGTCATGGGATCGCCATTTGACAGCGCCAGAGACCGGCGCAGGAATTCCTCGAGGTTGGGGCCCAGAATGTAACCCAGCAACATCGTGATTACCGGAAACCCGTTGCGTCGCAGATAGAAGGTCAGAACCCCCATCCCCAGCGCCATGAACATCTGAAAGGTCGAGTAGGTCGAAACGTAGCTTCCGACAACAGCCAACAAAGCGATGACGCCGTAAAGCAGGTCTTTACGGATCGACACGATCTTGATGCAATACGGCCCGATCAGATAAAGCGTCAAAGGAATAAGGACCACGGCGCTGAACAGCAGGGTTGCAAGCATCGGCGCAATCAAACCGGCTTGATCCGCCATCAGCTGCGGGCCGGGCTGGATCCCGTTGATGATCAAGACGCCAAGCATGATGGCGGTGATCGGATCGCCCGGAATACCAAAGGTCAGCATTGGAACCATGGCCCCGCCGCAGACGGCATTGTTGGCGCTTTCCGAGGCGGCGATACCTTTGGGGTTTCCTTTACCAAAGGTTTCGGGCTCGTGAGAGGTGCGAACCGCCTCGGTATAGGCCAAGAGCGACCCCATAGACCCGCCCGCACCGGGAAGGGTGCCGACGAAATATCCGATCAGGCAGGATTTGAAGTAGCAAACAAAGCCGATCTCGCGGATTTCAGACAGCGGGGGCCGAAAATCCCTGCGCCTGATCTTGATCTTTTCGGCGGCCGCAGCGACCGCAGCCATATTGGTGTGCGTGCTGGCCTGAATGAGAATTTCCGAGATCGCAAACGTCCCGATGATGACAGGCATCAGATCAATGCCGGCGGTCAGGTCGCTGTAGCCAAAGGTGAACCGGGTGATCGGCTCCATCGCGTCAAGGCCGACGGTGGCAAGCATGAGCCCGATACAGGCGGCCAGCCCGGCTTGTGGGATGCGCCCGCGTTGCGCGATAACGACAACGACGATGGCAAAGGCAAGCAGCGAGAATTTACCGGTCGTTTTGACGAGCAGGGACAGCTCGGCCACAAAGGGCGCGACCGCGATCAGCAGCAACGTTCCCACCGCGCCGCCGAACATCGAGCCTAGGGCCGCATGCCCCAACGCCTTAGCGCCGTTGCCCTGCTGTTGCATGGGGTAGCCGTCCAGAGCCGTCATCATCGAAGATGGTGCCCCCGGAATATTGATGGTGATAGCCGTGATGCTGCCACCGTACATGCCGGCCATGTAGATGCTCGCGCTGGCCATAAGTGCGGTTTCAACGTTGAGCGTGTAGGTCAGAGGCAACAGCAAGGCCATCGCCAGCGTTGCAGTCAGGCCGGGAATGGCGGCGAAAATGGTGCCAATTATGAAGCCCATAATCACATAGGCCAGGTTCATTGGATCAAGCAGCAAGCTGAAGCTGTGGAAGACAAGGGCGATGAAAT
The DNA here is from genome assembly GCF_048263065.1 of Thioclava sp. NCBI lineage: Bacteria > Pseudomonadati > Pseudomonadota > Alphaproteobacteria > Rhodobacterales > Paracoccaceae > Thioclava > Thioclava sp. The sequence goes on from NZ_JBLXEM010000010.1 coordinate 24,487, forward strand.
CCATGATTTACCCCCACGGCGTCGGGAGGCGAACCCCGAACAATTGTTGGAACATGACATAGGCGACCCCGACAATCACCACGGATATAACGGCCTTCTGCAGCAGCTTTTCGAAAGACGAGAAAAGCAAGAGAAGCGCGAAGACGAAGAGGCTTGAAGAGATGAAATATCCCAAAGGCTTGAAGGCGACGATGTAGACAAAGATGGCCACGACAACCCACAAATGCGTGTAGATCCGCGGTTCGCTTGGTCCCGGTCCATCGTGTTCGGCGCGCAGCTTTTGGACGATAAGAACGCTGGCAAAAACGATGGCCGCGCCCCCCAGAAGGATGGGGAAGAACGAAGGCGTCAAGCCGCTCTCGGATACGGGCGCACCTAAACTCAGCGCCGTAATGAAATATCCGACAGACACGGCAAGAGTGAAATACAAGAATAACGGTTGTCTGTTGAAGGTCATCGTCTTCTCCCGCGATGGGTGTGATGTGGGCTTCAGCGCCAAAACGGAGTTTGCGCGTCAGGTTTGGAGAAAGTCGTGGAACCACGCTTGCTCGTGCCTGCTGCCTGATCATTGGCGTGAGTGTTGCTTGATAAAGGCGCTTGGGTCACGGCTCCGAACAAGACCCCTCCCGAGAGGGGCCTTGTCTTGGATCAGAGACGTTCCTTCAGCACTGGATTACAGGTTCAGCTGATCCATAAGCGTGAAGGTCTTCTTTTGCAGTTGGTCCATCCAAGGCTTGACCTCGTCCGAGCCAAGCCAGGCCGGAGTCACGCCGACCTGCTTAAGCCAGTCTTGGAATTCCGCGCTGTCATAGGCCGTCTTATACGCGGCTTCGAGCGTCGCGATAGCCTCGGGCGGGGTGCCTTTGGGGGCCGCGAGAACGATGAAGCTACCGGTTTCCAGATCATAGCCCTTGGATTTGATCGTGGGCACATCCGCATAGGTCTCGTTCTGCACCGAGCTTAGCTCGACAACGCCCTTGGCATCGCCCGAGGTAATAATACCGCTGAAGTCACCAAGGCTGGAGATCGCTGCATCTAGCTCGCCGGACAACAACGCCTCTGCTTCGGCGCTTGAAGACCCGGCATAGGTGATCACGTTGAAATCGACGTCCAGCAGCTTTTCAAGCTGGATGACCGACAGATACGGACCCGAGCCTTTCGGCGCAACGCCGACGCGCACTTTGCCGGGGTTTGCCTTGGCCTCTTTCACCAGATCTTCAAAGCTGTTGATGCCCGAGTGCTTTGAGACCACAACCGCATCGGCTTCGCTGGTGATGCGCGCGATCGGGGTCATGTTATCCAGCGAATAGCCAGCCACCATCTTGCCACGCGGCAGGGTGATGACGCTGTCATAGGTCAGCACGCCAAGGGTATACCCGTCAGGGCGCGCACTGGTCATCTGGATCAGACCGGTCGCCGTCACGGCCCCCGCGATATTCTCCACATAGATGGATTTCGGCAGTTCCTTTTCAGCGATATTGCTAATCTTGCGCGAAATCGCATCCGCGCCGCCACCTGCCGGCCACGGAACAATCAGACGAATATCCCGAGTCGGGAAATCTGCCGCAGCAACCGAAGTGCCGATGATGCAAACGCCGAGTGCCATCACGGCACCGCGCTTCAAGCTCTTAAAAAACATAGACCTGTTCCTCCTCCACAGATGTTGTCATTTAGATAAGTCTGGCTTGTTGAATGAACCGGCTGGCGTGACGAGACGGGTCGCTTCGCCAAGGCGGCTTCAAGTTTGCCGATAGTAGGAAAGCAAAGCCCGAATGCGGTTCTGGGCTTGGCTTATGCGCTTTGGAAAAGACGGGGCGCGTGATCGGGTTGCCAAGATCACACTATCGCCTCGTCGAAAACTTGCGCCTTCCGAAGCCCGGCAAGCCTGCGCTTCGGACGCGACTGATAACATCCTCCCGTATATTACCGAGCCGTAACCCCTGAAGCCGTCAGCGCCGTAGGCAGGACGCTCAGGAAGCTTGCCTCAAGATACTGAACTAATTTTTACAAATCAACGAAAAAATTACCAGTTACGTGCTTAAGCTCCAAATGCGCGCTGAAATATGTTCATTTCAAAAACAAATTTTGCTAAGCTTAGGTTTGTGAGCCGTAATTCCGGCTCTACCTGACAAAATGTGTAAGGTCGTCCGCATGACGCAATCGCGAGGGGACTTAAGCAGGTCGCTTATCCGACATCAAAAGACAAACCCGCCAGCCGCGACAAGGCGCGGTGGCGGGTCTTTGGGGTGCCGAGCTCGGCGACCGTTAAACGCTCACAAGATCAGCCGGGAGGAGCGCTTCGGGGAGATTCTGGTAGCACACGGGTCGCAGGAAGCGGCGGATCGAAAGCGTGCCAACAGAAGTTGCGCCAAAGTTGGTGCTTGCCGGATACGGGCCGCCATGAACCATGGAATCGCAGACCTCGACACCCGTTGGGAAGCCGTTGGCCAGAACACGACCCGCCATACGTTCCAACACGGGCAACAAGTCCCGCGCGAGGTCGATATCGCCGTCATCCATCTGTAGCGTCGCGGTCAGTTGCCCCTTGAAGCTTTCCGCGATCTCTTTCATCTGCGCGGCGTCTTTCACACGGATCACCAGCCCGAGCGGACCGAATACTTCCTCGGCCAGCACCTCATTGCTCAACCAGTCGCTGGCCGAGACATCAAACAGATACGGCGCGGCATTGCGCCCCTCACATGATGTCGTAAGCAGGGATTTGACTCCCGCGCCCTCGGAAACCCGGCGCGCGCCGCTGCGATAGGCATCGGCCATGCCATCGGTCAGCATGGTTTGCTCGGCAACGGCCCTCAGACCGGCTTGCGCGGCGTCCACGAAAGCATCGGCATCCGGCCCGTCGATCACAATCGCGATGCCCGGATTGGTGCAGAATTGCCCCACTCCCATCGTCAGGCTTGCGGCCCAACCGGCCCCAAGCTCCGCGCCACGCGCGGCGGTGGCCTGCGGCAAAACGAACATGGGATTGACGCTGCCGAGTTCTCCGAAGAACGGGATCGGCTCGGGGCGCGATGCGCATAGATCAAACAGCGCGCGCCCGCCGCCAAGGCTTCCGGTAAAGCCGACGGCCCGGATGCGTGGATCCGTCACAAGCGCTTCGCCCACGGCGCGGCTGCCACCTTGGACGAGACTGAAAATACCCGCGTCCATGCCCAGCTTTTCAAGCGCGGCAACGATTGCGTCGCCGACGACTTCGCTTGTTCCGGGATGCGCGCCGTGCCCTTTGACGACAACCGGACACCCCGCAGCCAGCGCGGCGGCGGTATCGCCCCCCGCCACCGAGAAGGCGAGCGGGAAATTGGACGCACCAAAGACGGCCACCGGCCCCACCGGGCGCTGCATCATCCGCAGATCGGGACGCGGCAGAGGCTGCCGGTCGGGCAGCGCCGTATCGTGACGACGATCAAGGTAATCTCCGGCACGAATATGCGATGCAAAAAGGCGCAGCTGACCGGTCGTCCGGCCCCGCTCGCCCTGTAAACGTGCGGCAGGCAGGCCGGTTTCCGCGCTGCCGATCTCCGTGATCTCGTCGCCACGGGCGTCGATTTCTTCGGCAATGGTATCGAGAAGCTGTGCGCGCTGCTCACGGGTCGTAGCGGCAAAACCTGCAAATGCGTCATAGGCCGCAGCACAGGCCTGTGCCACCAGTTCGGGGGATCCGGCCGAAAATTCAAAGGCATCGCCCGTCGCAGGAGCCGAGGAAAACCGCGCCTTCGAGCCGACCTGTTTGCCTGCGATCAAGTGATTTCCATGGGGAGTAAAGGTCATGTTATCGTCCTGTCCGTTTGCGCCAAGCATCATATTTCACAAGATTTTCTTCGTCCGTTGCCGGATAGAGGCCGATGATTCCGGCCCCCGCATTCACCTGCTCCAGCACGAAATCCTCATAGGATTCCATGTTGGTGCATTCCTCGGCGATCTCATCGGCCAAATGCGCGGGAATCACCATCACGCCATCGCCGTCGCCCAGCATCACATCGCCCGGAAAGACCGGGGCATCGCCGCACGAAATCGGCACGTTGATATCAATGGCCTCATGCAACGTAAGGTTTGTCGGGGCCGAGGGGCAGCCAAAATAGGCCGGCATATCAAGAGCCGCGATACCCACGGCATCACGCACGCCCCCGTCCGACACAACCCCCGCAGCGCCGCGTTGCGCAAGGCGGGTGATCAGGATCGACCCGGCCGTGGCCGCGCGGCTGTCCTTGCGGGCATCCATCACCAGCACATGGCCTTCGGGACAGGTCTCGACCGCTACGCGTTGCTTGTGGTCGCGATTGCGGAAAACGGTAAGCGGATTGCGATCCTCGCGCGCAGGGATATAGCGCAGCGTGAAGGCCTGACCGACCATCGTGACCGGTTTGCGCTCCATCGGCACAACACCTTGCACGAACTGGTTGCGCAAGCCGCGCTTATACAAAGCCGTCGCGACAGAAGCCGTGGATACTTTCCTCAATTTGTCACGCGTCTCACTGGACAAGATGTAGTCGCTCATAGTCTCTCCCTATCGCCGGGCTCGTTGCGGCCATGGTTGTTATGAATTCGCCCTGCTCTCTGGCGCTGCGATGCATTGCCCCGCAAGACCAGATTGAAGTTTGCCAGCGCCTAACTGCGCGTCTTGCGGCGTGGCCTGTGCGGCTGCGCGGCCGCAAAGCACCGGCGCTAGTATCAGTAAGTTGAGCATCCCGCACAGCGCTTGCATCTGTTGCCGACCCGTCCACTACCAAAGCGACACAACGGGCCGTCGGTCGCCTAAACGCTGTCAGCAGCAAAGCCTCACGGCACTCTCCAGAACGCTCGGCACGTCGGTCCCTCCAGATCTCCTCCGTCAAAGCCATAAAAATTAGTATACTCCGGCGTTGAATATGTCAATATTTGTAATTTCTCTTGGGCTAAAGTTAGTAATTTTCCGCGATACCACCAAGATTCAGTGAGTAATTGTTACAAGTTTGGTCGCTGACTGGATGCCGTTCGAAAGCGCGAGGGGTCCAGCCGCTAATCCTCTGATGCTGAGCTTGCCTTTATCGGGAAGCTGCCGTTTTCGGTTTCCAAGATGGGGCAGCGGTGGGTCAGGAGAGGGTTCTGTCGCAAATTCTGAAAGCACTTCAAATAACTGGAATATTGTTCTTTTGTGATCGGAAAGTAAGCTGAAATTTGAAATTCCGCTGCTAGACTCGCTGAGTATCATCTCAAATTGAAGCTCCCTCACGCACAAAGCGGTGTTGGCGAGGAACAATATTCTTCGCAAAAAAAACTTTGCGACAGAACCGCACTTCTCAGATCGATCCCAGGGATTGGACCAGTCTCCGCAGCAATGTTGATCGCCGAACTGCCGGAACTCGGTCGGATGACAGCAGGCGAAGCCGCAGCCATGACCGGCCTGGCACCGGTCCCTCACGATAGCGGGGCGATGAGAGGTCGAAGAGCTATTGCGGGCGGGCGCCGGTCTCTACGGCATGTGCTGTTCCAGGCTGCTCTAGCCGCAGCCTATCATAACCCGGTCCTGAAACCGGTCGCAAAACGCCTCAAAGAACGTGGAAAGCCACACAAACTCGTCATCATTGCAATCGCACGCAGACTGGTCACCATCGCCAACGCAATCATCAAAACCGGCACCCCATGGCAACATCAGTTCGCTGATTAGACACAGTTGCTAGAGAAATCCGAGCAGCTTAAAGCCCGTTTTACGCCGCGAATCTGTCCAACACATGAAGAAGTAACGTGCTGTGACGGCTATACTGACAGGGGGCAAGGAATGCCGCAAAGCGAAGCAGCCCAAGCTATAGTCGAGCCGTCGACGCAGTTTTGCGCGAAAGCCACGAGCCGCATACTTCTCTTTGGAGCCAGATCCCTCAACAAATTCGAAGTATGCATCGGGCACGTAAGCCACTTCATCGTGTACCACAAAATCGTACAAAGCGAAGGATGCAGCGCACCATGGCGTCCCTAACTGGGTCCAACGACTACGCAAACGCTCTGCGCTGTCTGAACGAAACAAGCCATAAATCCATTCTGCAGGAAACGTCAGATTTCGCGGCACGTGTCCCGAGGTATATCTGTTTACGAAGTCAAATACGTTTTGGTTTGGACTTTTGCTCCGCTCACCCTTTGATCCACCGACTAATCTTGTCGTCCCCGCAGCCAACTTGCGATCCGGACAAGCATCAAGCGCGTGAACAAGTTTTTCTAAGTAGTCAGGCGCGGAAGTGTCATCGCACGCCCGGAGCATGAAGTAGGTACCCCGGCTTGCGCCGATCTGCATCGCACGAGCGAAATTTTCCACTGGAGGAAGCAACTCAGAGCCATAGTCTATTGAGACTCTAGTATCTTTGGCGCAAAACCGTCTAGCGACCTCAACAGTATTGTCAGTGGACCCATTCTCGACGATCGTGACGGAAAAGTCAGTGTAGGTTTGTTCCAGCAAGTCGCTGAGCGTCGCGGCAAGGGTTTCGCCGCCGTTGTGGACTGGAATCACTACGGCTACTTTCGAAAGCTGCATCTTATACCTTCATGCATAAAGTTTCACCAATAATGGTTGATCCTTTGCTTGGGTGACGGCTAATAGCAGGCATCGTATTGGATTGGAAGCGAGCCTTGAGAGAACCCCGGAAGGAGCGAATAAAGAGGTAAGCCGCCGATACATTGACATAGCGACCGCAACGGATATCATAATTTTCTTGATACGTTGGACCGCTTGTTGGTGTTACGCCGCAGCTCCGCTTCTACGTTAAACAGTGGCCACACACCCTTCCTCAAGCGGAGTACTACCTGATGAAAGCTGTTATTCTTGCTGGCGGACTAGGCACGCGCATCAGCGAGGAATCTCACCTCAAGCCCAAGCCGATGATCGAAATCGGCGGGCGCCCGATCCTGTGGCATATCATGAAGCTCTACGGCCATTACGGGATCACCGAATTCGTGATCTGTTGTGGCTACAAGGGTTATATCATCAAGGAATACTTTAAGAATTACTTCCTCCATATGTCCGACGTCACGTTTGATATGCGCGACAACAAGATGGAGGTGCATCAGCAAAACGCCGAACCGTGGCGCGTCACGCTCATAGATACCGGAGAACAGACACAAACCGGCGGGCGCTTGCGCAAGGTGGCCGATCACATTGGCGATGAAACGTTTTGCCTGACCTATGGCGATGGCGTCTCGGACGTGAATATCGCTGCGCTGCTGTCGTTTCACAAAGCAGGCGGGCGAGAGGCGACGGTGACGGCTGTGCAACCCGCTGGGCGCTTCGGTGCTATTGAACTGCTGAACGACCGCGTGAGCCATTTCATCGAGAAGCCCGAAGGCGATGGCCGCTGGATTAGCGGTGGGTTCTTCGTGTGCGAACCCTCAGTGCTGTCGCGCATCGAGGGTGACGCAACGATCTGGGAACGCGAGCCACTAGAATCCCTCGCCCGCGAAGGCCAACTTTCTGCCTACCGACACGACGGCTTTTGGGCCGCCATGGATACGATGCGCGACCGCAAGGTGCTAGAGGCGCTATGGGCCGAGGACCGCGCGCCATGGCGCGTATGGACATGACTGGCGCGATGACGAAAGCCGCGTTTTGGTCCGGCAAGCGCGTGCTTGTGACCGGTCATACCGGATTCAAGGGTGCGTGGCTATCGCTGTGGTTGGCAGACATGGGCGCGCAGGTCTTCGGCCTTGCGCTGGCACCAGATACAGACCCCGCCTTGTTCGATCAACTCGCCATTCGCGACCGGGTTGACCACGCCGAGATTGATCTGCGCGACGCCGAAAGCGTAACCGCCCGCATTCAGGCCGTGGCTCCCGACATCGTGTTTCATCTCGCGGCACAACCCTTAGTACGCCGTTCCTACGCCCGACCTGCCGAAACCTGGGCCACCAATGTGCAAGGCACCGTCCACGTCCTTGATGCAATCCGCATGGCGGATCGGCCCTGCACGATAATCGTCAGTACCACCGACAAGGTCTACCAGAATCGCGAATGGGTGCATGGGTATCGTGAAAGCGACCGACTTGGCGGTCATGACCCCTACAGCGCCAGCAAGGCCGCGACAGAGCTGGTGATTTCCAGTTACCGGGATGCGTTCTTTGCAGGCGGCAAGGTAAAGCTCGCATCTGCGCGTGCTGGCAACGTCATCGGCGGCGGTGATTGGGCCGAGGATCGGATCGTGCCTGACATCGTGCGCGGCCTGCGCGATGGTCGCGCAATTGAGGTCCGTAATCCGCGCGCGACTCGGCCTTGGCAACATGTGCTGGAGCCGCTTTCAGGTTACCTCTCCTACGCAGAGCACTTGCACGGCGGCTCTGTCCCGGTGTCGCTCAACTTCGGGCCGGACCCTAGTGCAAATCGACCCGTTAGCGATCTTCTAGACGTCGCTTTGCGTCATTGGCCGGGAGAATGGCGTGATGTCTCGGACGGCAACCAAGTCCACGAATCGGGTCGCCTCGCGCTGTCGATCGAGCTGGCTCGCGACGCCCTCGGGTGGATGCCCAGGTGGCGCTTTGAAGACGCAGTGGCGCAAACAATCGACTGGTATCGCATGGTGGATGAGGGCGCGGACCCACTGGCCACCACGCGCGCCCAGATTGCAGCGTTTGAGGCTGGCGCATGATCTTCCACGCGCTTCCGCCCAAGGGTCTTTTCAGGGTCAGCATCGAAAAGCATGGAGACGCGCGGGGTTTCTTCGCCCGCACCTTCTGTACGCAGGAATTCGCGAATGCAGGCATCGATGTGACGTGGTGCCAAGTGAACTCTGCCTTCAATCGAAAAAAAGGTACCTTGCGCGGCCTGCATTTCCAACGCCCGCCCATGGCTGACGCCAAGTTGGTGCGCTGCGTGCGTGGGGCGATTCTTGATGTCGTCGTGGATATCCGCGCCGGGTCTGCCACTTTCGGGCAAGCGACCTGCGTGGAGTTGAACGGCGACAACCGCGATATGCTATTCATACCTGCCGGTTTCGCGCACGGCTATCAGACGCTGACGCCGGATGTAGAGATGCTCTACTTTCACAGCGCGCCCTACTCCAAACTCGATGAGGGCGGATTAGCGTGGGATGATCCCGCGCTCGACATCCCTTGGCTATTGCCCCCGACGGAAGTATCTGTTCGAGACACTGGGCACTCTCGCCTGTCCGAATTGGAGCCGATTGCGCTATGAGCCTGTCCCATACCTGCCGCCACTGCGCCGCCCCCCTGACCGAGCGGTTTTTGGACCTTGGCCATGCGCCCCTGTCCAACGCCTATCTGGACGCGGCGGGTTTGCAGGCGGCGGAGGTCACCTATCCCTTGCGGCTCAACGTCTGCTCCGTCTGCCGCCTTGTGCAGACGGAGGATTACACCAGCGCGGCCGATGTCTTCGGGGCAGATTACGCATATTTTTCATCTACTTCATCAGGTTGGGTGGCTCACGCGAAACGCTACACTGACATGATCATAGATCGCCTAGGCCTTGGCGCAGAAAGCCTTGTGATCGAGGTGGCCGCCAACGACGGTTACCTCCTACAGCATATGAAAGCGGCGGGTGTGCCCTGCCTGGGGGTCGAGCCAACCACCGCCACGGCGGACGCCGCGCGTGCCAAGGGGATCGAAATCGTCGAGGATTTCTTCGGTCTGACCTTGGCGGAATCCCTTGTGGCAGGCGGCAAATCCGCCGACCTGATCTTGGGCAACAACGTCTACGCCCATGTACCTGACATCAACGATTTCACTCAGGCCATCGCTACGGCTTTGAAGCCTGAGGGCATCTTGACGCTGGAGTTCCCGCACCTGATGCGCCTTGTTGAACACCGTCAATTCGACACCGTCTATCATGAGCATTTCTCCTACCTCTCACTGCTGACCGTGCAGCGCATATTTGAGGCCAACGGCTTGCGTGTGGTGGATGTTGAAGAACTTTCGACCCACGGCGGATCGCTTCGTGTCTACGGATGCCGGTCGGCTGCGAGCCACGTCGCCGCGGATGCCGTCGATATCATTCTTGCACAAGAACGCGCCCGCGGCATGGATACACCGGACTTCTACAAGGGCTTTCAGTCTGAGGCTGAGGCAGTCAAGGATGCCGCTGTTCGCTTCCTTCTGGACGCCAAGCGCGACGGGCAAACGGTTGTCGGATATGGCGCAGCCGCCAAAGGCAACACGCTGATGAATTTTGCAGGAATTCGCCCCGACCTTCTGCCCCGCGTCCATGATGCCGCCCCCGCCAAGCAGAACATGTTCCTGCCTGGCAGCCACATCCCGATCTTTGCGCCCTCGGCGCTAGACGACACGCGCCCAGATTACATCGTGATCCTGCCGTGGAACATCGCCGATGAAGTCCGCGAGCAGCTGTCCTATCTTGCAAAGGCAGGCACCCGCTTTGTAACCTTTGTGCCGGAGTTGAAAATCGTATGAGCGGGGTCTTCGTCACAGGCGGAACCGGCTTTGTCGGACGGCATGTGTGTCGGCTACTGGCCGCTGTAGGCCAAGAGGTGACAGCGATTGTCCGCCCCGGCAGCGTCGCCCGCGTTCCAGAGGGTATAGCGCGGGTAATCGTGGTAGAGGACATCTTTACTCAGACGCCCGAATGGTGGGCAGAGCATTTGACCGAAGGAGCCCACCTTATCCATCTTGCCTGGACCGCGACGCCGGGGAAATACATCAACGATCCTGCCAATCTCCGCTGCCTTGCCGGCACGCTCGCCATGGCAGAAGGGGCCATCGCAGCGGGGATCTCCAAGATCACCGGCATCGGGACCTGCATCGAATATCGCATGGGCGACGCGCCGCTGGACATTGACACACCGCTCGATCCACAGTCGCCTTACGCGGGCGCTAAGGCTGCCGCTTTTACGGCCCTTTCAACCTCACTAGCCAAGACAGACACGGACTTCGCATGGTGCAGGCTTTTTGCGCTTCACGGCGAGGGGGAGCACCCCGGCCGCCTAGTCGCGAACCTGCATTCGCGGCTTGCCAACGGCCAAGAAATTCCGCTCAGCGATGGCGCACAGATCCGCGATTTTCTGGACGTTAAAGAAGCCGCGCAACGTATCGTTACGACTGCCCTTGGCCCCACCAATGGCCCGGTCAATATCTGTTCGGGCACAGGAATCAGCGTGCGCGACCTAGCGCTTGGCATTGCTACGCAGTATGGACGCGTTGACCTTTTGAAGTTTGGCGCGCGGCCCAACAACATCTTCGACCCCGCGACGATCGTAGGAGTACCGACCAAGATGCCGAAGGATTTCGCCCCATGACCTCGCCGTCTTTATACCGCCAAACCGGCTTTCCCGTGTTCCAGAACCGCACCTATGCCACGGCTGAGGAGGCGCGAGACTGCGCTCTTGGGGACATTGATCTGGCGCAAGACCCGACGACGGGGATTATCACCAACCGCGCGTTTGAGCTCGCCAAAGCAGTATACGATACTGACTACAATAATGAGCAATCCCACAGCCCCCGTTTTCAGGCACATATGGACGATGTGGCCGCGCTGATCACGGCCCACATGGGGCTCAAAAACCTTATCGAAGTGGGCTGCGGCAAGGGCGCGTTTCTGGAGCAAATGATCAAAGGTGGCGCAGATATCACCGGGTTTGATCCAACCTACGAGGGCAATAACCCGCTGATCCGAAAATCTTACTTCAACCCGGACCTAGGGATTGAAGGCGACGGGTTGATCTTGCGCCACGTGCTGGAACACATTCCACAGCCCGTCGATTTCCTGAAGCAATTGGCCGAGGCCAATGGCGGCAAGGGGCTGATCTATATCGAGGTGCCCTGCCTCGACTGGATCCTAGAGAACCGGGCATGGTTTGACATTTTCTACGAGCATGTGAACTACTTCCGCATGGATGATTTCGCCCGCATGTTTGGACGCGTGCTGGTCTCAGAACGCCGCTTTGGCGGGCAGTATCTGTCGATCATTGCGGACCTTTCCACACTGCGCGATCCTGCGCCAGACGCGGACGTTGATTGGCCCCAGGATTTCTCCGCCGGCCTTTCAAAAAGCGACACTGGCGGCATGGTTTGGGGTGGCGCGTCGAAGGGCGTGATCTTCTCACTTCTGCGGCTGCGCGAGGGCCGCCCTGTGGACGGCGTGATTGACATAAACCCGGACAAACAGGGCCGCTACCTACCCGTGACCGGCCTGCGCGTGACCTCGCCCGAAGACGCAACCCAGTTGCTTGCTCCCGGCACGTTGATATACGTGATGAACCCCAATTACTTTGATGAGATCAAAGCGATGACCGGTAATCGCTTTTCATATGAGAGAACAAGCCTGTGACAGACTTTGAACGCGAAGCAGCAGCGCGCCTTGAGGCGGCTGCCAAGAACACAGACCTCCATGCCGCCACGGCTGCGTTCCGGGATGAAACGATCAAATCGTTGTATTCATATAATTTCTTCTGGCAGGGTCGCCCGATCATCCAATATCCGCAAGATATCATGGCGATGCAGGAACTGATTTGGGCGGTGAAGCCTGACCTGATCATCGAGACAGGGATCGCCCACGGCGGCTCGCTCATCTTCATGGCCTCGCAACTGGCACAGCTGGACCTGTGCGATGCAATCGAGGCAGGGGAGGTCATGGACCCCGCCGTCCCAAAACGTCGCATTCTCGGCATCGATATCGATATCCGCGCCCACAACCGCGAAGCAATTGAAGCGCATCCCATGGCGGGTCGAATCGACATGATCGAAGGCTCCTCCATCGCGCCAGACGTTATCGCACAGGTCCACGCGGCGGCTAAGGGGGCGAAGAAGATTCTCATCTCGCTCGACAGCAACCATACGCACGACCACGTTTTGGCGGAGTTGGAGGCCTACGCCGATCTGACAAGCATCGACAGCTATTGTGTTGTGTTTGATACAGTCGTCGAAGATATGGATGCCTCGATGTTTCCGGATCGACCTTGGGGGCCGGGAAACAATCCAAAGACAGCCGTGCAAGCGTTTCTTCAGACCACCGACCATTTCGAAATCGATTACGCAATTGACGCGAAATTGCAAATGTCCGTTGCGCCGAGTGGATATCTACGGCGCGTGAAATAGCCGGATCATTCTGGCGGCAGGCCCCGTGATGTGCCAACTGTCACGCGTATTCTTGAACGTTCCTCACCGAGAGCCAGAATTTGGCACCTTCGTTCTCGGCGATCCAGAGGCCCAGAACTTCACGCTGGCCATCGCGGGTGACGCCGAGGGCGATGTAGACGGCCTTGTTCTTTACGGTCCGGCTGTCCGCGTCGCGGATCTTCGCCCGTAGCGCATCGAAAAGCACGATGGGATACATCCGGTCCAGCGCCCGGCTCTGCCATTCCCGGACCTCGTCCAGCACCGTATCGGTGACGCGGCTGATCAGGTCGGGCGAGACATTCAGGCCATAAGGGTCGAGCAGGTGGGCCTAGATGTCCCGCTCCGTCAGACCGGCGGCATAGAGGCCGATGATCTTGTCATCTATCCCATCGATCCGGGTCTGCCCCTTCTTCACCAGCTCTGGCTCGAAGCTGCTGTCCCGGTCTCGCGGGACCGCCACCGGCATCTCCCCGTCCCGGCCTTTCAGCACTTTCGTCGATGTGCCATTACGCCGATTGGATTGGCTCGGCGGCGCGCTCTCGCACCCTTCATAGCCAAGATGCGCGGTCAGTTCGACCCCCAGCATCCGCTCCATGAGCTTGATCAGCGTCCCCGGGGCGCGAGCGCAGTGAGAAGATCAGGCCAACGCGCTCTGCCCACGAGATCAAGCACCACGTCGAAAGCATCCTCGGGGAATGCGTCGCTGCGCTCCAACGTCGCGTCAGCACCAAGCGCCTTCAGTGTGACGCCCAGATTCTGACGTGAGTTCGAAGATCATCCTTCATGGCAGCCGCTCCCGCTCGGACCTGCTGCGGCAAATAATTGCAAATGCAAACCAACTTATCATCTTGATGATAAGTTAACTGAATGACGCTGCAAGAAGCGAATGCGGCCCTTACCAGCCGCCGCCGGCCCCTCCTCCGCCACCGGAGCCCGAAGACCCCGATCCAGACGAGTTAGACCTGGGAACGCTTGCAGCCATGGATGAGCCCATGGAAGACGCGAAGGAGGCGATGTCACCTGTGACGTTCCCCGTGCGCGTGCCGCTATACCAGACAGGCGCATATGCCGCTGCCGCCCCCGCCACAGAGGCGCTGAGCCAAATCTCGAAGCTTTTGCTCCAACGTTTTTCGACGCCCAGAACGACAGCGTAGGGCAGCAGCGTTTCGAAATGTGCGGGCGACATCTTCGGCGCGCCCAAAAGGTTCATGCGGTCCTTTTCGGCCAAGGTCAGGTAAAGACGCAAACCAGCGATGTGATCGCGGATGTCACGCCCTCGTTTCGTTGGTGCCGAGAGGAGGATAAAGAAAAGCTGGTTCATCACCACGAGGCCCCAGACCATCGTCAACGCGGCCCCTGACCCCATGACATCGCCAAAGCTGTCGATGGCCACCAAGAAGGCAAGCAAGCCAATCATGCTAAGCAGAATGACCGCGACCGTGAGCAAAAGCCGCGCCGCCACCATTATACGCCGCCGCCGCGCCCTGAGCGCTTTCCAGATGAGAATGCCAAGCAGCAGTGGAACGGCGCCAGAAAGTGCAATCGCGCTGATGCTGTCAGAGGAAAGCCCGCTGGTGAAACACCAAATCAAAGCAATACCCACCGAAGCGAGCAGGCCGATGAAGAACACGCCCCGGTTATTTTGAAAGAACACACCCCGGTTCTCGGCCTTTATCGCGGCGCGGAACGCCATGGACATCGCCTGCACGGCCTCTCCATTAGCGCTCTCGATCGTGAAGGCTCCGCCGTGCTGCTCGACGGTCTCGAGCAGCACCGCCTGCCCGGCGGGCAGATCGTCAGGCACCGGCTTGGATGCACGCGTGATCGTGACCGCTTGATCCAGGTTATCAAGCGTCACATATCCTTTCACCGCCAGATCAATGGCTGAGGCTGAAAGCGCGCTCCACGCACCTCCCGTCAACCCGCTTTCGTCGATATAACTTGCCAAGGCCGGGGAAACGCCCTTGGGCAAATCCCAGCGCGCTACGACGATCCCCGATTTCGGATCGCGCCCCCGTGCGAACCACCGCGCGAAGAAAAAGGCGAATACCGCCGCCAAACCGCTGTATGCGATCACCGCCCCCAGATTGTCGCGCCACCACCATGCGCGGATCTGGGCAGACGTCGGGGCCGCCACCACGCCTTTTGTAAAGCTTGCCTCAATGGTCAAACCCTCGCCGACGTAAAGCATGCGCGTGCTCTGAAACTCGACATGGTTGCCCGAGATCTGCGCCGTGGCATCCTGCCCGGTCTCGCCTTTCGCCCCCGTATAGGTATCGGCCGATAGCACCCGATCCCCGTTAGGCAGGGTCACCGTGGCTCGGGCGCTTTCAATCGGAAAACGCCAGCCCGTCCCGGTCACATTCCAGACCAGCGCATCATGATCCGTGCGAAAACGGATCTGGCGGTCCGTTTGGTAATCGATGCGATAGGTATGCACCCCCGGCGGCACGGTTTCATCCGCGTTCCCGATCTGAATGCGTGTGCCGCCCTCGACCGCTTGGGTCATGAATAGCTCGGGGGCGCCGTCACGCGTGACCGCCTGCACATCGAAAGACACCTTGCCCAGCGTGCCGTCGGCTTTGACGAAATAGCGCGGGAAATCGCGATAGATCCCGTGCTTGATCGCATCGCCCTCGGCCGTGACGGTGATCGTTTCGCGCACATCCAGCGTGCCATCCGCCGCAATCCGGATATCAGACTGGAACGACCGAATGACCTCTTGGGCTTGCACCTCCGGCGCAAGGGCGAACAGAAGGAAAAGCGAAAGGCGAAGCGCGCGACGCAGCATGCCCCGCCTCAGAACTTGGCCGAAGGCACCGCGCGATCGGCAGCGTCCTCAATCTCGAAATAGGGTTGCTGGGCAAAGCCGAACCGTCCCGCAACGAGGTTGGAGGGAAAGCTCTCGACCTTGACGTTCAGGTCGCGCGCAGCACCGTTGTAATAGCGTCGCGCCATCTGAATTTCCTGCTCAAGCGTGGAGAGAGAGGCTTGTAAATCGCGGAAATTCTCGCTGGCCTTCAGATCAGGATAGGCCTCGGCAAGGGCGAACAAGCGGCCAATCGCTTGGTTCAGCACGCCTTCGGCTTTGGCGCGCCCCTCGACATCCTCGGGCGCGACACTTACGGCCGCGTTGCGCGCAGCTACGACCGCATCGAAGGTCTGACGCTCATGCGCGGCATAGCCCTTGACCGTCTCGATCAGGTTGGGGATCAGATCGGCGCGCCGCTTGAGTTGCACATCAATCCCCGACCAGCCTTCACGCGTCATCTGCCGAGCGCGCACGAGTGCGTTGTAGAGAAAGATGACATAAAGCACCGCGATAACGATTACAGCGAGTATAATAAGCAGAGCAGTCATAGAAAAGTCTCCTATCGGGTGCTGGGACGCGGGCGGTTGAGATGTTTAAAGTCGACAATCTGGCATCGGAGCCATCTTAAAGTTATTGCTTATCTTAACAAGTTTGGCATCCACAATCCGGATCGGATCAAAGGGGACGTAATCCTGAACCGAAGCCGAGACTTGCATGAGCGTATAACAGCCCGAATAGGTTTGGCGCTTACCCGTGTCTGTTAGCGCCTCAATCACGACTGGCACCGCGCTGTAGGTCTTGCTCATAGCGGCGTCCAAGACGGGCTGACCTAACCGCAGCCGCACATGCGCGGTATGGGCGTAGCCGTCGCGAAATTGGGCATATTGCGCATTGATCTCCTCTGGAGAGCCCTCGGGCATACCCCGCAGCTTGTAGCTAAAGGCGCGCGCATATTGCGACAGGTTGATCGCATTGTAGTAAGAGCTGATAACGTCGCGCGCGGTCGAACGATTGTCGTAATACGTCTCGCGGGAAGCGTGCGATTGCGCATTCACATCTTGCGCCTGCGCGGTTGAAAAACAGATCAGCAGCATGGGCGCGAAAAGAGCTAACTTCATCCTGTAACCAAATCTTTCTGGGCCAGCCCTTCTGGCCGCCGCGTGGTGATAAGGCCCTCAATGGGCACATTTATATCCCGACAAGACTTTGACCGCCCTTGAGGCCCACGAGAAGGCCCAAGACGATACTTGGAGAGCGCGCTAGCAACTTTGTCCAACCACAGGACTAACTCTGCCACGGGGTTCCAGATTTGACTATCGCGTTGGCGATTGTGACCAGCCTTCTTGCTATTGCAATTCTCAATGAGAGTTATACCGCTACCCGGGTCACTTCTGGGTGGAAATCAACACACCTTGGCACTGATCGTGTGTTCAAGCGCGACGAACGGCAGGTCTGAGACCTCTTTACCAACTACCGCCTCTTAGCGTTTCACATGCAAAAAACAGCCAGCCGACAGGAGCGAGCCAGACCCGAAAGTCGGATAAATCAACGCTACAATGCGGGGTTCCCCGAAACTGCCACTGGAACTGATTGCAGAAATGCCCTTATGGCGATGGCCGCTAGCGGGCAGTATGCGTTGGATCCTTTAATTGGCTGAGCGCAGATCGCGATGGACAATACGCACGCCATGAAACTTCCTACGTCTATCGCGGTGGGCACGTAGAGGATGAAATTGACATCACCAGAAAAGACCTAAAGCGGCGAAGCAAAGTAGCCCCTCCAGTGGCATCCCCTGCCTAAATTCGGAGCGCTCATCTTTGCGCTATTCTGGCTCCCATTCCCGGCGCAACGTCTCCCCCTCGCTTCGGGCATCCGCCGCCAGATCCTTCCGCCTTAGGAAGGCGTTCACCCGTGTCATCATACCGTCGACAAATGCCGCCTTTTTCCCGGTCTTGTCGATCATTCGCACGAGGCGGTGCATCGGCGGCATCAGTCGGTCGAGCAAAGGCTTCGGCACCGCGCGCAAGACAGCGAGGTTGTCCAAGTTGATCTTATTATTCGCATTCACCCGCATGCTCTCAGTTTCGATCTCCCCGAGCAGGCTTTCAAATGCTCCGATCGCTGCCTCAAATTCTACCTCCTTCTTGTCTGCTGCGGCCTCCCGCTTCCCTGCCCTCTCGCGACGCTCGCGCGCAATCTGCGTAGCCTTCGCCGCTTCTTGCTCTGCCCTCTGCAAATTTACCCTTTCAGAGTCCAGAACGGTCGCCTCGGCGCGCAGCTGCGCCGAAGTCTCGTCGACCGCTTTACTATCTGCCTCAACCCGTTGACGCTTGGCCTCGAGGGCGAATTCTACAGCAGCCAACTCTTCTTCCTTCTTTTGAAGGCGGACCGCATAGATCTGCAGCCGTTTCGCCTCTTTCTCGCTTAACGCCACTGTGGCGTTAAGCTTATCAATAATTGCTTGTGTCTTCACCATCGAAGCCCGAAGTTCGAGGGCACGTAACTCGAGCGATTCCATCTCGGCCTCGCGTGCCGCGATTTCGCGCGGAAGATCCTCGTGCAACTGCCGCACCGAACGATGCAGCGTATCGGCGTAACGTGCCCCAGCGGCGAGGCGGTCGCGTTTACGATGCCCGCGCTCGATCCCAGGGCAGTGCTGCGCCATCACATCCGCCGCGATGTCTTGCAACTCCGACATCGTGCCAGCCTTCATCGTGTCGCTCAGCGCAAGCCCCGCCTCGGAATACCCTCGCAATGTGAAATGCGCATGGATCGTGGTTTCGTCGAGATGGACTATTAGTGATTCCAAGGCCGTATCGAGCGTTGCGGCGATGGTATTTGCGAGTTCTTTAAATGCCGCGTCCTGCGCTTGAGGCTCAAGCGCCTCGAACATACGTGCGGCCTCGGTACCGAAGGTGATAATTCCCGCGGTAACCACCGCCGCGTTTGACTTCATTGCCCGCTGCCGCCCTGCCCTCCTGCGCAATTCTGCATTTTCATTCCTGATCTGAAACAAGGGACGCAACTCGCAGAGCTTGCGGTTCAGGTGAGAAAGATCCCTGTTGACATAGTCCGGCACCTTGCCCAACCGATAGTCGTGATTACGTGTCCCCTTTGCCTTCGACATCGAGCGAGCCTCAAGGCGCACCGAAACAGCCCGAGGGTTTGCCTTGGGGAAGGAATGCGCATCGACCGTCAAGGTGGCGCGGTTTTCCTGAACGAGATCCTTCATACGGAAATACTCGAACAAACTGATGAAAATCCAAAATTGAATCTCTAAAATCCTGAATTTGAACGGGCAGCGGGAGATTTGGGCATCGCAAAACCTACTAGGGATAACCTCACCCTCCGGGCGCGTTTTATCCCTGTAGGCGAAGGGAGAAGCCGCGCATCCCCCTTTCGAAACCCCCAGCCGAAGGGGCCTTGCCCCTTTCGAAACCCCGCATAAATGGCAACGTCGCCCAAATGCTATTGCCAGATTGAGCCCGCATTTAACATTTCCCGACAGTTGGACGCATACGTGACAATCGCCTCCAGATGCCAAGTAAATCTGGAGGCGGCAGACCAGTGCTCTTCCAAGCTATAGAATTCACTGGAAAATCATTTAATCTCACGTCATTAATGCTGTGAGCGCCTTTCCTTTAGGCTCGAGGCATTTCATACGGGCTTACAGCGGATTATCAGAGCATGGCATTTGATCTAAACACGATTGAGACTCGGCTACAGCTCTTGGATTGGCGGGACAGCCAACTTGAGGCCATTACGGGCCAGCTTGAAGATGCATTTCCCTCACTTGAGAAGACCATAGAGACCCGCCTATCCGAGATGACCACTCTCCAAGTTGCGCGCGCTCAACTGAGCGCGAAACCTCTTGCCGAGAGCATCATCTCCCCTTGGGCGGCCGCGCAAGGCCTGATCGCGCTGAAGCGTGCAGAGGAGAGCCTGACAGCCGTGGTCACCGAGATGAATATGGAATCCAGTATAGGCGATCACATCCATACAGCATTGCCCGCTCTTGCCGGCGTCGGCGTCTTGGCTGCATCGGTTGCAGGCCTACCTGCCGTCGTATCTTTCGCGACAGTAACTTCGTCGTTCCTGTTTATCTCTACCTCTAGCATTAGCGTTCCTCTCCTTCTGGTTGGAGGAGTAGCGCTAACCGGCCTCTCGTTAGCTGGCTTCAAAGGCCTAGACTATGCCAAGGATAAGTCGCGGGCACGCCTTGCGGCGCGCATCTTGGCCGAGGCGCAGGCTGTCATTTTTGGTCAAGGACTTGCGCCAAATTCACGTTGCCTCGTGAACGATCTACAAGCGATTGTTTTGAAGGCTGGGGTAAACAAGTTAGAAGAGATTGCCTGATGCCGCTGCTTTTTGATGTCCCGAGCAACTTAGACCTACTTGTCAAAATTGGGAAAGCCACCCGTTTTGGAACAATAATAAAGGACAACGCGACTGGTCAAATTCTAGGACATGTTCAACAAACGTCAGCACTTCAGCAAATCTTGAACACCGTCACGGGGTCGGCCATATCTACCGGAGGCTTCTCCCCACTCGGGATGATGTCGCTCGTTCAAAATGAGCAAATCAAGAGCGGCATTGCAGATCTCCAGAACAGCATGGCGTTGATGCAAAACCTTCAATACGGCACGCTTGCGCTTTCCGGCCTCGGGTTGGGTGTTGCAATCGCTGGCTTCGCCGCCACCATGGCAAAGCTAAAAGCGATCGAAAAACGCCTCGACGTGATTTCAGAAGAAATTGCAATGGTCACGAAGGATCGACGCGAAGATGACTTGAAATCCGTCTTTGCTGAAATGGGGGCCGATCTGCAGAACGTTGAGACGCTGATCGACCGCCGTGAACCTCAACGTGTGGCTGAGCAGCTCCAACTCTCTCTTTCCCGAGCGGCGCGACTTATCGAAGTCCATTTTCTGCGCGAGGCGGATATAGGCTCCCTTGTGTCAATGCAGATGGCGCAGTTGGACCGGCTCTGGACACTTGCCGCCGCTATCCGCGTTTGCCAAGAGGCCGCGATGCAAGCGTTATTTGCTGCTGACGAATTGGATGTCGCGCAGCGTCTTGGACAATCCGAACTTGATCGCCAACTTTCGCTTCTGGAAGCTCTCAGCCCTGACACTCTTAGCCGCCTCGTGAGCCGCAGCACCAACGATCCGGAAAAGTCGAAAGTGCTTCGTATTGAGGCACTTACGCAAGCGCGCATCCTAACTGATGGCTTAAAGGGAGGCGTCCTCGGGCTCGCCGGTCAGGTCAGCATCGCTCAGACGTTGCGGTTGGAAGGAACCAGCGGCATCGAATACATTCGAGCGGTGAGCGCCCCTACGGAAACCCCTCTGCTTTACCTGATGACGCCGGAAGGCATGTCCGCGTGAACGCGCCAATCATACGGAATGAGACGCCGTGGTTATGTGTGTCAAACTGGAAACCTAGGAGCCGCTCTAAATGCTCAAAGGAATACTGATAATCGGGCTGTTGATCTTTCTGCTTCCCTTCATGATTAAGGTCGTGATCGGGATCGGTATTCTAACCGGAGGCTAAATCAGGTCGCCAGTGATAGGCTCAATTATAAGCCATGTCGCCGCCATCAGATTCTCATAGTATTCCCGCCCTAGGTGTTAATTTCCACGCAGAAGTGAGCCACGCAACGCGAAAGCGCGGTGATTGAACGCGAGCGCGAAATGGATAGTGCCCTTGAGACAATCACCGACCTCGTTGCACAGGCAGAGAGCGGCGATCCGCTCGACAGCGATCGTTGGGAGAATTTCGAGCTCGCGCCAAAATTTCTCCAGAAAATTATCGAAACGGCACCGATGTCACGTACCCCGGTTCAGCGCCTCGTCTTCAATCTTGCAGGCATGTTAAAGCGCGCGGCCACTGCTATGAATGGTGGCACCAAAGATGAGTACGCTCAGCGCCTATGCCACGATCAACCATAAACGCGCCGACTTCGTGATCGCGGATGCGCAGGACAGTATCCTGTGTGTCGTCGAGTACCAGGGTGTCGGCCATTACGGGCGTGGTAATGCGGCGCGCGAAAAAGCCGAGAAGAGCGATAAGGTGAAGCGGGCGGCGCTGGCGTCGGCGGGGATCACGATGGTTGAGGTGCCGGCGAAATTTACGGTGGAGAGTGTGCGCAAGGAGTTGCAGAGGGCAATGCCGCTTCAGGGAATGTAGACCGGGATGATCGAAGTCGCTTCAATCGCGAGACCAAAGACGCGCCCTTCAATCTGAAGGATTGCCGTCCCCTGCCCCTGAATTTGTGCCGCGTCGACTTGACGTGAACGAAGGCTTTCCCTTTGACGCATGACCAAGCTCTGCGCGGCTTTGGCGAGAACGCTTGATGCCGAGCCAAGTGAGATGGATCACAGAGACGACAAGGTAAATAATCCCGGTCGATACCGCGAGGAGCAAGAGAAGCCCACCGGTTGTGCCCGGGTTGACCCATAGGCTGAAAACCAGCCCAAGGGTGATTGCGATGAGAAGACCGCGGGAGAGCTGTACAAAACCCATATCGCTATGCCGCCCCGATCAGAACGAGGAAGGCCTGTCCATGCTGATCGGACCAGTCACGGACCAAACGGCGCAGGTTCTCTATAGAGAAGCCGTCCTGCAGTAATTCGGGATTGGTCGCGATCTTTTGCTGCCAGCTCTGCAACTGGATCAAGGCCTGCTCGTAGGTCGAAACCCGGCTTAGGTCCAGCATCAGGATGAGCTTGCCCACTTGGCCAAACTCATCGGCCGGGATCCAGCCGAAGAGGTAGGGCCCGAGGCCATCCAGCGCGATGCCCTCGTTCTCACGGATGCTGCTTAGGATGGCTCGCGCACGACTGGCATCATAACTGTCGATCGCTTGTTTGCATGTGGAGATCGTGTCCGCGCGATGCATGGCGCGGTTCAACCGTCCGGATAGTGCCGCGTCGATTAACGGCCAGACGGTTACGAACTGATCCCCCGGCAGCTCAGCGACCGATGCGCTGACCGGCAGGCTGTTCACATAGGCTTGGCAGAAGATCATGTGACGGCCGAAGTCATATTCTGATGCCGTGGCGATGAAGGTCATAAAGCCATAACCGCGAAAGTTCTCTGGGGGGAACTGACCCGGACCGGCAAACACCCGCGTTGGCACCGGCGGCCCGCCGGCGCTTGCTGGCTGCACTGCCTGTGCGGCTGTTACCTGAACTTCTGCAGGTTGGACACCTATATTGGGTGGCTGACTTGAAGCGGCCAGGTTGCGGCGGAATCGCACCTTGGGCATATCCTGCACAGATTGCGCAAGACGGAGAATATGCAGGACCTCTGCCTTGCTGGGAGGGCCGGTAATGGTCTTCCCATGTGTTTTACGGAAGGCCTCAAACGAACGGGAGGTCTTGGCCCCGTAAAGTCCATCCGTAGCGCCGGCATCATAACCCAAGGCATTCAGCGCAGCTTGAAGATCACGGACAGTTTTCCGATCCAGACAGGTCGCTTTATCGCTGCGCTGGCAGGGTATTTTCATGCGCGACGGCTGTACTGCCTTGGTCCGGTCCGCCGTTGTCGGGGGACGGAATTGGTCGATCCTCACCGCAGGCTTAAAAGGTTCCTGTGCAAGCGCCATCTGTGTCGTCGCGATCGCGACGACAGTGAATAATGCCGTGCATCCGGATCGAAGGAATGCAGCGTCCATTGGTTTTTTGACCACTTACCTTGAGGTGCCGGGGCGACCCCCTGCCCTTGGGCGCCTGAAATGTCATGCTTTATGTGCAGACATCAGGGTTGCCGAGCACCTACGTCAAACAATCGCCTCAAGATGAGCTTGCCTGAGATGGGTCGCAAAATCAAGCATGGCAGCCTCCGCAGGGATGGCGGCGAGTTTCTCCTTAGAAATCCGGCTCATCACTGAAGCTGATTTGCCGCTCCTTAGCAGCCGTGGTCATCTCTTCAAACAGCCCATCGATGTCCCGGACTTGATCCGCAGGCGCATCGACGTGGCGCAGGAGAACGAGCTCGATGTCGCCAAATCTTTTGGGCAGACAACAGCCCGCAGGCACCGTCAGCCTATGCAGGCGTAGCAAAAGTCACGACCGAGAAAAGTGCGATTTGTGCTTTGAGGGCATGCTAAATCGGCGATCAACCCAGGCGTTCCACCGACACCGCGCCATCACACCGGACTGTAATCGAACACGGCAATTCACCATTAAGGTTTTGACCTTATTATATTTAATTCCATCTCAGATTTTCGAAATGGCCAACACCCGCGTAAATCTCATTTTCGGTGGAATGTTATTCTTGACAATGGGAACCCCGATTAGGAAGTTTTATCGGGGTTCCCAGTGAAACCCTAAGCGCTCATTATTTCCAACAGACACCGATGCGCAGCGACTTGGTCCAGCACACTGTCACGGATGTCGAGAAACTCCTGGAAAATATACTTCAGCTCGATGAGCTCATCGCCACGATCAGAATAGACCGCCACTTCACGGGTTCCCTTTATGATTAAGGTCGTGATCGGGATCGGCGTTCTAGCCGGAGGCTAAACCAGGTCGCCAGTGATAGCCTCAATTATAAGCCATGTCGCCGCCATCAGATTCTCATAGTATTCCCGCCCTATGCTCTCAGGCAGGTGCCAGCGGTCGAATTGCTCTCTAATCAATCCGAAGGCCTTGCCTCCCGCGCCTAACCTTGTCATACAATGGCGTCACAATACTTGCATTGATCACAAATCGGTTCAGCAAGATACGCAAGCTAAATCAATGGCTTGCGAAGTTTTTGCTCCGGCCCCTACCGCCGGAGCCAAAATTTCTATAAGCTACTGAAAACAAATGGCTTCCTTAATCCGGAGTCGCTGTTCGTTCGATGAAGTGCACATTTCGGTGCACTCAGCGGTGCACATCTCTGTCTCGGAGATCAAACCGCATGACACGTCGAACCTCCCTCCCTCCACATCTCGAATACCGGAAATCGGGCTATCTCTGGCGCCGCAGAGTGCCAACAACCCCTTATCGCCACAGCTGCGAAACCAGCTTCAGCAAGAAATTTTTTTCTTTTTCTATAAGAACCCACATCGACCGTGACGCAAAGATTATCGCCCAACGCCTGACGGCTCTGAGCGATATGCTTTTCACCCGCGTCCGGGAGAATACCATGGCGATCGCGCCCGATATTGCTGAACGTTTGCTGACCGAACTCGTTCGATTCGAAATCGATACATTCGAGCGCATGCGGGCGGTTGCCGACCCGATGTCGCCCGCTCTCGCCCAGCTCGAACTTGATCGCGAACTCGCACTTCAGGACACGCTGCGCACCGCAATCTTTCTAGGTGATCGCACGATCGCTGAAGCCCCCGTGCGCGCAGTCGCGGCACGCATGGGTCTCACGCTGGAAGAAGGAGACGAGGACTTTCGCGCGCTGGCCTACCAAGCGAGCAAGGTTCTGCTCGACGTCAGCCGTGAGCGTGAGAAACGCCGCCTCGGGGTCTATGAAGAACCCACGGTGTATTTTCGCCACGCGATGCGTCCCGCCCTCACACGCCCGCATAACATCATGCAAGACACCATGGCGGCACCGCACAGAGACAGTCAGACCCAAGCGCCCAGCCCGGCCGGATTCGCCGCACCCTGCGATGCCCGCTATCGCGACACTCCATCACCGATTTCGCCCGTCGCGGCTGGCGAGCCAACCGGCGCGCTCGCGAATGTCTGCGACGCAGGCCCTGAAATTGCCCCCCCACTGCCAGCCACTGGCCAGCACGAAAGGGATGCCATCATCCCCTTCAACACAGAGCCACCGCCAAACATGACGCCTTTGCAAGCCCAGGCCGCCCGCGTCGCTCTGCGCCCACCAAGGTTACACTTCGATCCCGTCTTGCTGAGCGACGACTCTCGGGCAGCGCTTAAAGAACCGCGCGGCATCACGATCAAGCAAGCCCTGACGCTTCACTTCGAACTGCGCGCGCTTGGCTACAGTGAAGACTTTTCCCGGCCACAAGTGCGCGATCGCGCAGCCGGCAAGCGCTGGGAGCAAGAAACCAAGAGTAAGAATGCATTTGCCGATATCTACTGGGCGGAGCAATTCGGTGAAACGCCTGTTGATGAAATCACGCCCGAGCTGGTCGACGATGCTCTTGAATTGCTGTGGCGTGTCCCGCGTGATCACAATCGCGGAGCCAGCTACTCCATAAAAAACGGCTATGGCTACTTGATCGAACGGTGTGACGCCGATGAAGCAGAACTCAAACGCGACATTGAACGCGCGATCGCCAAAGGCGCGCTTTCCGGGGAAGTCGACACGATGCGCAAAGAGCGTTCCATTCCACGCTTTCGCGTCGATACCTATCTCAAACATGCGCGCCGCCTCGGCGCGGTCGGGAGAATGCTTTGGGACATGCATCTCATTGATCACAATCCCTTCTCAGTCTGCGTCTGGTCCAACAAGCAAGTCAAGACGCTGCGCCGGCGCGAAGAGGGGCACGCGCGCGCCGCTTGGGATGATCGTATCAACAAGCTGTTCGCCACGTCTATTTTTACCAAAGAACTCGAAGATCCGGGGGACGCTCTGTTTTGGGCTCCCCTCATCGCGCGCGCGCAAGGACTTCGAATGGAAGAAATTCTTCAACTCAAAACCGATGACATCGGAACCGACAAAGCCATGCCGTATCTGCAAGTGCGCAATACAGACGAAAACCACGTCAAATCAGAGAGCAGCGAACGCCGCGTGCCTCTTCATCCGAAGCTCGTCGATCTCGGCCTCATGAAACTCGTGGATCTGCGCAAGAAACAGGGCCACAGCCGTCTCTTCCCGTTCCTGAAGCGCGGCAAGAACAAAAAGACCTATGCCGAGAACTTCACAAAGAGATTCAACTACTTCCGTCGCATCAATGATGTCTACTGGCCGGGGCTCGACTTTCACGCGCTGCGAACAACATTCCACAACGAAATCCTGTCCGACGACGGCTCTGACGCAATCCGTCGACGTCTCATGGGGCACGCGCCCTTAGACGAGGGCGAGAAAAGCTACTCACAGAGTTTGGGCATGGAGCCACTCCTGAAGCGCCTGAAAAGCGTCGATCTGGACATCTCGCAGATCCGCAAACCGTTCGATGCCCTCCCTCACCCCGCGCAAGATCGCGCCAACGAACTCGGCTTGAAGGTGGTCCACGGCAGATAGATCGTATTGCGGAGCCTGTATATCCTGGTCGGACTCCTCTGACGAACGTGCTCTTACTATGCGCACCGCAGCTGGGCGTTGATGACCCGTTTGTTGAGATCCCTCCCCTTTAAGGCGTTTTGCGTCCGGCTTGAGAACCGGATTGTGACACGCCGCGGCACGCGCGGCCACCAACAGGCACATTTCGCAAAGAGCATCGTCCCCCCTAAAGGGTCTGCTTCCCGGCATGGTCCGGTGGGAATGGGGGACCGCTGCCAAGCCTGTATTGGCACCGGATTCGCCATCCCTACCCTCTGCAATCGCGCCGGTTCGCGCGTCCTGATCCTTCCTTTTGGACGGCGTTATTTTACAGGGTTTTCCGTTTTGAGAAGGCTGCTTTTTGCACCAGTTCCTTGAAATGGAACATCTCGACAAATCACGCTTCACCGACGCCGGTCCCGCGGCCACAACGCTCTCAGCGCCGGAGTATATTAAGCTGATCCACCCGCCCGGTTCGGTCGGCAAGATCACTCTCATGACGAAGGATGCATGTGGCGGTGTGCATTCGGTGACGCACACGACCGCGACCGCTCCGATTTTGGTAAACTGCCTTCTCGATGGCGACGGCTACGTGTCTTTGCATCGTTTTCATGGCCCTCGGCGTGTGGACAGGCTTGCGGCGTTGAACGGGCTATTCCTGGATCTCGACATTGATCGTCTTCCTCGCGGTTCAGCGCAACATGCCAAACCGTGGGCTCAAAAAGTTACGCGCGCGCTGGAGAAGCTGCGGCTACCCATGCCGAGCATTTTGCTTTCAACCGGCCGTGGCCTCGCTGCTATCTGGCTCATCAGCCCGCTTCCGCCGCAAGCTCTGCCTCGCTGGCAATCCGCGCAAAACGTGCTCATAGAGCTGTTTCGACAGCTCGGGGCCGATCCAAGCTGTCGAGATGCGGCGCGCGTCACACGTTTGCCCGGATCCTTGAATACGAAGTGCGGGCGCGAAGCGCATATCATGCAAGGATCGCTCTCGCGCTACGATTTCGACCAATTTTCCGACGCGATTTATACGGCTGCCGGGCGACCAACACGCGAGCAGCTGCGCGATCGCAAGGCGCGACAGAGTGGGCGTAAACAGAGCGAGCGCACAGGTGGCCTAGCTCCGGCGGAACGCTTCGCTGCGGTTCTGCGAGATCTGGAGCGTTTGCGCGGAGCCTGGGGTGGGCTCATCCCGGAAGGTTACCGAAATACATGGCTGCACCTTTACGCAACATGCCTGTCTCACACCGCAAATGCATCGGATGTCGCAGGGCTCGTAGAGCAGATGGCAAGCCAGGCCACTCCCGGCCTTCCCCCCTCAGAAGTTCGCCCCATTGCTAAAATGGCGACCAGCCATGCCTCTCTGCCGAGAGCTAGCAGCCCCGGCCATGACGGCAGATATCACTACTCTGGGGCGACGATCGCGGAGCGTCTCGGCGTCTTGTCTGAAACGGCACGCGGTCTTCAGCTTGAGCAAATCATGCCGTTGGATGAAAGGGCGCGACGAAAGGCCGGGAGGGAGTGCGAACGCCGCAAGGCCGCAGGTGCTGTCTCCAGAGCAGAGTGGCTAAGTGAGCACAGTAAGGAGAGCGTGCAGCCGTGGTTGGAACTTGGCATATCGCGCAGCACCTACTTTCGGCGCCTGAAGAACGCAAATCCGCTCGACACAATCGCGAGCCGCTCGGGCAATTGAACGTGAGACTGCTCCGTGCCCGCTACAGGGGGGGCTTTACCGAGCCGTAGGCCCAGCAGGAGGGGCAAAGCCCCCTCCTGCAAAACGCCTATAAATAAACCACAACCCACTGCCCAAACCCCAAAAACGCCCAAAGCAGCGAAGACAACACCTTCATCGTGCCTATAACGCCCTCCACATTTCTGAGACGCGATGATGACAGATCGCCATCGAATGAGAGACGCTTTCTAGGTCAGGCTTGGCTCAAACAACCTGCGCATCACACCGCTTATCCTGGATAGATGCCCCGCAGCCTAGCGCCGCTCAAACCAAGGTTGCTGCGGCTTTTCGATGCCTGTGGGCTGATCCTGCTCCACCTTGCGCCAGACGGTTTCGTCAACCGGGGCGATCGTTGCATCGCGGCCGTTCACAAAGCTCTGTTCGCGCACGATCAAGCGATAGGCGGCGTTGAGGGCATCGGCGCGTCTGGATGAGGGCAGGATCAGTGCGCCGATATCGTTGCGCAGCGTGGCGGCGCGCGCAGGCGTCAGTTCGCCAGCCTCCAGCCAAGCCTCTATCACCTCGGCATTGGCGCGAAACTCGTCTCCGGCACCATTGCTTGTCAGGTAATGGGCATACTCGCCCGTGCCGTCAGCGCGGATCAGATCCGGCGTGCCGACAAGGCTCTTTTGGCTCCAATGATACCAGCCATCGCGGAACGCGCCCTTACCCAGCTTGCGCGCGAAGGCAAAGGTGGAGTCGTCATTCGTGCCCAAGGTGCCGTGGCAGCCGATGCAAAACACGGTTTCCTCAAAGCTCTGCGGGCGCAGAGCGCCGCTGGCATCCTCGATGAACCCTTGCAGCCGCCAACCGAATGCGTTGGGAATACCGGTCTCGGACGTGCCAAAGAACTGTTTGGTGCGATCTGGAAAAGCGTTGTCTTCTTTAAGTTCGGCCAGCGCGGTTTCCTCCAGCGCGGCATAGCTGATCCAGTCGGTTTTGCGCATATAGCGCAGCTCTTTTATCCGCGCCGCCATCGCGATTCCCGCAGGCGTGGGATCAATATAGCGCACCGTATGCACGAACTCGGTGCCCTTGGGATACAGCCCGGCGGCCAGCTTTGCGCCCTCGGCCCCCGCGCGCCCTGCATAGTGCATGGTGATGCCGTCGAGCGGTGCGAAGGCGAATGTCACGCGCGAGGCGGTGCCCATCACGCCGTCGCGGTCCAGATCGACGCCCATCGCGCGCTCGTCAGTGGCAGGGATCACCACGTCTTTTCGGGTGATCAAAGCTTCTATGATCGCGAAATTGGTCTTGTAGATCGTCAAATCGGGCGCGCCGTCCACTGTTTCGCGAAACGCCTCGGGCAAACGGATCAGCACATCATCGGTTGAGCCATTGGTGGGCCAGAACGTGCCCGGCAGCGGCTGATAGGCGAAGGCGCGCCACCCTGTCAGCGCGCCATCGGGGCGGCGATCAAAGCCCGCGCCATCAAAGGAGAACTGCACATCCGGCGTGTAGCCATCCCAGTGCCCATTGCCATCCACGTCCCAAGCGTCGGGCAGATCGGCCAACGTCTTCGCCAGCGCGATGCCGCCTTGCGCATCGTGGTAATTGTCTTGACGCACATAGGCGCGGATCTCGGCATGATCGGTCGCGGCGATTTGGGCGCGGCGGTCCACGAAAAGGTTCGTCCAGGGGTTTTCCAGCGCGGGTGCGGGAAAGGCGTATTCGGTCTGAAGATCTGCATCACGCACGTAATTGGGGCTGCGCGGATAGGTGTGACAGGTCTGGCACGGGTTGTGCACCTTGCCTGAAGAATCCTCGGTCTTGGTGTAGCATTGCGAGGGGACATAGGCCGTCGGATTGTCCAGAATCGTGGTCTTTAGATCGACCGCTCCGGCCAGTGTTGTAGACCCAAGCAAAGCCAATATCGAGATACGCAGCATCGGGTTTCGTCCTGTTCGCGTTCGTAAAAAACGAGACCCGGATTCCCGGATCTCGCCAGTATCATGTGCAAGGCCCGATCAGTGGGTCTTGGCGGTCGCGTCCATTTGCGGGAACGGGCCGACATAGCCGACATAGGCGCGCGCCTGAGCCGGATCTGTCAGCTTGTCCTTGTCGCTCTCGCCATAGGGGTGCTGGATCACGGCCATCAGATAGCCGTGGCCGTTCACATTCGGATACCAGTAAGTTGAGGTGGTTTCCGAACCGTAGGGTGTGGACAGGATACGGGTCAGCTCTTTGGTGTCGGTGTTCATCGCCCAGATCGCATCGTTCTGGTGGCC
Organism: Thioclava sp.; assembly: GCF_048263065.1. NCBI lineage: Bacteria > Pseudomonadati > Pseudomonadota > Alphaproteobacteria > Rhodobacterales > Paracoccaceae > Thioclava > Thioclava sp. The sequence continues at coordinate 55,484 of NZ_JBLXEM010000010.1, forward strand.
CGAGCCGGTATCTTCGCCGATGATCAGCGTGTTATAGCCCGGGATGTAGGTGATGTTATCGGGGTTCGCGATGCCGTTGATGTCGCAAGAGTTCAGCACGGCGGTGTCGCCGCACATATCATGCGTGGGATCGCAATTCGGATCCATCGCACTGGCCTTATGCGCCTCGGTCAGCGGCTTGCCCGAGATGAAGCCCATGATCTTTGTCGCATCATATTTGTCATCCAGCGAAAGCGAATAGACCGTGCCGCACTTGTTTTTGGGAAGACGGATCGCGTTCCTCCCGCCCTTGTCCTGCTTGGCGACGTCTTCCATGCCCTTTTCAACCGCCGACATCGACAGATACATCTGGTGCTTGTCGGGATCGTAGGTGATGCCCTCCATTTTGCGGAACTCGGTCGTGGCCCCTTTCATCGAGGCGTAGCGGCGGGTTTCCAGACGCGACGCGAGCATGTCCATGCCGTCTTTGACCCTCAAGCATTCGGCATTACCCTCGGCGTTCGAGGCCGAAAAGCCCTCGGGGCACAGACCGTCATCACCGATCTCGGCGGTTTCGAACAAGTCCGAGAACTGGATGCCGGATTCGATGGCTTTTTGAACGCTCGCATCATCCGCATGGCCCAGATCGACCCACTCCAGATCGGCGGCACCGCCGTCCTGATCCGAGGTCTGGTTCCATTTCGCGGCATAAAGCTTGCCCGAGGACAGATCACCCTCATTGTCCGCCTCAAAGCGGAACAGGCCCACATTCGTGCCGTCATCCGAGATATAGGCGGTTTTGCGGTCGGGCATAACATAGGCCAGTTCGACAGCTACGCGGCCCATCGCGAAATGCTTATGTGCGTTGGCGTTGCCGTCCTGAGAAATCGCGATCTCGGTCGGGAAGCCATAACGATAGGGCTTATAGGCAGCGCGGAACTGATCGAGCGTCATATCCTCGGGGTTCACCCCGGCATAGCGCACCATCGGGAAGTCATAATCGTCGATCTCGTCCAGCGAGGTGGCCGCTTCGATGCTGCGCGCATCGGCGGGATATTCTTCAGACCCCAGATGCGTCTCCCACGGGGTCACCGAACCTGCGCAAGGCACCCAAAGACCGTGGAACTCTGCGAAATTGATCGGCTTGGTCGAGATCAGCTTGAGGTTGCCCTCGCCATCCTGCTCGACTTCGCTGAGATACATAGCACCGGGGCGCGATTCAAAATGCGTCACCGAATACAGCTTGTCGCCCTGACGGATCAGCGAGGTGAAATCCGCGTCTTCCGAGATATGCTCGGAGCCGTCAGTGGATTTGACCGGATTGCCGTCTTTATCGGTCAGCAGCGCGAAAGTGTGATCACCAATCTTGTCGCCCGAACGCGCCATCACATGATAGCCAATAGCGTAATCTTTACCATCAACAGTGACCTTGTCAGAGGCGATGGCCGCGCGTTTGGCCGTGTCATCCTTGGCAAATGGCACAGGCGCGAAGGACAGATCCCCCGCTTGAGCGGCAAGCGGCAGAAGGGCGATAGCGGTGGCTTGAAGAAGAGCGGAACGAAGCGACATAACAGGTCCTTGATTGGTTGCGTTCACCTCCCCCTAACGAGCTTGTGATTCTGTTTTGTGACGCTTTGCCATCGCGAAGCTTCTTTTAAGGCGTCACATGAAATGCACCTTAGCCATCGTGTTGAGCTGCCGCTGAGGCCAGGAAAGACCGCCAAATCGCAGGACTCGTCCTGCGACAAGGACCGGTTCGATATCGACAAGTTCGCCGAGGCAAGCTCACGCCGATAAACAGGGATCTTCAAACGGCTCCGATGCCAGAGTGTCAGCCTTAACCGTATGCCCATTAGGGGTGTGCCCCATTTGAGCGGTGACGGCGCCCGCTAGTGCCTTGCCGCCCCTTTGATCTAAAAAGCCCCGGGTCATTTCTGTTGACCTGCCCGGCGATGGATAAACTGCGTCTCTGTAAAGCGGCTCGTTCGCATTCCTTTGCTCCTTCAATGTCGAGCAGACTCTTCTTCATGGTGAGGGATTTTGCAGGGCGTCAACTTAGTCGGCTTACGCAATTTTGGAGACAGAGAAACTTATGCCTATTTCCTTTTCAAATCTTATTAAGAAAGGGAAAAATGCTTACGGTAAAACAAGTTGCAAATCATTTTGGACTTCGCCCGGATACGATCCGTCGAAAAGCACGTGCAGGCGAGATTTCCTGCATCAGGATTGGCAGGGCCTATCGGTTCGACTGGCCGGACGTCTGGTCTTGCGAAGATGGGCCTATGCCCAAGGGCGCGATGAGCGCGCGGTATCAGGTTCCTCTCGTGTCGAAAAAGCAGATTGCTTGGTCGCTCCAAGTCAGCGTGCGCACTGTAGATCGTTGGCTCGATGAAGGCCTTGCGACACGTAATGTCTTCGGTGCGGTTCGGTGCAATCCTGATGACGTAGCGGACTGGCTGCGCCTGGGCAAGGAAGTGACGCTTTCTCCGGATTGGTGGCAATGAGCGCCTGTCGCACACAAGCCATAAGTATCGCTGCGACAGAAGCAGCGTATCTCTGCCTGTCGCACAAACGTCCCCAAACATCTATTGGCGTTATGTTCGGGGACGTTTGTGCGAAACGCGGTAAAATCACGACAACATGTGCGAAACGCCCCTCCGGACGCGATCTCCTTAGCGGACCAAGCAAGGTCCACGGCCCGGCCCCTGCGAGCTTCCTTTTCTTGTGAAGGAAGCCCGCAGCCCCCGAACATGGAGATTAGAATAATGCACCACGACACAAAACTGAGCAACGCATCAGAGCCGACGTTCTCGACTTTCCTTACTTGGGCAAAGGAGACCGGCGAGACCCGTGATACAATTTACGAAATCGAAAAAGTCGCCGCGCGGCTCGATCTGACTGTCGAGGAATTGGACCAAGTCCCTGCAAACCTTGGCCTCTTCGAAAAGAAGATCGCAATATCGTCCTACGGCGTGGTGTCGCGGTCGAGCAACCTCGAGAAGGCGCGCAACCGTGGCAACTCGCGCATACGTGCAGCTCTAATGCGGTTTCTCTCAGCGCGCGGGCACGACGCCCCCGATACCGACTCCCGCGCAAGCTACGACCGGGCGATACAATTCATCATAGACAACGAAGGGTTCGTTGCGCGCGGCGCGCTCTTTACTACGCACACCCACAAGCCGTTTCTGCTAGTGCGGGCGCGGGCCCGGCTTGGCCTGTCGCAGATGGATCAAGCAGAATTCGACCGGCTCTGGCACGATGCGACGCCGGACGCGCGCAAGTCTTTGCGCAAGTTTGCGCAGCGCGTTGCCCAGTTTCGTCGCCGCCATAATTCCTGGCCGGCGCTTGCCGAAATGCTACCGCAGCAAGATCTTATCGTGCCTTTCAATTCCGATCGCGCACGACGGATCGAGTGGATGTCGCTGCCCGCATCTTTTCGCGAGGATGCAGAAGAAGTGTTTCGCCACACCCTTCGCGAATTTGGTGACATAAAAGCCTGGGCAAAGGAGCAGTTGCGCCTCGGCCGCTCCGCCATTGAAGTCGACGCTGAGATTGCAGCACGCGTGGGCGACAGGAGACGTCAGCCGAAGAACACCAAGTCCGCTCTTGCGGGTTACCGGTATGCGACAACGTGGCTGTTGCGCGAAAGCTACTCGCCAGAGACGCGGTTCGCAGGGCTGAAAACCCTGCGCGACCTTTTCACAATCGACGCCTTAGAAGCGGCATGCGATGCTCAGATCGCGCGCTGTGAGGCGTCGGTCACTCTCAAGAACGCCGGTGAGAGTTCAACCCTGTGGTCACGCTTTGTAAATATCACGACGATTGCCCGCCACGGCCTACGCGACCCCGAGATCCTCGCGCGGATCAGAATCGTGCGCGAGTCATACTCGGAGCACCTGAAATCGCCGAGCGAGATGACCGCCGATGCAGAGGCTATTTGTGACCGGCTAAGAAAATCGCCCCAACTTGCGGCTACGTTTGTAAACGCCCCCTCGCGGCTCATCGCCATCTCGCACAGCACGCTGGAGGCCGCATCGACCACTTTCGAAAAAGAGCGTGGCCTGCGGCTTTCTGCCTGTGCGGCGGCCTATGCAGTGCAAGTCAGCCGGGCCCTGCGCCCGGGCAACCTGTTCATGATCCGGCGCAAAGCGATGCCTAACTGCCCGCGCAACCTGACTTGGCTCGTCAATCGGGAGCATGCCGAGATCCGATTTTCCGGCGGTGAGGTCAAGAACGGGCAAACCGTGATCGTAAACGTGCGGGGGGACGACGCTCGGGTCCTTTGGAACTGGGACAAGGTCGATCGCCCCCAGCTCATGAAGATCCACGGCATCGAGGCCTCGCCCTATCTGTTCCCGGGAACCGCCGACCCGCGACTAAGAAAGGCTGAGTTGAACTTGCCTGCGGGCTGTATGTCGGTCGCATCGATCATGGAACTCTGGGATCTCGGTGATCGGCATCTCGGACTCGGTCTTACGCCGCACCAATGCCGACATGCGCTTGCGACGTTGATGCTCGCTGTCCGTCCGGGAGACTTCGCGACCGTTGCTTCGGTTTTAGCCAACAGCGAACAAGTCGCGAGACAGCATTATGGAAAAGACAGCGGAGAGGCGGCTGCCAAGGCCGTTCGCGAATCTTTGCTCGCGCAGCATCCAGATATCTTTGCACGCATGACCAGGAGAACATGACATGAAACCCAGTCTTGACGAGATCTTGAAGGATGTGCCGGCCGTCATTCGCAAGCCCATGATTGAGGATGCACGAAATCTCGCGCCGGGCGCGGCTCATGTCATGGCGCGATTTTGGTCAGCCATCCACGCAAGCAATGGAAATTCGACCACGCCTAAGGCCGAGGTTTACCGCGCTGCCGCCACCTCGGAATCGACGTTTCGTTGTCTCCTGCGCGCGCTTGCGCAATACGCGCCGCATGTGTCCACCGCACACGCGAGGCCTGTCAGTGAAGAGTGGTATGCGAGACGCCCCAAACAGGAATCAGCGACACCAAAGGTGAAAAAACCTGCGGGATCAACCTGGCCCATTGCCTGGCAACAGATGAAACCAGCACTCGATGCAGCTCCGCTCAAGCGCAGCACCCGGCAACGCTATATGGCAAGCATCGATCGATGTGCAGCCATTGTCGCAGAAGGCCTCGCTTCCGATCAGCTCGGGTTCATCTCGGCATGCGATCTGTCAGAAGCATTTCTGTTTCATCCAGACCCGACACGACGCGTAAAGCCCATCACGGCAGCCAACTACATTAATTCTTTGATAGCGTTAGGAACCAAAGCCCGAGTCGCGGCGGCGAGTCTGAAATCGATGCAGTTCGTCTTGCACGACCTGAAAGAGCAAGCCGCTTTATGTGAGAAAAACAAATATGAAAGGCTGTCCGGACTGATGAAACGCGGGGGGTATGGCCATGTTGCCGACAGGATCAGGGAATTCAGGGAACGCGCTCATGCCCTGCCGGCGCACAGCGCGGCCCGCCGCCGCTGCATGCAGCAGGCGGTCGTCTGCGCGGTCATTGTCAACAAGCCGCCGCGCAAGGGTGATCTCGTCTCGTGGCGGTTCGGTGATCAGATTGTCCGTGATGTCGACGGCACCTGGCGCGCCGCATGGGAACAGGCGAAGACGGGGGGCGCAACAGAAACGGGTGCAATCTGGCCGGAGATCTGCGAGATCCTCGATGAATGGATTCTCGATGGGCGCCCCGACCGGCTGATTCATATCCGCTACCAGGAACTCGTAGGCCTCAATTGGCTGACGCTCGAGGACACTGTGTCGTATCGCAACCTGCCGAGCGAACTGACCAAGACTGCAATCGGCGTGCCATCTCATGATTTGAGGACCCTCGCCGCAGATTATATGCGACGTCACGATCCGGCGCACGCCGCGAATGTCATTGCCACGCATCTGGGGCATAGCACGCAGGCAGCCGGAAACGCTTATCGAGCCGAGTGTGAAGGATCAGCGGCGCAGTCAATCTGGGCAGACGCAAGAAAGACCATCGCGACGCAGTTTGCTGGATCATCCAGTGCGCGCAAGAAGCTGGCGGATTGGTAAGCGCGGTAGCTGTGGCGATCTCTTCAATTTCGCCAAGTTGCTACGGGCATACCGCCACCCTGGATCTACTCAAGCCTTTTAGCATAGCCCGTCAATAAGTCTGAACGATCCGTCGCGCAGCCCACAACCAGAACTGCGTCAGATGAAATGATGGCGCAGATCATCGCTCTCTCACGTGCTGCCTCTTTGACGCACGCGAGAGAGCGATGATCCTGCACAACCGATGCGCGGAACAGGTTCAGAAGCGGGCGTCTCAACCCCCGAAAATTGGAGACATCATGTTCCACCCAACCCATCCGATTAAACCCGAACACCGCCCTATTCCGGCAACTGAATTGCGCAGGGGCGATATCGTTCTGTTTCGCTTTCCTATCAAAGAAGATGGCGATTTGCGCCCGAAACGCCGGCCGTGCCTCGTGCTGGAAAAGCACGATATCTTTGGTGAAACTTTCATCGAACTTGCGTATGGCACGAGCGCAATGACGCGGGCAAACCGAGGGTATGAAATTCACGTTCGCAGGCCCGAAGACGTCTTGGCGAGCGGATTGAAAGGGCCGACACGCTTTGTGGGATCGCGACGCATCTCTGTGTCGCTACGTAACCCCGGACTGTCGTCGTGCGCTACCGTGCCACGCATCGTCGGGCATCTCGCCCCGGCGTTGAACGTGCGATTCGATGCAGTCCGGGCGCGAATCAAAGCAGATGCTGACATCGCTGAAGATTACCGCAAAGAGCAGGTCGCTCATTCGCGTGTTCCCAACAAACGGCCGCGCACACCCGACAATCCGATTGTGGTTGAACGCATCAAAGCGCCCCGGATTCTCGACCCGCTCCGAATTCACGCCCCGCGTTGAGCCGCTATCGCTTCGGTCGCTCACGCAAGGATGCCGCGGCCGAAGCTCTTCTGTTCCAGAAAAGCCTCAAGCCCATTTTGGGCACATTTAATACGCATAAAAGGATCCCAACGATGTATAAACAAACTCAAAGCCTGATCGCAAAGAAAGACGTGACGACATCGCTCGTCGCAGATGTCATCACGCGCGGCCGCGAAATCGCGTATCAGGTGCCTGAAGTTGTGACGGAAGCCGCAACCCTAAGGTGCGTTGGAGTTGCGAATTTGCTCGAACATCTCAAACATCGGGACGCGTTCAACACCGACGTTAGCGCCGCGCTGGCGCAGTTGGTCGATCTACTTGAAGCGCGTCTCGCGTCCGAAATCGTCGGCCCCGATTTTGACTACGTTGAGACCCGCTATGGGCCTGACGGTTCCGAGGGCGAATATCGAGAAATAACGCGCTACACAGAAACGGGGGAGCAGATTGCGCGCATGCGCGATCGCGTTCTCACTTTCGAACTTCAGCGCAATCTCGCACTCGATCGTCTTGCAGCCCTGCGATTGATGCAGACCATTTTGTGAGCTCAAAGCTTATGCCTTCGCAGTCCGGGTCCACCCCGGGCTGCGAACTCAATTGGCATGTCGACTTAAGGCTTTGGGGGCATATCGACTAAGCAGACCCAAAAACGAATGACTGACAGCAAATTGAGCACCTGGATCGCCGTGATTTTGATTGTTTGAAAAGCGCCCGAAGCAACCCTATCTGCGATCCAAGAGGTTGTAATCTAACACCTTATCCTGCCCCGCTCCCCAACATTGGAAATGTCAGAAGATGATGAAATATTTCTTAAACTCACAAAAAATTACGTCAGATCAAGTTTACAGACCGTGGATTGGGTTCCGACACTTCTCACATTCGAAGCTACTGGATCAGATATCATTCTTCTGATTTGTAGCTGTAGCGGTAATTGTAGTGGTAGTGATAATGTCCGCTATACCCATCAGATGCGCCGGCCTTGAAGCTGTTAAGCACGGCGCCCTTGATCTGGGCTCCTGCGGCGTCAAAGGCGGCTTGCACTGCTCTCAGCTCGCCCGCCATCGTCTCCATATGGCGCGCGATCACGATTGTCGCTCCGACAGAGCGACCGATAATCACAGGATCGGTGACGGCAAGCACAGGCGGGCTGTCGATAACGATCAGGTCGAATTCTTTGTCGAGGCGTTGCAGCATGTCGCTGAATTCGGCGCGCATCAACAATTCCGACGGGTTGGGTGGATAACGGCCCGAGGTGATCACGCTCAGCCCTTCGACCGGGCCAGAGGTCATCACCTCATCAAGGCTTTTTTCATGGCCGAGATAGTCTGACAGGCCGGACGTATTCTTGGCCAGTTTGAAGAAGCGCCGCAGGTAACCACGCCGCAGATCGGCGTCGATCAAGCAGACCTTCTGCCCAGCTTGGGCGGCCACTAGGGCAAGGTTCACGGCGGTAAAGCTCTTGCCGACATTAGGCGCGGCTGACGTAATCTGGATCGAGTTGGTGTTGGCGTCGAGCAGACCGAAATGCAGCGAGGTGCGCAGGCTCCGCAAAGCTTCGGTCACGACATCCTCGGGATGGGCCATCGCGAAGATCGGCAATTCACCACGCTTTTCGCGCAGGTTTGCCGCCTCGGGGGCGAAGGGAACGGTCGCGAAGACCGGCAGGCCAAGCGCCTCGATTTCTTCGGCACCCTTGATCCCACGGCGCAGCGCCCGGCGTAGTAGAACGATCCCTGCCCCAACGATCAGGCCTAGTAAAACCGCCATTGCCACAATCCGGCTTTTGCGCGGGGCGATGGGGCTGGCTGCCGCAAAGGCCTTATCGATGATGCGCACCGATCCTACAGTGGAGGCGCGGACAACTTGCAATTCTTGCCCGCGATTGAGCAGCTGACCGTAGACCTGCTGCGCAACCTCCAGATTGCGTTGCAGGTTGAAGATATCCTTCTGGGTTTCGGGCAGGCTTTGCGTGGCTTTCTTGGCGGCGTCGAGCTGAGCTTGCAGCTCTTTACGATTTTGCAGCAGCGCCTGATAAGCTGGGTGGTTGACCGTATACTGGTTTTTCAGCTCGGCTTCCTTGAGATCAAGCGCGGACAATTCGCCTTCGATACTGGTCACACGCTCCAAAAGGGTCTTGGTCTCATAGTCGACATCAACCGATTGCTGTTTCTCGCGATAGGCATTGAGCGCTTGTTCCGCTTTCGAGACATTCGCGCGCGCCTGCGGAAGCTGCGTGTTGATAAAATCGAGGCTGCTTTCAGCCGAGGCAGCATTGCGTTCAACGTTTTGTTGCAGAAAAGCTTGGGCAATCGCGTCGAGCACAGATTCTGCGCGGGTGCGATTTGTATCAGAATAGCGGGTGCTCAGGATAGAACTGCCGCGAGGGTTCTCGCTCACCGAGAAATTGCGTTTGACCATCCCGATCGCCGCATCAAGCGGGCGTTTTCCAACCAAAAACTCACGCCCCTCGGGCGCGTCCAGTGCTGCTATTGTCAGTGCGAACGTCCCATCTTCTGCACGCAATTCTTTCCCGGTCTGCCCGTCGTAATTTGTGCCATCGGGCAGTGTAATCGTGTAGCTATCCGGGCCAGTCACTGTCAGCGGCATCGATTGCCCCAACCAGCTTTGCGGCAACTTCAACTGCCCGACAGTCAGGCTTTCATCACCCCATTGATAGGATTTGAGAAATCCAAGAGCGGGCAAATGCAGATTGACCGGCAGCAACCCGAAAAGGGGAAGACGCTTTGGTGTGGCATAGACCTGCAAGTCGAGCTTTTGCACGGCTTGCCCCAAGACCATGCGCGAGGACATGATCGCCATCTGGGTCTCAGAGGCCGATTTGCCGCTATCCGAGCCCAGCAGATCCTGCATCCCCTGCGGGAGCGCCAATGCGTTTTGCTTCTGCTCAAGCTGTAATAACCCGGTCGCTTGGTAAATTGCAGGCTGGCGCAATGCGACAAAGGCCCCGGCAATCGCCGCAATGAGCGCCGCTGCCACGATCCACGGCCACCCCGACAGCAACGCCCCTGCCAAAGCGAAAAGGTCGAGCTCATCGTCAGCGTCTTGCGGGGGCTGGGTCGGGGCCGGTGTCATTGTGGATGTCTGCTTCATAAGTGTTGCCTGTCAGCCTTGCGGCGCAAATTTGATATCGTCAATGAAAAGAAGGCGTATTTCACGCCTTCGTCGCGTTTGGAACTATCCGGCTGATCCAGCCATCTGCCGCTGCTGCAATGGTTTGATAAGCCGCGCGATGGGTCTCGATCGGTTTGCGATAAGGATCGGGAATGCCGCAGGCACCAGTCCACTGATCAAACAGCATCACCCGGCCAGATAGATGTGGCGCATGCCGGGCAATCTCGGCGCGGTGGCCGGCTTCCATCACCAAGATCAGTTCGTATCGCGCACCCATTTCGGGGGTGAACTGGCGCGCGATATGGCCTTCAAGACTCAGACCGTTCTCATTTGCAACTTGTGTCATAACCTCATCCGCAGCGGCGCCAACGACCGCCCCGATCCCTGCGGATCCGATATCAGCGTCGGGAAGTGCGCGTGCCAGCAGCCGTTCCCCAACCGGAGAACGGCAGATATTGCCGACGCAGACAACGAGGATTGAGCGGATCGCAGCCATCAATCAGTTGCCCAGATTACCGGTGGTTTTCGCGGCAGTAACCGTCGGTAGCAAGTTCGAGATCAGCCGGTTCCACTTCGCAATTGGTGCGGTGGTGACATAAACCACATCCTGCGGGTGCAGGTAAAACTCTGTGCCAACGACGTAGGCTGCGGCATTGCTGGTATCGAGCTGATAAACCGTCACGCCCATTGGCGTGTTGCGGAACACGAAGATGCCACGCGCATCGGCGCGGTCCTGCTTGAGGCCGCCCACTGAGGTTACCGCCTCGGTCAGGGTGATCTCATCTCGCGTCAAGTCGATCGGTGCGTTCTTAACCAACTCACCCAACAAGAATGCCTGCTGCGATTTGGCGCGGGGCACCGAAACCACGTCACCATTGCGCAGCACCGGATTGTTCGAGCCGATCCCTTGTCTCAAGAAAGCTTGCAGGTCGACCACGTAGCTACGGCCACCACGTCGCACGGTGACTTGACGTGCGTCTGCGGTCTCGGTCAGCCCGCCTGCCTCGTTGATCGCGTCGAGCAGCGTTAGCGAGCTGGAATTGAGCGGGATGCGCGACGGCTTGCCAACCTCACCCGTAACCGAGGCGGTTTGCGAGTTGTAGCCAACAACGCGCACCTCGACCTGTGGCGAGGGAATGAATTCCTTGAGCTTCTCAGCCAGTTCGGTGCGGATCGCCTCGGGGGTGCGTCCGCGGGCACGGATCTGCCCAACATAGGGGTAGAAGAACGTTCCGTCAGATTGCACCCGCAGCCCGGATTCCATCGGCGTCCGGTTCGCGCCCGAGGGGTTGCTGAGTTCGGGGTGATCCCAAACCACGACGTCAAGCACGTCACCGATACCGACATGGTAGTTCCAGCTGCCGCTCCCGGGTAAGGTGGTGCGCCCGCCCTTGGCGTTGGGTGGGGCCCCGAAGGCCGAGACATTGGCAGCCGTCAGACGCACGATGGCGATATTTCCCGCGACCGGATCGCTTGTCGTCGTGACATTCCTAGTATGCAGCGGGAAATTCGTCGTTGATGCGTCACAACCTGCAAGTGCTGCCAGAACGGCAAGCGCGGCAATCGTCTTCGTGATAAAATGCATAAAGTCCCCCGACTCTCGCTCCCGGTGCGTTTATCACGAATCGTGATAGCGCGTTATCCGGCATTAGGCCCTCTCAATAAGGGACCCGACATAATTTTCAATGCGGGATTTCCAACACGAATCGATCAGGCCAAAAATCCGCGCAATTCGCAACTCGGCCATTGCAAATTGCGACGATGTTCCGATCCGTCGTGTTTCTGTTACCGGGAGTTTACGTAGCGTGCATCGCGTGATCAACCCTAGAGGGAAATCCGCCGATGATTGTGGGCCGTTTCCTGTTTTTCGTTGCGCGAGCCACTTAAACAAATGCATACCCTCTAAGGATAACGAGTTTGCACGGCCCTCTTATTGTCAGCTGAGTAACATTGTTCGGGGCAGCGTCGGTCGATTTGAATCACGGGTGGGGTGATGACGTATATTTTGGATATCACGACTGCTTTTGCGGTTTCATTTTTGATGGCTTTGCTGATTATTGTGACGCAGCGGTTTCATGGCGTCCTGACGCTAGATGGCGATCACGGTGTTCAAAAAATTCACGCATCCCCGACCCCGCGCATCGGCGGCATCGCCTTGCTTGCGGGCGGAGTCGCCGCAGGATTTCTTCTTGCGCCCGAAACGCAAAAACTATGGTGGACAATCTGCCTGTGCGCGATCCCCGCTTTCGGGTCAGGCGTGATCGAGGATCTCACCAAGAAAGTCGGGGCAAAGTGGCGTTTGCTAGCGACCGTTCTGGCCGGGCTGATCTTCTGCCTCGTAACCGGGTATCGCCTCGAACGTGCTGATATTCTAGGCCTCGATTTCCTGTTAACCTATCCTGCCTTCGGCATCGCCTTGAGCGCGTTCGTGATCGGCGGCGTCGCCAATGCACTCAACATCATTGACGGTGTCAACGGGCTGGCTTCGGGAAGCGCGATCATCATCCTCTCAGGGTTTGCGGTTCTAGCAGGCCAAGCCGGCGATGGAGAAATGCTGTCGATTTGCCTCGTTATGATCGGCGCGATCGCGGGCTTCTTCGTGTTGAACTTCCCTGCTGGACGGATCTTTTTTGGCGATGCCGGGGCGTATGCAACGGGATTTGTGCTGGCGGTGATCGGAATCATTCTACCGCTACGCAACCCGGAATTCTCACCTTTGATTGCGCTGCTAGCCCTCTCCTATCCGATCATCGAGACATTGGTTTCGATCTATCGGCGAACACGGCGCGAGGGCACCAACCCTGGTGAAGCGGACAGGTTGCACTTGCACAGTCTGGTCTATCGCTATCGTGCGAAACGGTTAGCGGATCTACTGGGACGCCCAAATCTGCGCAATTCTCTGACATCTGTCATTCTGTGGTCGCTGACGCTGATCGCGACGACATTTATGGTTTTGGGTGCGCATTCGCCGTTCGTGCTGGTGCTTGGAGGCGCCTTCGTCTTCTGGCTCTACACGCTGCTGTATCGCCGCGTCGCCCTTCTCGGACCGCTGCGCAAATTCTGGCGGACACGGCGCCACATCCATCCAGGCGAATAAGCCATTTCCGTCTGATCGCCGCTCAACCCACCTGTTGCGGCGGTTGGTCAGTGATCTGACACGCCTCATCGCAAGCCATTAGCCATGCTATGGCTGCGAGTGGAAAAATCAGCAAAGCACTCAACATCTGGGACCTCGTCTCCTTAATCCCCCGCACTTTGTCATGCAGGGGTTACCAATTCTTTAACAAGCGTTTCGCGACGAAAATGGGATAAAAATGGGGAGAGATTATGAAGGCGCGTGTTCTATTGACTCGAATACCTCAGAGTAATCCGTGACCGCCCCGCCTGTGTGAACCCAATATTAAGACCTCTTTCCTAGATTTTTCCGTAGTGGAACCTGAGCCAGACCGGCCCGGGCATCTGTAAAAATCTGGGATGGCTTCATGATCTTGAAAGTAACCCGTTTGCGGGAACGGTTGAGCTTTGCCTGCCGCACGACCGGCATGGTAAGTTTGATGATGATGAGCGTGCTCGGACCCAGAATGGCACAGGCGCAACCCGTGAAAGTGGTGATGAATGATCGCGGCGGGTTGCTGGGCCAGCGCGCCGAAGAAATTCGGGTGTTGGCACAGACCGGACAGCGGGTGGAGCTACGTGGCCAATGCCTCTCAGCTTGCACACTGTATTTGAAACTGCCCAATGCCTGCGTAGCCCCCGATGCGGTTTTCGGGTTCCACGGACCAAGCTGGTATGGCCACCCGCTACCGGTCGATCGTTTCGAGGCATTCTCGAATCTGATGGCGCGCCACTACCGCGAACCGTTGCGCAGCTGGTTTATGAATACCGCGCGCTATCGGACCAGCAGCTATTATCAGCTCAGCGGGCACCAGTTGATCGGGATGGGCTACAGCCCCTGTTAACGTCCAGGAACACGGGCACCGAAATAACGAAAGCCCCGCGCGAGGCGGGGCTTTCGTATTGAAGTCTGTGCGAGTTAGTTGGTGTTGTTGGTCGTATTGGTGCTGTTGGTGCCATCACCGCCACCGCCGCCTGCGGCAAGCCCAACAAGTGCCAGACCGCCCAATGCTGCGCCGACACCCACACCGCCTCCACCGAGGATTCCAGCAGCAGCCGCGATCGGCACGAAACCGGTCGCCTCACCGCAGGTGATTTTGACCTGACTGTTACCCTGGTATTGCGCATCAACCAAGGGCTGTGTGCCGCAAACACCAGATTGCGCAGCCCAGCTCATCAGCTGGTCTTGTTTGAGATTGGCCGGTGCCTCAAGCCCAGATTGCTGAGCGGCGGCGGGAAGCGCGATCGCGATACCCATGGCGATGAAACTTGCGGAAAGCAGTTTGGTCATGAAAACCTCCAGTGAGAGTCGACGAGCGCGGTTAAACGCCGCAAAGGATTGGAAAACTCACCCGTAAGTTACGACGAATCGGGATGCCGGGTCAATTGCGCACTGTCAGGATTCCGAGGCTGTCAGCGATCCCACAAGCGGTGAAACCCATTGCCGTGAGGCAACAATTCGTCCAACCGGATCAGTCCAGTAGATATTGGTGTGGCTGTCGGTGAAAGTCCGGCATGTTTCCTCATAGCGGTTCAAGGGGCGGTCTGCCACCGTTTCGGGACCGCGCGTTTGCATCGTGCAGCCCATCAACTCGTAATCTGCGTGGTTCTGTGCATCGAGGAACCGGTATATGCGGCGATATTCTCCGGGTTTTCCTGACAGAGCGTCCAGCGTCGCCTGCGCGCCCGCCGCCATCAAGTCATCGCCCAAACCACGCGTTGCCACCAGCACTCCGTGATCTAGCGAGACCGAGATCCCGTCTTTCGAGGCCCAAGTCGTGACCGTGCCGTTCTGTCCGACCTTATTCAACCGAGCCTGAGCCCCGCGATCGAGAATAGTCACCTCAAGCACAGGCTGGGTGACGATCGGTGTCGCAGAGAACAGCGGCTTGCCCGAAGGGTTTGAGGCAGGCGTAGCGACGCTGTGCGGCGCAACTGTTTTGGTGCCATCGCTCTGGATCATCCCTTGCAGGGCAGCACAGCCCGACAGCGCCGCAGCCAGCGCGAATAGCATTACGGATTTCATCGCCAAAACCGCTCCCAATTGCCGTCAAGTGTGGCAGCTTGTTCGCCACGCACCATGCCGTAGAGGCGCCCGTTCACGCCAACCATCGCCCCGCCATCGCGTTGCACCGGGCGCAGCACTGTCGAGACATTGCGCTGATCCGGCTTACCGGTGATCCAACCCAACGGGATCTGAAGCGAGATCCCCTTGTCAAAGGAACCCTCACCGAATTCCGCAGCCGAAACATTGGTTTTGGTTGCGAAGACGCCAACCTTCCAACCGTTGTCGAAAGTGCGCGCGAAACTCAACGTCGCACCGGTATCGCCTGCAAGGTAGCGCCCGACATCAAGCTGGAAATAGAAGTCGGGGTTGAGCTGATAGTAGGCAGAAAGATGGCCGGTGGTGACCTCGTAATCGCGCATGTCGAAGAGCTGGTCGAACCCACGCTGGCGCACTCGATTGATCTCCACCCCGAAAGACAGCTTGCTGTCCTGCGGTGCCCAGAGCAGCTCTCCTGAGACGCCTGCATACATTGGTTCAAGATAGCCTGCCGTAACCCGGCCATAAAGGTTGCGTCCGGGGCGGAAGTAATATGCGCCAGTCAACCGCGCGAGCATCGGCTTGCCAGTCTTGTAATACAGGTCGCTATCCGAGCGCACATGCGGCAGTTTTGAATCTGAGGGGCGGTGTGCCTGATTGAGATTGCCGATCACCCGCTGATTAATCCGGGTCGAGAAAACCAAGCCGGGCGCAGGCTCGAAACTTGCGCTCAGCATGACGCCCAGATCGGCACGCAGCGGCGCATCCGGGTCGAACAGACCGGGCTGCACATAGGGGCCGATCCCGTAGTTGAAGCGTGGGAAGAAGCCTGCGCGCGATGGCAGGCGTTGGGGCGCGTCGGTGATCGTCGAGGCGGCGCGGATCTGCTCCCCCCCGACCGGGGCGAATTCATATTTTGCCAGATCGTCGCGCGGGATCGTCGTGGTCGAGATCGGCATGGCGTTGCGTGACAGGGTAATCTTGAAGGTGGTGACCTGAGGCGGCGCCTTGACGCTCATCACGCGCGCCGCGCGCCCCAGCGCCTCGGAAGATGCACCATAGCGCGTATTGCGGATTTGCACGGCCAGCACCTTGCCAGACAGATGCACCCCTTCCAGTAAGAGACCCTGATCGGCGAGCGCCGGGGTAAGCTGCGCGCTCAACAGCCCCGGTGTGCCTTCCCAGGATTTGGCGGCCCCTGCCCCGCCCAGCGGGCGCGGAACGACCGGCGGCGGTGCGCCCTCAAGCCCACTCGGATGGCGGTTGGTTTTGGGGTTGAGCGCATAGCTCACCTGCAACCCGACCTCGGAGCCATAAAGGAAGCTGCCAGTGATCGTGGTGCGCGGGTTGAGTTGATAGGCGGCGGCGAAGTTGAAAGGCGACTTGCGATCAAACGCATAGCCATCCTCGCGCGTGTAATCGTCCGAAGAATACTCCGCGATGAAGCGCCAGCGATCGTTCAGGCGATACTCAAGGCCGCCGAAGAATGCAGCTGGACCGTGGAACCATTGATTGGCTTCGAACGTGCCACCGAGACCATTGGTGCTGCGCGGCCGCGTTTTAAAGCTGTCTGAAATCTTTCCGAGCGGGTTCGAAAAGCTACCGAATGACCCAAGCCGCCCCCAGCCTATCCCAACGGTCGCGCGCAGCTTGTCATTGATGAACTTCGAACCAACGATATATTCGCCCGAGTAAATCCCTGACCCACCTAGATCGTTAATTCCGAACGCCATAGACGGACGCAAGCCGGCCTCATCGAGAAAGCGATACTGGAATGAAAAACTGCGGTCGTAGCGATCAGGATCGATCGCCGCTCCCGGAGACGGCACGATATTGTGCAGTATTGCGTAGCGGAAGGTCGCTGAAAGCCGGTCCGTAAGCTGGAACGTTGCAGCAATTCGCGTCTGGTTCTTGAAATGGAACGCATTGAAGTTCAACTCTGCATCCGGTCGACTGCCCGCAGTCGGCATGTCGATCAGACCAGGCACGCCGAAACTACTATAACCCCAAGCCGAATTTGCTTCCTGAGCTTGCGTAGCCCCTGCCAGCGACACCCCTCCTGCCGCGAGAACTGCAATGGTGCTGGATCGGTTGAAAAGCATGCGCGTCAAACTCTCGATCACGTTAAAAGACCTTGCGGCGTTTCTACAGCAATCTCCGAGTAACCCAATCCACTTTTGCGCAAAAAGGTCGTATCCGTTGCTGTCATGCCCTCGACCCCTATCATGTTGCGCTCTCTTGGATACGCGTTTCCGAAAGCCGCAACTGGTGACGGTCTAGCCAGTCCAGCAGCATCAAAATTGTCCAGAGCTTTTGGCCATTATTTGCGCGGCTCTTGAGGTGCATCTCCCACAACCTTCGGACAGGCACTGGACAAAGACCGGCAAGTTCAAACAAATCCTCGCGCTCAAACAGTTGTCCGGCCCAGGCCCGAAGCTCGGCGCGCAACCATTGATCGAGTGGAATTGAGAAGCCCTGCTTGGGCCGGTCGATCAACTCGTGGGGCACATGCCGATCAAGCAGACACCTTAGTGCGACCTTCCCCTTTCCGTCACGGATTTTCATCTCCGGCGGGAGCGCCCAAGCGGCTTCAACGATCCGCGCATCTAGAAATGGTGCGCGCGTTTCAAGAGAGGCATTCATAGCAGCTCGGTCAACCTTTACGAGAATGTCACCAGGCAGGTAGCTGACGCTGTCCCAAGCCATCATTCGCTCGGCTGGGGACAGCCGCGCCTCGAACGCTTCGGCAAGGAGTTTGTTGGCCGTATCTGCACCATTTGACATCAATACATCTTCAGGGTGGGCAAAAGTCGTCGAAAAAGTGCGATAAAAGCTTTCGAAATCCGTGGCCTCGGCCAAACCGGGTGCCAACCGAGCCAGCTTGTCAACCGTCGTAATGGGCAGCCCAAGTCGCTTCGCAACACTGCGCGCCGGGTTTGTCTCGGAGATCAGAAGCGGACCGATAGCGCTTGTTAGCCCCGCGCCGATTTTTCGACCAAGGCGCGGAATCCGCTTTGCGCGCTTCCACAAACCGGGACCGGTGACATGACGGTTGTAGCCGCCAAACACCTCATCACCCCCATCCCCAGACAGCGCGACAGTCACGGCCTGACGCGCATGGCTGCACAGTAATACGGTAGGGATCTGGGAGCTATCTGCGAACGGCTCGTCATAGATCTGCGGCAGGCTCGGAACCAGATCGAGCGCATCCTTTTGCGACAATATAAACTCGGTGTGGTCGGTCCCCAGGTGCCGTGCGACTGCTGCCGCATAAGGGGCCTCGTTGAAACGTGCCTCATCAAAACCGATCGAGAAGCTGCGCACTTGCGTGTCACTCTGAGCCTGCATCAGGCTCGTGATCAGCGAGCTATCGACACCACCCGAAAGGAAAGCGCCAAGCGGAACATCGCTAAGGCACTGCTCCTCAACCACCTCCTCAAGACTTGCGTTAAGCCCATTGAGTAGAACAGCCTCGGATTGCCCTTCAAACTGCTCTCTTCGTGCAAGCCCTGTCTCCACTAAGTCGGGGAAGCTTTCATAGGCACTTCGTGCGACATCTACGACATCCCGCCTCAAAGTAACAACGTAACCCGGCGCGACTTTTTCGATCGCGTCGTAAATACAGTGATCCTCGGGCACATAGCCGTATTCGAGATAGGCTCGTATCGCGGGACGGCTAAGGCGCGCCACCATCCCCGGCGCTTCGATCATCGCCTTCAATTCGGAGGCAAACCCCCATCCGTCTACAATCCTTGCAAAATAAAGAGGCTTTTCGCCCATCCGGTCCCGAGCAAGGGAAAGGCTGTTCGTTTCACGATCCCAGAGAGCCAGTGCGAACATGCCCTTTGCGCGCCGAAGCGTCTCGTTCAGGCCCCAGTGCCTAATCCCTGCAAGTAGCGTCTCCGTGTCTGAATGCCCGCGCCATTTCGTGCCCGAAGCGGCAGCTTCAAGCACCCGGCGCAACCGTAAATGATTATAGATTTCACCGTTGAAGACGATCACGAAACGCCCACAAACCGACTGCATCGGTTGCGCACCAGCCTCGCTAAGATCGAGAATCGAGAGGCGTCGATGACCAAGGCCGATCGCTTGCTCACCATCAAACCAATGCCCCTCCGCATCCGGCCCGCGATGCGCGATCGCATCAGTCATTACCTTTAATGATGTGAAGGCACCGGCACCAGAAGGACCGAGCAAACCTGCTATGCCGCACATGACCAATGACCTTTAATGTGGAGAGCCAGAATTAATCGCTTCATCACCCAGCCACCGTCCGCGCAACTTCATTCAGATAGGCCCCATAGCCATTTTTCTCGAACGCCTTAGCGCGCGCGCAGAGTTGATCGATAGATATCCAGCCCATCTGGAACGCAACCTCATCGGGTGAACCGACTTGAAGTCCTTGACGGGCCTGCAATGTTCGAACGAAGTTTCCTGCATCCAGTAGACTCGCGTGCGTGCCAGTATCGAGCCAGGCATAGCCGCGCCCCATACGGCTGACAGTCAGCGAGCCCTCCTCGAGGTATTGACCAAGCAGATCCGTGATCTCAAGTTCTCCACGTGCTGAGGGAATGACCGCCTGCGCACGCTCCGGAGCCTGTCCGTCGAGAAAATAGAGCCCCGTCACCGCATAATTGGAGGCAGGTGTTTCCGGTTTTTCAACGATAGAGCGCGCCCGGCCCTCTTTATCAAAATCCACAACTCCATAGCGTTCCGGATCGCTCACGCGGTAACCAAAGACCGAACCACCGCATGTCTGCGCATCGGCCTCTGCCAGCAATTCCGGAAGACCGTGTCCGAAAAATACGTTGTCCCCGAGCACCATGGCTGAAGGGGCCCCGGCAAGGAACTCTTCCGCGAGAATATAGGCCTGCGCGAGCCCCTCGGGTGACGGCTGCTTGATCCAGGTGAATTTGAGCCCCCACTGACTGCCATCACCGAGAAGTCGTTGGAATTGTTCTTGATCATCCGGCGTCGTAATCACCGCGATCTCGCGAATGCCCGCGAGCATCAACACGCTCAGCGGATAATAGATCATCGGCTTGTCATAGACGGGGAGAAGTTGTTTCGACAGCCCCATTGTCACGGGATAAAGGCGCGTGCCGGAGCCTCCAGCCAAGATGATGCCTTTACGACTTGTCATGCCAAACCTTTCGCAAATTTTCTCTCGATCGCGTTCTTTCTCATGCCTTCCCCAGCCTCTCCCCGACGCCGTGGCGCCCAAGCATAGGTCGCCACCAATCTTCGTTCTCAAGATACCAACACACCGTGCGCTCGAGACCTTCTTCAACCGTCACGCTCGGTCGCCAGCCCAATTCTTCGCGAATGCGGGTCGGATCTATCGCGTAACGTGCGTCGTGGCCGGGGCGATCTTTGACGAAGGAGATTAGGTCGGCGTAAGGTGCGGCGCCAGGTCGTAGTCGATCAAGGATATCGCAGATCGTGCGAACGAGTTCGAGGTTCGACCGCTCATTTTCACCACCGATATTGTAACTGCGCCCAATCGTCCCCTTTTCCAGAACCAGCAAGAGCGCATCGGCGTGATCTTCGACATAGAGCCAATCACGCACATTTAGCCCATCGCCGTAGACTGGTAGTGGCTTGCCTTCCAGCGCGTTGAGAATGATCACCGGAATCAGTTTTTCAGGGAAGTGATAAGGACCGTAATTGTTCGAGCAGTTGGTCAACACGATCGGCAGCCCGTATGTCTCGTGCCATGCTCGCACGAGGTGGTCGGAACCTGCTTTTGAGGCCGAATAAGGACTGTTCGGTTTGTAGGGCGTATCTTCTGTGAACTGTCCCGTTGCACCAAGCGTGCCATAGACTTCATCTGTCGAAATATGATGGAAGCGAAACGTCTCGGGTCGGCCCTGAACATTCCAATGGTCTCGAGCGGCTTCAAGCATATTGAAGGTGCCCATCACATTAGTCTCGATGAAAGTGCGAGGTCCGTCTATCGAGCGATCCACATGGCTTTCGGCCGCAAGATGCATCACCGCATCGGGTTGATAGCGCGCAAATATTTCTGCGAGAGCACTAGGATCTCGAATATCGGCCTGTTCGAAGCTGTAAAGTGGGCTATCCGCCACGGGGGCCACATTCGCAAGGCACGCAGCGTAGGTCATAGCATCAAGATTGATTACTTCATGTCCACGCGAGACGGCCAGCCGGACCACTGCCGAGCCGATGAAACCAGCGCCGCCGGTGATCAGGATTTTCATACAACACCCTCACTTTCAAAGGGGGAGTTCACAACGGAAAACTGCTTCGCCGAATAACTCTTAGAGCAAAAAATCTGATGATCAGCAAAACAAGAAGGACGCGAAATAAGCACGGCATGAAGGCTGTTTTCTTCGATATTCATTTGGTGAGACTCGCGAAATCTTCTCAGCTATCCGAATAGATGCCAATTTGGTAAGGAATATAGCATTGCGCGAAATGCCAAGAGAGTTGTGTCCAGACTAGAAATACAACGGTCAGTGCGACATAGGGCGCGCTCGACCAAAGCTTGCGTTGGCGCAGTCCTCGCAAATAAGGAATACGTGCAAATATCATCAACTGGATCGGGATGAGGTAATAACCGAAGCGATCCCCGATTACCGAAGAGACGAAGAATAATGCGATCGCCGCGACCATCAGCCCTGCTCCAATACTGACGAGCTTGTAGTCTTTGGGGTATTGCACCCGCCAGAGTGGCGCGATTTTCCAGAAGAAAACCACTCCGGTGAGCGACAAGATAAGTAGTCTAAAGGCGGAACCTGCCGCGTCGACCCCGGTATCTATGTAGCGGCTTGCTGCCTCATCAGCGGCAGAAGATTGCATCATGAAATAGAGTCCGGGAAGCGCAAGCATAATCGCGAAGATCACGTTGCGCCGTCGTAACTTCATCGGCAAAAGCGGTGCGAGCAACAGAAAGATCATCGCGCTGCGGTGAAACAGCGAGGCGAGCCCGACAAACGCCAGAAAAAGGATCAATTTGCGATCAAGGAATGCGACCAGTGCGAGGCAAATGACACCGATGGCCTCCGCCTGACGGATGCCCGACATTGGCATGTTGATCACCAGCACTGGGAAGGAGAGCACCAGCATCGCCAGCGGATTGGGCTGGCGGCGAGCGAGCATGTGCAGGCCGAAGAAGAACACGGCAGACGCAATTACAAGCAGATAAGTATAGCTCAGACCTAAGCCTTGCAGAATTGCAATCACCGTCCAATGCGCGGGTTCACTCATATCCACCGCGTCCTCGAGCGTCTGTCCGTGCATCAGGTTCCAGTTCGCCAGATAACCAGACCAGTCGCAGCCTACTTCATAACGGAATCCGGCAACAACAAAGAGAGCAATCAGCACGAACCAATAGATGCCACCGCGTCGTGCCGCTTGGCCCAGAATAAGCAAGGTTGCGTAGATGCCGTAATAGACGATCAACAGACCGTCCCCAGTTTGCCACGTTGCGCGACTTCGGTCAAAAGTGCCGCGACGCGCGGCCCCCACACCTGAAGCGAATATTGTTCTTCAACCTTTCGGCGCCCCTTAGCGCCCATACGTGCGCGCAAATCAGGATCTGCCAGAAGTGTAATCAGCGCCTCGCGCCACTCTGCTTCGCTCGTAGCAAGAAATCCGTTTACACCATGCTCGACGATTTCGGAGTTCACTCCGACCGGGGATGCAATGACCGGCAAACCGCAAGCCATGTATTGTATAAGCTTATAGCCACACTTGCCCCGCGCCCAAGGAGTATCTGTGAGTGGCATCAGGCCGATATCCATTTTTTGGATTTCAGAGACTTCCGCCCCTTCAGACCAAGCGACGTTATCAAGAATGGAATTGGGAGACGCCGCCGCGCCAGCACCAACGACACGCAAGCGCGCGCCTGTCTTCACCGCCACGCTCTGCAACATGGGCATCATCGGCTCCATATAGGCGGCCCAGGTGCTCGGCGTGCCGATCCATCCGATTTGAACGCGATCTGCAACATCAACATATTTTTCCCGCAGAGTATAAACATCAGCATCAACCACAGTGGGAATAATCTCTACTTTGGCTGCCCCGGCATCTCTCGCCCGCTGAGCAAGATACGCGTTCCCAGCAGTCACAAGTGATGATCCCGCCATAACCTTGTCAA
This sequence comes from Thioclava sp., assembly GCF_048263065.1. NCBI lineage: Bacteria > Pseudomonadati > Pseudomonadota > Alphaproteobacteria > Rhodobacterales > Paracoccaceae > Thioclava > Thioclava sp. Next base: position 78,807 of record NZ_JBLXEM010000010.1, read on the forward strand.
TTTTACGCCCCAAGAAACGACGAACGAGACCGAGACGATGCAGGTCATAATTGTGGAAAATCGCATCATCGTAGTCGCTGACAATAGGAACGTCGGATGGCAGAAGCACGTGCTCGATCATCCACGGAAGCCACGGAAACGCTTCTTTTTCGAGCCAAATAACGTCAGTATCACGAAACTGTCTAACCGCTTTATAACGCTGCACAAATGCGCGAGCAGGTCCGCCACCTTTGCCGACGCCCGCGTAGATATTTCTTAGATAGTCATCATCGAAAAAGGGCAAAATCGTTAGATCGACACCCACAGCACTTAAATACGGCTCATACTGCATGATCCGCAAGCGGCTAGAGGCACCAAGGCGACCGTAGCGCGAAAGCGCGAGCACCCGTATCGGACGATAGGTGGGTTCTGTATGAAAGGACATCAAGGCCGTGGCGCGTCAAGAATATCGGAATAGAGCGCTCGATAGGCTTCGGTTCCCGCGCTTAAAGAAAAAACTTCCTCCGCTGCCTGCCGACAACGATCAGCTAGACCCGGTTCCGCCAGCAAAGCAACGAGTTCATCCCAAGCGGCAGCCATTTGCTCCTTCGATGCCCCTTCTACAAGCACTCCGACACGGTATTTACGTATGATTCCTGCGACATCTCCGACTCCGTCATTGGCAACGACCGGGATCCCGCATCCTAGAATTTCGGCCATGCGCGTGGGCGAGCGACCGAGCTCGGACACTTCCCCTCCTGCATAGAACATCACCGAAGCGGTCTGATGCTGCAAGACAGCGGGAACCTGGCCTGACGCGCGCGACGCAACGTCCAAACGATCGATGATACCTTGCTCGTCTTTGAAAGCGGCACGAACTTTCTCCGGATCATCTCGCGTTGTCAGCATCATCTTCGCCTCTGGCGCCCTCTCGGCGACCACTGCCAGAAAATTAACAAGCCAATCCAGCTTAAACCAACCACTAAGCACAGTGCCGAGGCAACCGATTTCAATTTGCTCATTCTTCCCTTCCGAAAGAGTGAACTTTTCGAGATCGGCGCAAGTCGGAATCACGGATATTCTCTGCCCTTCGAGTTCAACCGGATAGATCCGTTGAAGATATTCGACGGCTGCATTGGTCAGCGATACGACACCGGCCGCTGATCGCAGGCAAGCCCGCTCGGTTTCAACGATTGCCCGATGCAGCAACGATCCGCGCCTCAATCGTCCTGCGGTGATCAGCTCCTCAGGCCAAAGGGCTCGCATATCAAATATGAACGGCACCCCATTCCAGCGACCAACGAGCATCGCGACAGCAGCCGGAATATATGAACGCGCATGGATCAATTGCACGTTTTGGGCCTTCACCTCACGATGGGTGAGCCAGGCCATCCGGATCATGCTCAAAGCCGGGGCGATCACTTTAGGATGCGGCCGGAAGCGCTGCGGTAGCCAGCGAATGCCGAGACTCTCGCATTCGCGCTTCATTTTTTCGACAAACGCCTTATCTGCCCAATCCGTGTCCTTCTCGTAGGTAATGAGGGTAACTCGGTAATCTCGCGACAATCCGCGTAAGTAAGAGAAGACTTGGCTTTGCCCGAGGGGTTCGAGGAGGCCGTTTCTAGTCAGATAGAGGGTGGGGGCGTTTTTCACTAGCCAAAAACCATCTCGGAGGCCCGCATTTCAGCGGATAGGGGTATAAACCTCTGGGATGCTGATGCGTGGGCGTGCGTTAGCTCGCCGAGATAGAACTGCTTCCCATTGGTATAAAAATCCACCCGAACAAAATTCAAGTCTCGCGAAAGAATAGCCGCAACTTCGAGCATTTCATCGAGACAGTCTGGCTTTTGGACTTCGCCCTCATGTAGTGGATAACCAAGAGAAAAGCTTTGCTTGATCCAATCGGTGGAGAAGAAAGCACGTGTATAATTAGTATATTTTCCGATATCTAGGCAAATTAGCTTTGGCTTTCCCATGAAGCAAAATATTCTGTAGTCGGATATATCTTCTTGATCAAAAATCAACGGTTCAACAATTATTTTTGCGGAAAGATATTTGTAGTTTGCTTCCCGAGAAATTAAATAATGATTCATCTTTAGCCATTTCTTCATCTGCGTCTTGTCAGGCAAGCCGCCTCTCACAATGGCAACTTCTCCAGACATATGAGTGGGTTTAGCACAAAAACTGGCCGGAAAATCAAAGTCATCAATCTCGGCTTCTGTTTGAAGGACAGCAAGAGTGGGCACGACATGCTGAGAGCCGACCTCGGCTGCGACCATCCTCTTAAAAAATTCTTTGTCAGTGCTGTATGTCCGCAACGGGTTCAATATTTCGGGGGCAATCTTCGAATTATACAGTTGGTCATTGAAAAGCATCCGTGTCCTAGACGGGAACCGCCGATGAACCCGGATGAACTTTGTCCATGAATAGACCAAATCACCAAATTCTGTTTTTGGAAGCACACGGGACACTTGGCCCCAGAACCCCTTTCTATTGTAACCCATTGGCCACTCCCCTATATTTAATAAATTTTGCGGGCACGCCCGCCATTACAGCTTTTGCGGGCACATCGTGGGTGACAACCGCACCCGCAGCAATTACTGCACCATCGCCGATTGTGACGCCGTCTAAAATAATGCACCCGCCCCCGATCCAGACATCGTTCCCAATCCTGATCCCCTTACAGGTTTCACCCTGTGTCTGTATCAGGCTGCTTTCGTTCGAGTAAATGTGATTAGCAGAGAATATCTTAACGCCTGCTGCAATTAACGTGCTATTTCCAATAGAAATGCCGCCATTCCCCTGTAGAATGCAATACGGGTTGATCGCCGATTTGGCGCCGATCACTATGTCTCCACCATAACTTTGTAGGATTGCGCCTTCGCGCACCAGCGAGCCAGCGCCGATCTCAATCCGGCCTGCGGCTTCGACATATGGCGGCATTCCAGCGCAAATCAGCCGGACGCCGGAAAGCAGCATGACATTTTCACCCAGCGCAATATTGTCGGGGAACACCAGCACCGCCTCGTCGCTGATGAAACCGCCAGGGGGCACCGTGAAGCGCGACGTGCGATGCTCTTTCTGGCCGCCAAGATACCAAGCGAGGCGCAGGGCTATTTTATAGGCTTTTTTCAGCATGGCCCTAATCGTCGACATCACGGCCTCCAAGAGTTGCTTATCAGCATCCGCAGTCGAATTTTCAAACGCTGATGAAACTCAAAACCTAAAAAGTCGAGCACATACTCCGCGCGCACGCGAAATCGGCTAGCGACCGCCGGTGCGGAAAGCATTCTGAGCACTAGCCGGACCCGCTCAAGGCGATTAAGGGACCGATTCTCGGGCAGGATAAGACCGGAGGCGGAATGCAGGACTGCCAAGATCCGAAACTCGATCCGGCTGCGCAACCCCTCGTCGATCTCGCCGTCCGAGCGTGCGAGATCGCTTTGCATCGTGCGAAAAGCAATTATCTTACTTTGGAGAAAGCGATTCCAACGCGCCGGCGAGTTAATGCCGTATCCAGTGCCAGTATTGTTGTCGTGCTGACGTTGGCGGACCAAGGGTTGGTCGCACGACAAGAAGCTGCCAATCAAGGCAGCGCGTAGCTGTAACGGCACATCCTCGATGATAGAACCGCCTAGAAGGGGGCCAAATCGCTCGAACACTCCGCGCGTGTATGCGCAGGTGGGAGCGGCAGCGGGCAGCCAACAGGCCTCCGCATACCCCTTCAACAGGCGATCAGAGTGTCGATTGCGCTTCGCCGGAACATGGGCCGCGATTTCACCTTCGCGAAAGGTTATTCGCCCAGAATGAAGGGCTCCTTCAGGACGCCCCGCAGTATCCCATACTGTGACCAACACCATCACGCGCTCGGGAACCGAAACATCGTCGCCGGCCGCAACCACGAATAGAACGCCCGACGACTCGTTGAACGCCAACTGCACATGTAGTGCGGTGCCAAGATTAAAGCTGTTTTGCCGCACAATAACCTTGTGCGGCCCCTCATACGCCGCTGCCATCTCCTGCATGACCTCAAAGGTCCGGTCAGTCGAACAATCATCAGACAAGATGATCTCAAGCGGCTCATAGGTCTGTGAAAACGCGCCCTCCACCGCCTCGCGGATATATTTCTCTTGGTTATAGGCGAATAGCGCGAAGGTCACGAGCGGACGTTCGGCTATAGGAACGGGTTCGTTCATGGTTTGCGCGTTATCCATCCATTGATCCTTTCTCCCATGGCCGCAAGCCGCCCCAAGCGGCCACCTGCCTCGGTCATCGTCGAAAGACGCATCAGCGCCCATAAACCCATTGCGATTGCGCTCGTAGATCCAAGCAAAGCGCCAACAGGCGCGCTCCATCTGCCCGCCATATCCACGATGACTGCGGCAAGGATCAACAAGATCGCTTGCTTGCGCACCGTCTTGCTCATGCGAAAACGGATAATGCGGGACGCCTGCCAGTAAACGAGCGGTAGGTAAATTATATACATCGCGAGGAATGCGATGCCGGTCGCGGTGACACCAACAATCGGCAAACCGACGAACGTGCCGAGCACGAGAGCCGACATTCCGGTTGTCTCTGTTGCAACAAAGGTCTTTCCCGCCCCCGCTGCGACAATGACGAACCCCATCGGCCAACTCATTACCTTCAGAATATCACCCAGCAACTGCCATCGCAGAACCTCGACCGCAGGGGCAAAGTCGCTCGTGTAGAGCAGGCTGATAACCCAAGGCACGAACCCAAGCATCGTTAACAAGATTGGCGCGGTGAGCAACAAAGCAACCTCTGTCTGCTCGTTCACCATCCGTGTTGCAGCCTTTGGATCATTGATCACGGCCGTCAGGCGCGGAAAGTAATCTGTGCCCATCGCGCCAAGCACGAAGCCGAGATAGGTCATCCCGATTACCCAAGCTGCTTGAAATTGGCCCAGAGCATCAGGCCCTAGCTCGCGCTGCACCAGGGAGCGCACCGCAAGTCCTCCTAGGGTCGCAACCACGCCGCTAAGCATGAACGCAAAGCCAAGGCGCGCCATATCGCCCCATTCGCTTGTCATTTCACGAAGGGTTGGGCGGCGGCCCTCTGGCGGCCCTAGCCGGGAAACGAACACATGGCCAAGCAGGAAGGTAACGGCCGGCGTTACAAGCACGACCGCAATCAGGCCCTGCATCCCCCAAACCCATAAGATAGCAAGATTGGCAACCGTGCCGAGGAGACCTGCTAAGACGTTGATCCGCGCGAGATCGCCAATTCTACGCATGCCGGTCAGCAGAGCACCTTGAGAAATCGCCCCGACATTGAGCGCTACCCCGATCGCGAGCCAGGCGACATAACTTGACTTGCTAGGATCGCCGAGAACGCCCCCAGCGATTACCCCGCTGAACAGCCAGAATACCAGTGCGCCCAAAGTGGCCAAAACCAGCGCGCCCCAAAACAGAATGCGCCGCGTGCGCCCGACTTCAGCCACTCCGTCCTCGGAGTGTGCCTTCGCAATATGCCGAGTGCCCACATTCCCGATACCGAGACCCGCAACCGTGGTCGCTGTTTGCATAAGATTGGCGTAAAGCCCAATTAGGCCAACGCCCGACGGTCCGATGAGAACCGCCACGATCTTCATTCTGATCAGACCGACCAGAATATTGACGACCTGCGCGCCGCCGATGATCGACGAGGAGCGCAGGATCGTGCGATAAGAGTTTGATGCGCTCATGCGCGTAAGCCAGATACTTTCTGAATGGTCACAGCCGCTGCCTCCAGCCCCATTTGCGGCCCGATCGGTAGGCTCAGCACTTCGCCAGCGAGTTGTTTCGCAAGAGGGAGAGCTTCTGGAGCAGTATTCAGCTCGGCATAAGCCTCCTGCAAGTGCGGCGGGATCGGATAGTGGATAAGTGTTCCCACGCCTGCTTCTTTCAAACGCGCCTGAACCTTATCACGCTCTGGCGAACGCACGACGTAGAGATGCCAAGCAGGTTCGGCCCAGTCGGGCACATAAGGCAGAATCAGGCTACTACTTTTCAAGCCATCGGAATATGCAGCGGCAATCTGTCGGCGTCGATCTGTCCAAGCGTCAAGATAAGGCAGCTTCGCCCGCAGCACAGCCGCCTGGATCGGATCGAGGCGCGAGTTTACGCCCTTGACCTCGTTGACGTATTTCTCCCGGCTTCCGTAGTTACGCAGGACCCGAATGCGGTCAGCAATATCTGCACGGTTGGTCGTAACAGCACCGCCATCCCCAAGGGCACCGAGATTCTTGCCGGGATAGAAGCTCCAGCACACCACATCGCCATGCGCACCAATCCGGCGCCCCTTGTAGCGCGCCCCATGTGCTTGGGCCGCGTCTTCGACAACGGCGATGCCCTTTGAGTGCGCGAGGTCAAGGATCGGATCAAGGTCTGCCGGTTGGCCATAAAGATGGACGGGCAACAGCACCTTCGTGCGATCGGTAATCGCGACCGCGATCCTCGCAGGATCGATGTTGTGGGTCGCAGGATCAGGTTCCACCGGGACCGGTATCGCGCCGACCGCGCTGACCGCAAGCCACGTGGCAATATAGGTATTCGAGGGAACGATCACCTCGTCGCCCGGCCCTACCTCCAGCGCGCGCAGAGCGAGGATCAAAGCGTCGAGGCCGTTACCAAGCCCAATGGCGTGATCCGCCTCGCAATACGCTGCCCATTCGGCCTCGAAAGCCTCAACTTCTGGCCCGAGAATATACCAGCCGCTCTCGAGCACCCGCATGACTGCGGCGTCGATCTCGGTCTTCAATTCACGATAGGCCGCACCGAGATCGAGGAAGGGGATGATCATTGGCGTTCCCCACGGACAGCGGCACGGAATTCATCATACTCGCGGTAGTAGTCCGCCTCGTCGTAGCGGTGCGACGCCAAGACCATGCAGACGGCCCCTTGACTGAAGCTATCCATCTCTCGCCAGATCATTCGACTGATATAGAGGCCCTTGCGCGGATCGCGCAGCCAATACTCAGACTTGGTCTCGCCATCGTCAATTTTCATGCGAAAACTGCCCGAGAGGGCAAAGACCACTTGTTCCAAATCCCTGTGTGCATGCCCTCCCCGCTCGGAATCGACCGGGACATTATAAAGATAGTAGACGCGCGCAATGTTGAATGGCAGGTGGTTGCCACCTTCGATGAAGGTCAAGTCTCCGCGCGGATCGTGGACCTGTGGCAGGTCAATCATGCGGACAGAGCCGCGAGGTTTGAACTCTCGGTTGTCAGTCATTCTTTTCCCTCCAGAACAGCAATGTGGCGTTCACGGTCAGCTTCGTGGCGCGCCCGTGGGTAGACGAAATAAAGGTTTACGTCGTCGCTGCCGGTTTCAGTTGCTCCGAGCCTACGATGAAAGGCCTGCGTATGCTCATTGTCGGAGCGCACGTCGAAGACAGCCCTATTAAGGCCAAGATCGCCGAAGCCGATCTCATACAATAGAAAGGCGCTCTCCAACGCTGCCTTGGGCGGCTTGTTTGCATCGAGGATCCAACTACCCCAAGTGAACTGGTCGACCTTGATGTCATAGAGTCGCACGACCCCACAGCGCTGACCGTTATCGCGCCGCTCAATCACATAGTAATATTCGTCACCCGCAGCCTCTCGCGCCTTGTAAGCCTCGATCCAGCGACGCTGATCTTCAGCGCTTCCAGTGACCGATGAGAGATGCGTGTTGTAAGCGGGGTCGATGCGCAAGCCGTGGATGTAGGTAGCGTCCTCGGGGGAGACCAACCGCAATCGCAGTCGCGGTCCTTCTACCTCGAAGGGCGCTCGAAGATGGTTCACAGCCGCACCTCGCTGGCATCGACGGGCAGTATACTTTTCAGATCGAACAGCACGTGCTTGGCTTTGCCGAAATCTCTCAAGGTTCCGTCAGCCATATCTCGGAACTCTTTATGCGCGACCGCCAGAACCACCCCGTCATAGGCACCCGACTCCGGCATCGCCACTGGGGCAATCCCATATTCCGCCTGCGCCTCTTCTGCATCGACCCAAGGGTCATGCACATCGACCTTCATCCCGTAATCGGCAAGCTCTCTCACCACGTCAACCACACGCGTGTTGCGCAGATCTGGGCAGTTCTCCTTGAACGTCAGGCCTAGCACCAGCACGCGGGCACCCTGAACAGGGATCTCGCGCTTGAGCATCGCCTTGACCATCCGCCCCGCTACATAAGCGCCCATCCCGTCATTGATCCGCCGTCCGGCCAAGATCACCTCTGGATGATAGCCGAGCGCCTCGGCCTTGTGGGTCAGATAATAGGGGTCAACGCCGATGCAATGCCCTCCCACGAGGCCTGGCCGGAAGGGCAGGAAGTTCCATTTCGTGCCAGCGGCCCGCAACACCGCCTCGGTGTCGATCCCCATCTTGTTGAAGATCTTGGCGAGTTCGTTGACCAGCGCAATGTTGAGGTCGCGCTGGGTGTTCTCGATCACCTTTGCCGCCTCGGCTACTCGAATGCTCTCGGCCTTAAATGTGCCGGCGGTTACGATAGAGGCATAGAGCGCATCAACAGTCTCGGCGGTCTCTGGGGTCGAGCCTGCTGTGACCTTGGTGATCGTGGTGAGGCGATGCTCCTTGTCGCCGGGGTTGATCCGTTCCGGGCTGTAGCCGCAGAAAAAATCTTCGTTGAACTTCAGCCCGGACACGCGTTCGAGCACCGGAACGCAGTCCTCCTCTGTCGCGCCGGGATAAACCGTGCTCTCATAGATCACGATATCCCCGCGCTTGAGCGCTTTGCCTACGGTTTGCGAGGCTTTGATCAGCGGCGTCAGATCCGGGCGCTTGTAGGCGTCGATCGGGGTGGGAACGGTGACAATAAAAATGCTGGCCTCAGCCAGTTTCGTAGCGTCGTCGGTAAATTCGAGCTGCGTAGCCTCACCCAGTTCTTCGGTCGAGACTTCACGCGTATGATCGGTTCCGCCGCACAGCTCTGCGATACGGTCAGACTTAACGTCAAAGCCGATCACTCGACTATGTTTGCCAAATTCCACGGCAAGCGGAAGGCCGACATAGCCAAGACCGATGATGGCGAGGGTAGCTTTACTTGTCATTTGCATGAAATCCCGATCATTTCCCGTAATACTCGCGAAACCACTCGACAAAGCGTGCTATTCCGTCCCTGAAATCTGTCTGCGGTCGATAGCCCGTCAGGTTCTGCAAAAGCGTGGCATCGGCCCAAGTCGCGGGAACGTCGCCTTTTTGCATCTCCATGTAATTGCGGGTCGCCTTTTGCCCGAGCGTCTCTTCGATCGCGTCGATGAAATCTAGCAGACGCACTTTGTCGGAATTGCCGATATTAACCACCCGGAACGGCGCGGCGGGCGACAGGCTGTCCCATTCGGGGATGTCTTCGCGCGTGGCGGGGCGCACGGGCACCGCGTCAATCAGCAGGCGGATACCGCGAACGAGATCATCGACATAGGTGAAGTCGCGATACATATCGCCGTGGTTGTAGATGTCGATCGGGCGGCCATCGAGGATGGCATCCACGAACTTGTAAAGCGCGAGATCGGGCCGCCCCCAGGTTCCGTAGACGGTGAAGAAGCGGAACATCGTCGTGGGAAGGTTCCACAGATGGGCGTAGCTGTGACCCATCGACTCGGTGGCTTTTTTGGTTGCCGCGTAGATCGTAAGTTGCGTATCGGCTTTTTCGGTCTCGGTGAAGGGCATGTCCTCGTTCGCACCGTAGACCGAGGAGGTCGAGGCCATCAGCAGGTGCTGAACCTCAAGCCGGCGCGCCACCTCCATGACGTTGAACGTGCCCACGATGTTCGCGTCGATATAGGCGCGCGGGTTCTCGAGGCTGTAGCGCACACCGGCTTGGGCTGCCAGATGAACGATCACGTCGGGGACAAAGTCATCCGCGATCCGGTCTAGCAGCTCGGAGTCTTCAAGCATCCCTTCGGTCGCAGAAAAATTCGGGTTCTGAAGCAGCGTCGCATGCCGTCGCTGCTTCAGCGTGACATCGTAGTAATCCGTCATCCCGTCATAGCCGTGAACGCGGAAGCCCTCGGCCAACAGCAACTTGGCGAGGTGGAAGCCTATGAAACCGGCGGTTCCAGTGATTAGGACTTTTCTCGGTTTCTCATGCATCAGTATCAGCCCTCATACGGTGTCGCTATCGAGATAGCTTAGGTGCCAGTTTTGTTTGTCGTTTGCACTTATCGCAGCCGAGGAGCACGCGCGCGTCCCGAACCAGATATTGATCGGACGAAGCTTTTGTGGGAGCGGAAAGAAGCCGCACTTCCTTAGAGTTTTGTAATTCGGAGACCACGGATATGCCCAAGCAAGCACCAATTCGACCCCTCTCGTCCGAAGCCGTCCCATTTCCGAATTCAAGAGATCGCGTAAAGTTTGGCCGCCTAACGCTTCCATCAAATAAGCGATGCGCCCGCCGTGTTTCACGGCCTCGCGAGTCACAGCAAATGCTCCTACTGCTGAATCCGTGTCAGCCACGATACGATAGTCTGATCGGTTAGGTGCCTTTAGAAGTCGGTGTGTCAAATATTTTTTGTCGCGAATAGTCGCGCAGATCACTTGCCGCGAAACGCGCTCCCATATCGCATCCGCCCAATCCCCGAATTGATCAATCTCGGCCAGATTTTGATCTTGGTTTCGGTCGATAGAAAAGTCGCCAGGCAACCGAAAGCGGCGAAGAAAATAGCCAGCCCGAAGAGGTTTAATCAGAAATGGAACTTGACCTTGTTTCTGCCAGTCAAGTTTATTGAACCAAACTGGAGCGGCGTTATCGTTTGGGAACCCCCATATGAAATCGCCGTTCACTTCTCTAACATGCTGATCATAGGCTCGCGCCAGTGCCGTGAATATTCCCCGGCCTCTGACGCGTTCGGAAACGAATGAGTCCACCGCTTGATAGCCAGCGCCCACCTTCTCGCCGAACTTCATCTGGGAGCGAATGTATGCGGAAAAACCAACAACTTCGCCATCTTGTCTTGCAACCGAAAACGGTGTCTTGTTCCCTAAAAAAGTCCAATCAATTGCCGCTTCTCCGTAGAGTGCGCGGCCGAGTGCAGCTTCTTCATAGGCAGAGCGAATTGAGGGCGAAACGCCTTCGATGCTGACACGAAGGTCGCTCACACGCAATCCGCCATTGTTCGCGAATGCATCCCATATTTTTCACCAATCTTAGTGAGGTGGCCAAACAGCCTGCCTAGTCCCGCAAGATTAGTTTCGAGATCCCTACCGAAATTATGTGGGTGCCACCAGAGGTGATAGTCCGCACCTGTTTTCGCCGCAACGGTCATACCGCGCTTGATATTTCCAATGTGCAACGGATGAAATAGTGCCAGCCTGCCGCTGGCAGGCCGTAAGAAGCGGCTCGCGGGAAGATTGGTGCATGTGCCTGATTCCGCGCGGGCAGCGTGAGCGCCCAAAAGCCCAGTGTAGGCATCTGCCAACCGCAACGCGCGGCGTATCTGCGTCTGCTCTGAACCCTTAGCAGGACGATAGGCCCAATTTGTTGGATTCCCTCTAAATGATGTAACCCCGTGCCGCCTGCATATTTCGAGATGTTCCGGCGCATATTGATTGCGAGGGAACACGATCGATTTAATCTCAATGTTTCGGGTCTTGGCAAGGGAACATGCCGCACGCAAATCGGCCTCAAAGGTCCTAGTTTGATGGCCATCTTCAAGACAGTAATAGTGCGATAAAGTGTGAGTGCCTATTTCCTGACCGGGGGTTTGGGCTATCCGCTCAACTAGCGATGCGCCAAAATAAAATGGATCCCGGCTTTCGTCCGGTCCGACCTCATCAAGATAGCTGTAATTTGACAAACGTGGATTGCGATAACGTGGCTGCTCATCCGGTGAAGGCAGACTTGCCATCAGCTCATCACGATCTGCGCACATCGCAAAACCAACAGTGGCCCATGTCGCGTGAATCTCGTTTTCAGCGAAAAGGTCGAGCATTCTAGGAATTGCCTCGCGAGCACCGAGTATGTTCTTACCGTAACCCTCGCGATCAGAATGATCCCGAACGCCCCAGAGCAACTCAAAGTCGAGCGAAATGATGAAGCGACCACTCATCTCGTGACGTCGCTTGCCGTCTTCGATCTAGCCGACGAAGGGGCGTCGTTTGTCTCATTCAGATCCCCGCGCAGGTCTTCGATCTCGGCTTTGAGCGCCTCGAACTCCTCGATCTTGCGCGACAGGAAACGGCGCGTGATCGCGGCCTTTTCGGCCAGGCCTTTGCGCGTCAAAATATAGGCGTAGCGGCGTTTGTCGGGATTGGCCGAGAAATTGCCGAGCTTGATCAGGCCCTTCTCCACTAGAGCGCCAAGCAGGTAATGGGCACTGCCTGTGCTGATACCAACTGCTCGGGCCAACTCGCGCTGGCTCATTTCCGGGTTGTCCTGCAAGAGGCGCAGAACCCGGAAATGCACGTCTTCGCGTAGCTTGTCGCGCGTTGTAGACATCAGATCAAAGGGAAACCACGGCTACCGCACGAGCGCTCGCTTCAGGCGGCCTCGAGTCGGTTCGGATAGCAATGTAGGAACGACTCAGCATGGGTGTTCAAATTTGAGCGTTAGCATGGCGCTGCGCGTGCGAAAAGACCAAGCTCGCACCATTGCAGCATTTGCAACCTATGAATGCATTGAGATCAGACGTCACGAAAATTTCAAACCCATCACCTAATTAGCCCTTGAAATTCCCGCTCGGATCAGACCTACCTCGCTCATAATTGAGCGGTTTTTGATATGAACATTTTGACGAACAGCGCCCCGTGGTTTCTTGCACAACTAAAGCCCAATAGCGGGGCCATCGCGCAGCCCCATCTAGAGCGGCAGGGTTTTGGCTGCTTCCTGCCCACTGAAGATCGCACTATCCGCCGGGCTGGCCGCTTCGAGACGCGCCGTTGCCCGCTTTTTCCCGGTTATATCTTCGTCTCCTTCGATCCCGAGAAAGGGCATTGGCGCAAGGTCAATGCAACACGGGGGATTAGCCGTATCGTGAGTTTCGGCCCCATGCCGCGCCCGGTTCCTGCGGCGCTGATTTCCCAGATCGTTAAGCGCTGCGATGCCGAGTTTTGTCTGCGCCCGCAAGCGGAGTTTGCAAAGGGGGACACGGTGCATGTGACCTCTGGACCATTCACCGATTTTGTCGCGACCATCGAGCAAATCGACCCCGATCGCCGGGTCTGGTTGCTTATGGAATTGCTGGGCGGGCAGACACGCGTGGCCGTGCCAGCTGATGCCTTACGCATGGCCTGACGCTCAACGACCTAAGAAGCGATAAGCCACAACACCCACCCATTCGCGGATCGCTGTGTCGAGCACGTCTAGATGATCAGGCAGGCTCCACGCGATATCATCAACAAACCGACCGCTGCGGAAATCCACTGGCCACGGCAACACCCCCTGCCACCCTGCCCTCTCGAAGCTGCTCATCGCGCGCGGCATGTGAAAAGCACTGGTCACCAACACCCAACGGCTCCCCGGCACTGGTCGCGCAAGAGCCAACGCGTTGCGCGCATTCTCGCTCGTGTTGCGGGCTTTGGCATCGACCAATAGCCGCTCCGCTCGCACTCCCTGATCGCGAAAGAACGCCCCTGCGACGCTAGCCTCTCGCGGAGAATTACTGGCGAGATCGCGCAGGCGACCGCTGCCACCGGTGAACACGATTTTCGCTTGAGGAAACCGGCGGGCGAGCGCCAAAGCGGCCGTAAAACGCTCGGCGCCTTGGTTCAACTGCATCTGATGCCAATAAGCGCTTCGCGGCGCGTCTTCGGCTCCGCCCAGGACGATGATCCCGGCAACATCGCTTAGCGGTGGATCAATTGGATACCGCCGTTCTAGCGGCTGCATCAGCAAATCGCCGAGTGGCAACAAGCTGAGAACGATGAGCGCAACCAGTAGCGACAGGCTTGCCCCCAAGGCCAGCCGTTGCCGTCGCAATAAGAGGCCAAGCGCGCTCAGAAGCGCCAAGATCACCAGCCAGGTTTCGACCCGCAGCGCCAGCCCGACCAGCTTCGAGAGGATGAACAGCGCCGTCTCCATCTTAGCGCCCTCCCGTCAGCTCCCTGATTGCGTCGTGATATCGCGATACCACAATCGCTTGGTCAAACTCGCGCACCATCTTGTCCCGACCCGCCTGCCCCATCGCTTGCTGGGCTTGTGGCGAAAGCGCCAGAAACCGGCGCATCGCCTCGGCGAGACTTGCCCCATCGCGCGGCGCACAGAGATAGCCTGACAGATCAGCGTCGAGCACCGCGCGACAGCCGGGCACGTCAGTCGCAATCACCGGTCGCGCCATCGCGGCCGCCTCGATCAGCGTGCGCGGCGCGCCTTCACGATATGAAGGTAGAACAACGCAATGCGCCTGTGCGATTTCGGGGCGCACGTCATCAGTTGTGCCAAGATAGTCGATCACACCCTCATCGACCCAAGACTGCACGGTCGGTGCGTCAATTGCTGTGCGGTTCTCCGAACCCGTCGCCCCAAGCAGCCGAAACTTCACCTGCGGATATTCCGCCCGGATGCTTCGCGCGGCCTCGACATATTCCAACACGCCCTTGTCGCGCAGCAGCCGTGCAATCATCAGAAAAGCAGGTTGAGCACCTGCGCGAGGCCAATCGGCTGGCGCAAAGCGGTTAAGGTCGATCCCCGACCCGGGCAAGAGCCGCGCTTGATCAGGCCGCACCAGACTGCGTGCGACGAACAGGTCGCGATCATCGCTATTCTGGAAAAAAACTACAGGCAAACGGGAGAATGCCGCGCGATACAGCCCCTCAGCCAGTCGTTGTAACGCGCCTCCCGAAAGAAAGGCGGTGCCAAGCCCCGTCACATTGGGCAAGAACGGCGTTCCGGTCATCCGCGCGGCCAGCGCCCCGAACAGGTTGTTCTTGATCGTATAGCTCAACACGACATCCGGGCGCTCACGACGAAAAATCCGCCGATAGCGTGCCATCAGCCTCAAATCATCAATCGGGTTTAGTCCCTTGACGTTCATGTCGAGCGGCAGATACCGGCAGCCCAAAGCTTGAAGCGCGGCACAGCTGTCATCGCGCGGTGCGAGAACACTCACTTCATGCCCGGCCGAGATCAGCGCCTCGACCATAGGACGACGGAAATTGAGAATATTCCATGCCGAGTTGACCGTCACAATTACATGCATGAAATTCTTCGCCTCAGTGAACTCTTTGCGCTGAGTGTTACGCCAGCAGAGGCACTAGGTCCATCATCGCATTCACGTTCATTTGGGGTTCAGAGTATGTAAAATTGCACCCCCAAAATGATCGGACGTATGTGTTTCTCGCGAAACTTCATAGCTCCGCCTTCCGCCGCTTCGGGCGATAACCTCGAGGGCGTCAATGAATAGTTCACAATCCAAGTGTCGCACGTATCTCAGAGTTAGCTCGGTTTGTTTGAACAGTTTCGAGCCGTTTCGTAAGTGGATTTCCTGCTTGGTTATGCCGCGACCGGGATTGGTTTGGGCGTGTTGAGATATGCCTGATCGGGGGGGTTCCCGTCCAGCGATGAATGCGGCCTCCCTCGACATCCGGCAGGCGAGAGATGCCGTGCCGCTGAAGGCAACGATGCAGTGCCGGTCGGGTTAGATGCGGAATCGATGGCTGAAGAGCATAGAGGCAATCATCCAGCGGCAGCAGCGTGTGGCGTCAGAATGCGACGATCGTCGCCTCCTCAGCTTCAGAGAGAACGGTTGAACGCAGCTCCTTTGGGCCGGTCTTCAGATCCTCTATGAACGATGCCGTCGTCAGCGAGGGCGACACGGCAGAGGCTGTTATGAACGAGAACGCGGAATTGCTCGCAAAGCTGACGCAAAACGCCCCTGCCCGTTTGAGAAAAACACCAGAGCAGGCGGCTTCATAGCGCATGCTTGCGCGGCGTCCTCGCATGACCTTTTTTCTATTGCGATTGTGCACCAAATAGTGCACAAACAGATGGCTAGAGTGGTGCACACCGCTGGAGTCATTCTGGAGTCTGAGGAAAATTTTCCTTTGATTTCAGTAGTTAAAAGACAGAAAATCGGTCCCTACCGCCGGAGCCATCTTCATCTTCAAGGTGTTGATTTTGCTACGAAATGCCTGTTTTGGCTTCGTAGGTGTGGCATTGGGGTGTTCCATCCCCTCCTCTCTGTGCCGATCCGTCCGAAGACAGGACGACGCGAGACAATGCACGGCCAGCTCCACCTTTCCCGCCGCGGTTCCGCCTATCAATGGCGCCGCCGAATCCGGACGTTTTCCACAAAAATCGTTGATCTGAAGCTCTCTCTGGGGACGACGGATCGACGTGTTGCGATTATTCTTGCACGCAGGATCAGTGCGGAAAGCGACGACATTATGGATGACATCATCAGGACAGAAATCACTGCGGAGGAGGCGCGCGCCTGGTTATCCGATGTGATCCGCCGCGAGCGGGAAAAGATCGAAAAGCTCCAGATGTTGCGGCGCTTTGATTCAGACGATCCGCAGGATGACGCGCGCCATGACGACGCAGCGCGCAGCGCATGGGCGCATTTGGCGCAGGCCGGGCTGCACAGCCACGCACCTGAAGGCACGCCAGATCTGGTGCTCTCAAACATCAAATTGTTTCGCCGCGACCTGACGAGCGAAAGCCGGCGCCGCATCGTCGCACGCGAGTTTAAGGACCTTACCGGACGGGAGACCGTCTCTGCCTTCGAACTCGTGACACTGATGAATTTGCTGATCTCGGGCAAGCGTGCGGCCTGGGCGGGTCACGAGGCTGCGTTGGAACCGATGGAAACACTCGCGGATGCGCTGTCTTCGCAGGCTCCATCCGCGCTTCTCGGGCACACGCCCTCTGCGCCGACGGCAAGTGCAACTTGCGAGGTGCCGCACGTTCTCTCCACTCCCCCGCCCCCGCGCCTCGACCCGACCATTGCCGCTGTTATCGAACGCTTGATCGCGATGAAACGCGAAGAAGGCATTGAGGAGAAGACCCTGCGCCAGTATCGCAGTTTCGGCGAGATCTTCACCCTTCTGAGCGGCATCACGGACATTCGCGAAATCCGCCAGACTGATGCAACCGCCTTTCGCGCGGCGCTGCAGAAGATTCCGAAAAGCTGGGGAAAGAGCCCCTCAGACCGCGACGCCAGCCGTGCAGAGATTATGTCTCGTGCGGCAACTTTGCCGCCCGACAAGATCGGGCTCTCAACCGGCACCATTAACCGCCATCTCGATCATCTCAGCCAAGTCGCCTCTTGGGCCGCAGATGAGGGTTTTGCACTCGACCCACGCCTCGACCCCAGCAAGTTGCGCCGCAAGGAAACGGTGCGAGAGAGCGACAAGAAAGACGCCTTTACCCCTGCCCAACTTGATCAGCTCTTCAGCGGCCCCGTTTGGACTGGCTCTGAATCCGAGTATTACCAGACTCGTCCCGGGAAACGGGTGTATCGCAACGGGCTCTATTGGTGCCCGATAATTGCCGCCGTAACCGGGGCGCGGCGTGAGGAGATTTCGGGCCTCACCCCGGACGACATCATAGAGTTCGATGGAATTCCCTGCATCTCCATCGTCGAAACCGAACAGCGTCGGATCAAGACACTCTCCTCGCGTCGCATCGTGCCGATTCACTCGCGCCTGATCGCGTTAGGCTTCCTTGATCACGTTGCCAAGATCCAACGCGACGGCCATCCCGATCTGTTTCCAGACCTTCGCGAACCTAAATCCGGCAAGCACGGTCGTAAGCTTGGTCGCCGGATGCGCCAGGTCATCGACGACACGCTAGGTCTCGAAAGCGCGGCGCTGTCGTTCCAAAGCTTCCGTCACTATGTTCAAAATGCTCTTGAGCAGGCTGAGGTCAACGACAAGATCATCCGGGATATCGTTGGCCACGAAGGTCGCGATGTTCACGAAAAAGTTTATCACAAACCCACCCCGCCTGCCCTTATGCGTCCGGCAATCGAAGCTCTGCAGCTGAGGATTTTAGGTCCTGAGCATGGGAAAATGGTATGAAAGCGGATCGGGTTTCGTCCAGCCTCCTCCGACTGAAGTATGCGTTTGGATTGGGCGCAGTTCACTCGAGACATTCCTTGTGTCGAGTGAACAGGCCGAGAAAATCAGTATGGGCGGATTCCGTTGAAAAACTCATGCTGCGGCCTGTGGCTGATCCGCAGATGAAACATTGTTCCGCGCGGCCGTAGAAAATGCCGGCTTCTGGGATCTCCGCCGCGAAGAAACGGAACCGCTTCCCATCAAACGCGGCTTCTTGGGCTTGTAGTCGAGTTTTTCAACAGAATGGGCGGAAAGTCGACATTCGCCGCAGGTGCGAGAAAATCATGATAAAGTGCCCGAAGCAGACTTTGTTTTTTGCGTTTGGCCAAACAATCTTTAGATGACTGTGTGGTTACTTAGGTTTTTGCTTGAGGTTTAAGTTCACAAGGTTGCAAGAACATCGGAGTCCCTCTGGAGAAATGCTTTTGGGCGTGATGTAGAGCCATGATCCGCAGTCATCGCATTGCGCGCAGGCAAGAAGATCCTTGAACGCCTGGACAATGGGCTTGAAGTCGTTCGGACTGAAGTTGGCCCATTCATTGAAATGCACCGCTTTGTTGACCGTCCAGTCTTCTTCGCCCTTTTGGGTATTGGCTTGCTTGAGCCGTTGTTTGCGAGCATGTGCTTTGGCTTTTTGGTCCTCGTTACCCCAAGACTGGGGAGTGTCATGAACTTTGTGTATCTTGCCCGGCCCATGCGGTTTCAGATACTCAAGCGTCGAAGCGCTCGCCGAAC
>NZ_JBLXEM010000011.1:0-79606 GCF_048263065.1 Thioclava sp.
ATCACTCATATCACCGCTCCCTTTTGCAGAGCCGTGAATCAGAACTGAGTGTCGAAATCAATGCATCCTGACCCTAGGAGACACACCAATGCGTTTCACACCTATCAAGCTCTCGCTCCTCGCCATTGCCGCCGGGATCTGCGCCTCCCCGACGCTTGCAGCTGAACAAGCAACCACCACCCTTGGCGTTTCGGCCACGGTGGTTGACACCTGCGTGTTTACCTCGGCACTGCCGCTGGCCTTCGCCACGATCGACACCTCGAAAGACACAACTGAAACCACCGTCGGGTCCGTCGTAATCGCGTGCACGTCCAGCCATACGGGCGTGTCGGTCACGCTTGACGGCGGCAATAATGCCAGCGGCGGCGTGCGCGAGATGATCTCGACCGCAAGCGATACGGTGCCCTACAAAGTCTATACGCAAGCCAATCACACCGGAGAGATCGCAATCGGCGGTGACGCTTGGTCGGGCGATCTAAGCGCGGCCGTCGCACAAACGATCTCGGTCTACGGCACGGTGCCCAAGGGCAATTACCAAACCGGAATCTATGCCGACACGATCACCGTAACGATGAATTACTAAGGCGAGTGGCCCGCCTCGGCGGGCCACCCCTAAAGACTGAACAAAAATAAACGACCCCAACGAGGTAGAGCTATGACCCAGATTCAAAAACCGTCGGTGCTGCGCGCACTTGCCCTCGCCTTGCCACTGCTGGCAGTTGCGCCAAGCGTGCAAGCGGGCAGCGTTTCGGTATCGCCGACACGCCTTGACGGAATCCATTCCAATCAGACCATGCTGACCGTCAAGGCCGGCGGGCGCGATGCATCTCTGGTGCAGTTGCGCGTTGTGAAATGGAAAAAGGGAACCGACCCTAATCGCTATTCCGCAACGCGTGATGTCGTGGTCTCGCCGCCAATGGCCAAGCTTGGCCCGCGTCAGGAACTGACGGTGCGTATCATGCGCACCAGCAAGAAAAAGCCGCGCGGGCAGGAATGCTATCGCGTGCTGATCGACCGTCTGCCCGGCCCCGAGCAGCGCGGCCAAACCGTGAAACTGCAAGTGCGCCAATCGGTTCCGCTGTGCTTTTCGTAAGCGCCACAACCCGGTGACGGCTTTCGCGGGCGGTTCTGTCCCGCGCGAGCCCCACGAAAGGGGCGAAGCATGACCAATCACCCAATTCTTTCGATCGCGTTAAGTGTATTGATGGCGTCGGGCGTAGCTGCGTTCGCACAAACAACCCGCACCGAGCTACAAGCCAACGCCAATATTCAGGCGAACGGCGTCGAAAGCATGCCACTGTATCTGGCGGTGACGGTGAACGGGCGCGACGCCGCGCTGATTGCGCAGTTCAATGCCGGGTTGGAGGGCGAGAATATGTCCTCCCCCCGATCCGAGCTAAAGCAGGTTGGCATCGCAGTTCCTGCGGGCTTGGGCGATGAGGTATCTCTCAGCGCGCTGCCCGGTGTGAGCTATCGCTATGACGCCTCTGAGCAGCGGGTGTATATGTCGGCCTCAAACCGCGCGCTGCTACCCGATGTGATTTCGGCTGCGCGCGCGCCCGACTATGAGGCGCCTGAGAAAAGCTGGGGCGCGGTTTTAAATTACGCCCTGACGCTGGATCATATCAGCGTGGCCAATGGCGCGGGCAGTTCGACGGTCGCGGGCGCATTTGACGGCTGGATCTTTTCGCCCTTTGGCACGCTGCGCTCGACCGGCAGCTATTCCCGCCCGATCCTGACCCAGACCGGCACCACGCCCGGCGGCCGTTTCGTGCGCGAGGAAACCACGTGGCAATATCACGCGCCAAGCAGGGCGGTGACCATGAGCGTTGGCGATTTCACCACCCGCGGCCCGAATTGGATGCGTCCGATCCGCATGGGCGGCGTGCAGCTTCGCCGCGATTTTTCACTGCGTTCTGATCTGGTGACCGATCAGCGGCTGTCCTTTGCGGGGGCGGCGGCAGTGCCGTCCTCGGTCGATGTGTTTATCGAAAACAATCGTGTCTATAGCGGCTCTCTCAATAGCGGACCGTTCCGGCTTGAGGATATTCCCGTCAATACCGGCTCGGGGGACGCCGAAATCGTGGTGACGGGCGATGACGGGCGCACCAAGCGCAAGAAAGTGTCGTTCTTTTCCTCGGCCAACCTGATCAAAAAGGGCATGGCCGATTGGAGCCTGTCTGCCGGACATGCGCGTCAAGCCTATGGGCTTGATAACGCCGCCTATGACGCCAGCACAATCCTGTCGGCCAGTCTGCGCTACGGGCTGAGCCATGCGATCACCGTTGAGGGTTACGCCACCACGACGCAGGATTTTCAGATGATCGGAGCCGGATTCACGGCGGTCCCGCTAGCGCTAGGCGAGGTGTCGCTTGCCGGTGCGCGTAGCCGGTATAACGGGCATTCGGGCAATTTCTGGCAGATCGGTGTGTCCACGCAAATCGGCCCGGTGGATATTGACGCGCGCAGTTCGCGCTCGGATGCGGGGTATGCGGATTTGGCCTATGTGACAGGCGTTGCGTATCTGGGCGCAAGCGCGCTGGTGAGTTCGGCCTCGTTGCTGGAAACGGCGCGCGCGCAGGACGTGATCAGCGTTTCGATCCCAGTTACAGCACAGGCCAATCGCGTCGGGCTGTCTTATGTGCGCTCCAAGCGCAGCAATTCCCATGATCGGCTGGTATCGGCCAGCTACGCGATGCCTTTAGCAGGTGGTCGCGGCGCGCTGAGCGTGTCTGGCTCACATGATTTCACCGATGATGACACGCGTATTTCGATGGGGCTGTCGCTGAAACTGGGCAAGCGCAGCTATGTGCGCACCGCCGCCTATACCAGTTCCAGCGGGCGCCAGACCCGCGATGTCACATGGTCCCGCCCGGTGCGCGACGAGATCGGCGATTTCGGATATCTCGCGCAGGCAGGCCAGCAATCAGGCCAGACCGCGCTGCGCGCCAAGGCGCAATATCGCGGACGTCTGGGGTTGATTTCGGGCGAGGTGCAAAAAACCGAAAGCCAGACCTATCTGCGCGGAGAATTGGACGGATCTCTGGTCATGGCGGGCGGGCATCTTGCGGCAGGAAATCTGGTGAATGACAGCTTCGCCGTCGTCGATACAGGAGTGCCAAATATGCCGATTATGTTGCAAAACCGTGCGGTTGCGAAAACCGGACGCAACGGGCGCGCGCTGATTGCGGGGCTCAATTCCTACCACCGCAACCGCATATCAGTGGATGTCGCTGATTTCCCCGATGGCAGCTCGCCCGGCCTCAGCGCAAGCGATGTGATCCCGGCGCGGCTATCAGGGCGCTATGTCGATTTTCGCGGCTCGCAAGGGGCAGGCGTGATCGCGGTGCTGCGCGATGGCAGCGGCGCGGTCTTGCCCGCCGGAACGCTGGTGCGTGTCGCGGGCGGCGTCGATACCTATGTCGGCTATGACGGTCAGACTTGGCTTGAAAACGCGAGCGCCACTAACAGCTTGCGCGCCGAGTTGGACAGAGGAACCTGCAAGGCAAAATTCGCCTTCCACGCCAGCGGCGATGTGCAAGATGTGATTGATCCGGTGGTGTGCCAATGAGCATGCGGAGCAAATACGCCACGCGCCTTGTCGCGCTGGTCGCCCCGCTGATGCTGGCGCTGACGATGAGTGCTGGGTCGGCCAGCGCGGCAACATGCGACGCAGTGATGAGCGATGTTGATTTCGGCTCGGTTTCGCTGCGCGCCGGGGCGGTCAATCAAAGCTCGGGTTCGCTTAAGATCAGCTGCCGTGGACTGGTCAATGTGCTCACCGTCTGCGTCACGTTTGGCCCCGGATCGGGCGGCGCAGGCGGCGGGAATACCCCGCGCTACATGACGGGCAGTTCGAGCGACCGCCTGTCCTATCAGCTTTCGGCAAGTGCCACCAATCTGACCGGCGCGCCGCTTAATACTGTCACCGTTCCCGTGGCAATCTTGCTGAACGGGGCAGTGTTGGGCATTGGCTCTGGCGATGCGACGGTGCCGATTTATGCCCGTCTGCTCAGCACGGGTAGCGCCACCCCTACCGGTCACTACGAGTCGCAATTTTCCGGCGCGGGGAATTTCTCGATCAGCTATGGCACAGGAAGCTGCACAGGCGCGCTAAGTCAAACTGCCGCTGGCGGCGATTTCAACGTGTCTGCGGATGTCACTGCAAGCTGCGAACTGTCGGTCAGCCCGATGGATTTTGGCCAGTTGAGTTCGGCAATCAACAGCAATGTGGATGCGACGGCGTCGGTCGATGTAAGCTGTTCGCAAAACACGCCGTACTCGATCACAATGGACATGGGCACAGGCTCTGGCGTGTCAGATCCCGGCCATCGAAAGATGCGCAATACGATTTATTCGCTGGATTACGGGCTGTATCGAGACAGCGCCCGCAGCCAGCCTTGGGGGCAAACGCCCGCGCAATCCGCCAGTGGAACAGGCAGCGGCAGCAATCAGCATTTTCCCGTTTACGGCCGCTTGCATGCAGGGCAAACCGGGCATCTGGGCACCTATAGCGATTCCGTTATCGTGACCGTAAATTACTAGTCATAGGTCTGCAATTGCCCCGCGATCGAATTTATGCTCACACATATGTCGTATGACACTGGGAAAGCCGTAAGTTTCAGGTCATAGAACTGGCCTAAGATGGCCCAACCAGCTTGCTGCGGCGTATTGAGTACATGAAGAACGATCTAACCTCCGAGAATGGGCCAAGTCTGTCGCCCATAACTGACACGCGGCGCCTGCGCGCGCTCCATCAGACCGGGCTGTTGGACGCTCCGGCTGAGGAGGCGTTTGATCGTGCTACCCGGCTGGCGACGCGCATCGTAGGCACGCCGGTTGCGCTAGTGTCGCTGGTGGATGAAACGCGCCAGTTCCTGCTGTCGCAAACCGGGGTTGATCCGGCCCGTCTGGGTAGTCGGGAAACGCCGCTCAGCCATTCATTCTGTCGCCATGTCGTGGAAAACGACGACACGTTTCGGGTTGCAGATGCGCGCCAAGACCTGCGGGTGGCCAACAATGGCGCGGTCAAAGATATGGACGTGATCGCCTATCTCGGGGTGCCGCTGCGCTCGGTTGAGGGGGATGTGCTGGGTTCGTTTTGCGTGATCGGGCACGAGCCGCGCGTCTGGAGCGATGAGGATCACGAGACCCTTCTTGATCTTGCCGCCGGGGTCGAAGCTGAAATCAGGCTGCGCCGTCAGACCAACCTCGCGCAGCACGAACATGACGTGTTTCGCGCAATCCTTGATCAAATGCCGGTCGGGGTCGCTTTGGCCGAGGCGGGAACCGGGCGTCTAGTCGATATAAATAGCACTGCGCGCTCTTTTATGGGTCTGGGAAGCGATGAAACCGGCGACCTAAATCGCCCCGATATGCATGCATTTGACAGCGCGGGTCGGCTTTATAGCCATGACGCACTGCCGCTGAACCGCGCGGCCTTGCACAATGAGGTGATCACCGCCGAAGAAGTCACAATCAGACAACCCGGTCGCAGGCCGCATGAGTTGCTGATTTCCGCGCGCCGGATCGAGAGTGACCCGCCGCTGGCGGTTGCCACGCTGCTCAACGTCACCGAACGCAAACGCGCTGAACGCGAGGCGCATGAAAGCACCGCGCGGCTGGCGCATTTCCACGAGGTGACACGCGACGGGATTCTTGAACTCGATGCCACGGATTGCGTGCGCTATTTCAACAGCGTGCTGCGCGAGAGGGTGCATGGTGCCTTTGGAGCGCAACTGGCGGATGCGTTGATGGGCGCCAATTTCTGGCAGGCCTTCCCGCATTTCAAAGGCACTGATATCGAAACCGCGTTTCGAAGTGCGCGCGCGACCTCGCGGCCCCAAACGGCTGATTTTATGGGCTATGACGACCGCATCCTTGAAGCGCGGTTGTTTCCCGAAAATGGCACGCTGCTAATCTATCTGCGCGATGTCACCGATGAGCGCACGCTTGCGCAGGCCCGTGAGATGCTGGCGCGCGAGATGAACCACCGCGTCAAGAACCTGTTTGCAATGATGTCGGGTTTGATCGGGATGACGGCGCGCCATGCCGCCTCGCCCGATGCGATGGCCAAGGGATTGCGCGCGCGCATCAACGCCTTGGCGCGCGCTCATGATCTGGTTAGCCCGACCGCCACGCTAGAAACCGGCTTTCGCGGCGAGGTCGATTTCGCCGAACTGATCCACGCCATTCTGGCACCCTACTCCAATGCGCAAGATCCGCGCCTTGTGCTGACGGGGCCTGCGGTGGTGCTCAATCAGGCGGGGGCGACGAATTTCGCGCTGGTGTTGCATGAGCTTGCGACCAATGCGGTGAAATACGGCGCGCTTGCGCATGAGGGCGCCAAGCTAGACCTGAGTTGGCAGATCGAGGCGGGGGATGAGGGTGCGGTGCTGGCCTTTGACTGGCGCGAAACCGGCTGTCCGACGCGCGATGAACCGCCACAGCCTACTGGCTTTGGCAATCGCCTGATCGACATGACCATTCACGGCCAGTTGCGCGGGGAATATGGAACCGAATGGCCCTCTGATGGGTTCCTTGCACATATCCGCGTGCCAATGGAATTGATTAAGGGGTAACCCAATGTATATTGAGCCCAAGAATTGCTGGCTTCAAGGCTGCAAAGTCCTTGTGGCCGAAGACGAGATGTTGATCGCCTATGACATCGCCTACTCTATCGAAGAAGCGGGCGGCACGGTAGTTGGTCCTGTCGCGACGCTGGCCAATGCGCGCCGACTGTGCGCAAGCGATCAGGTTGATGCGGCGGTGCTGGATATGAACTTGCTGGACGGCAATTCCGAGGCGCTGGTGGGTGAGCTGAGCGCGCGCCATATTCCAGTGATCGTGAACACCGCCGAACGGCTTCCGCTGGCGTTCCAGTCCACCCTGCCCGAGGTGATGGTCTTTGCCAAACCGACCCTGCCCGATGCGTTGGCCGAAGCCTTGGGTCGGCAGTTGCATCCTGAATTTGATATTGAAAACCGCGCGTGAACTTGCGCTTAAGATGCGCTGAGCCCTCACATTTCGTCCGCTTCCCCTGACGTAAACGTGACGGGAGTGTGACATTCAGCCCTCTTGCCGGATCACGGGTTTGGTCGTGGTACTCCCTTGATATCTTGATTGCGTCAAAGGTAGGTGACGCATGACTGGGCGAAACACGAATGCTCGAATCGAGACCCCGCGCCGCACAGCGCCGTTTCACTCGATGAACGGGCGGATTGCCGCGCTTGGTTTTATCGTCTTTGGATTTGAGATTGAGCATGGCGGGGCATCGCAGGCCCGCACCACCGGGATCAAGGCCGCCGACGCTGCCCACGTGGATGCAAACGCGGCAGGGGTGACCACGCAGCTCCCCGCCGATGCAATCTTTTATGCCGCTTGCCCCCATATGTTTGCGGGCGGTCAGGACCGGGTCGCGGCGGCGCAGAACAGATTTGGCGTGCATCAGGAACATATCGATCCGGCCAGTCCTCGGGACAGCGCCCAAACCGCTCTGGATGTGCAACAATCCACCGCGCAAGTCATGCGCTATCCTGGCGAAATGGGCCTCAATCTTGGCCTGATGGAGCCCAAAATGGCAACGCCCCCAGATCGCATTCATGTGCTTAGCGCGCTGGAACTGGTGCGCTATCACCTAACCACCAGCCCACGCCCCAGCTAAAAAATCTAGCTTTTGGTTGGACCTAACCGATTTAGTGCCCTAGTCTTTTCCCCATCAGCGAACTGTGAAAACACAGCCATGGGGGAAAGATGTTTAACGAGATCATGGTGCCAGTGGACCTGCGCCACGTGGCCAAATTGACCAAAGCGCTTACGATTGCGGCTGATATTGCGCGCAAATACGGCGCGCAGATCACCTATGTCGGCGTGACTGGAAACGAGCCTAGCGCAGTTGCCCACACCCCCGAGGAATATTCTGAAAAGCTTGCGCAATTTGCAGCCTCCGAGGCGGCGATGCACGGGCTAACGGCGCGGGGCCATACGATTGTCGCCCATGATCCGGCGGTCGATCTCAACCACAAACTGGCCGATGCTGTGCAGGAATTGCACGCCGATCTGGTGATCATGGCGACCCATCTGCCCAATGTGGCCGATTACGTCTGGGCCTCGCATGGCGGTCATCTGGCCACGCATTCCAAAGCCTCGGTATTTCTGGTGCGCGCCTAAGCTGCGCCCCCGATCCGTCAACAATAACGAAAAACTGCAATAACAAGGAGGACGCCGCATGGCCGAAGCCGACGAAAGTCAGGGCATCCCCGCCCCCGAGGGCGACACCCAACTTATCGACACCGATTACGAGATCGGTCAGGACAACGTCGAGGGCTCGCTTGGGCCGATCGGCTTTGACATTCACAACCCGGTTTTCATGGTCTCCGCGCTAGCGGTCATGGCCTTTGTGTTTTACGCGCTAGCCTTGCCCCAACAGGCGGGCGAAATCTTTGGCGCATTGCGTCCCTGGCTGACTTCGACCTTTGACTGGTTCTTCCTGACCTCGGCCGATTTCTTTGTGCTGTTCTGCCTGTTCCTGATCGTCAGCCCTTGGGGCAAGGTCCGGCTGGGCGGCAAGGATGCGACCGCCGATTATTCCTATATCGGTTGGTTTGCTATGCTGTTTGCCGCTGGCATGGGCATTGGCCTGATGTTCTTTGGCGTGCTGGAGCCGGTCTATCACATGGCGATCTCAAGCCCGCTGGGCACGCCTTCGCCATTCGATGCCGATGGCAATATCATTGCGGCCAATGTGGACCGCGCCAAGGCGATGGGGCTAGCCGCGACAATCTATCACTGGGGTCTGCACCCCTGGGCGATCTATGCGGTTGTGGCGCTCGCGCTGGGGCTGTTTTCGTATAACAAGGGTCTACCGCTGACGATCCGCTCGGCCTTTTATCCGATTTTTGGTGAACGGATTTGGGGTTGGACCGGCCATGTCATCGACATTCTGGCGGTGTTTGCAACGCTGTTCGGCTTGGCGACCAGTCTGGGCTTTGGCGCGCAACAGGCCAATGCGGGGCTGAATCACGTCTTTGGCGTGCCCATCAACATCACAGTGCAGGTAATCCTGATCACCGTGATCACCGGGATTGCGCTGTTTTCAGTGCTGCGCGGACTTGATGGCGGGGTCAAACTGCTGTCCGAGATCAACATGGGCATCGCGACGCTGCTGTTGCTGTTCGTGCTGTTTGCAGGGCCGACCCTGGCGATCATGGGAGACTTCGGCAAAGGTCTGCTGGCCTACGCGCAAGAGATCATTCCGCTGTCAAACCCGATCGGGCGCACCGATGACAGCTACCGCGATGGCTGGACCGCGTTCTACTGGGCGTGGTGGATCAGCTGGTCACCCTTCGTGGGCATGTTCATCGCGCGGGTATCGCGCGGGCGCACCGTGCGGGAATTCATCACCTGCGTGCTGATCATCCCCTCGCTGGTCTGCGTGTTGTGGATGGCCGTATTTGGCGGCGTGGCGATTGACCAAGTGCTGTCTGACCCGGCAACCTCGGCGGTCAAGGCGCAGGTGATCGACAGCTACAATCCGCCGCTGTCGCTGTTTGCGATGCTCGAAGGTCTGCCGCTGTCGTCAATCACCTCGGTGATCGCGATTGTGCTGGTGATCGTGTTCTTCGTGACCTCGTCCGATAGCGGATCGCTGGTGATCGACACGATCACGGCGGGCGGCAAGGTCGACGCACCGGTGCCCCAGCGCGTGTTCTGGGCGACATTTGAAGGCGCAGTGGCGATTGTGCTGCTGGTCGGCGGTGGCCTAAGCGCGCTGCAAGCGATGGTGATTTCCACCGGCCTGCCCTTTACGGTGGTGCTGCTTGTGATGTGTTGGGCGATCATCAAGGGGCTGCGCGCCGAGCCGCGCTAGGCACCGCCCCCGGAAAACAAACGAAAGCGGCGGGTTCATAGCCCGCCGCTTTCGCGTTATCACGATGGGGCGCCGTTACACGGGCATCCCGTATTGCGCCACAATCGCCCAGATCTCGGTATTGAGCGCCCCCAGTTCGACGAGCGCTGCGTTCAGATCGTCCAGCGAGGCGCGATCGAGCACAGCCTCTTCACCGATGCGCAAGCTGGTCTTGCGATCCGCGATACGCATTTGGATCGTGCGCACCGGGCCGCCGCTTGCATCAAAGGCATATAGGCAATGGTTGTAATGATTGCGCAGGCCAGAGACTTTCTTCATCCGGCCTGCGACTTTGAGAATTCGAGCGCGCGCCTCGGGTGGAACCGGACAAGCGCTGCGCTTGGCCAGACGCTCCACCAGATCAAGACGCGCCCGAGTCGTGTTCAGCGTGAGGTGCAAGATCACCGCCGTCTCTTTATCGGTCTGCGCAAGTCCTGCGATCAGGTGAATCAACAAACTCTCGGTATTTGTCCAAGCGTAGTTGATCCGCCCGATCTGCATCAGGAATGTATCAAACTCTGGCGGCGGTGCGCCCGGCGGACCCTCAGGCGCCGCCATTGCGATGAAACCAAATCGCCGCCTCGGTGCGATTCGAGACGCCCAATTTGCCAATAATACGGTGGATATGCAGCTTCACCGTATGCTCGGACAGATTGAGTTGATTGGCGATGATCTTGTTGGCCTGCCCCGATGCGAGCATTCCCAAGACCTCAGTTTCGCGCGGCGTCAGACCGGTGACCGGACGTTCGCCATTGAGCGACGTAATCCCCGGGCCGGCGTCAAAACCGTTCATCCCCGGCAAATGCGGGTTGGACGGGCGACAGCGCGCCAGAGCCGGCGGGATATAATGCCCCCCAGACACCACCATCCGCAGGATCAAAAGCCAAGTCGTCAGATTGACGTTCATCGGCAGCACGCTGATCTGTTTATTGATGATTTGCACGCCGTGGCGTTCCATCAGCGCACGACCAAACTCTTCGTCCTCATAAGCGATGACGAATTTCACCCGCGAGAATAGCGAGTTTGGTTCCTGCGCCAAAGCGATCAACGCCTCGGCATAGGTTTCATCCGCAACAAGCGTGCAAAGATGGCCCACACCATCAAAGCGCCCGTCCGGATTCATTTCGTCCCGCACGGCGTCGATATCAGAGAGCCGCAGGCTTTTAGCCGGCGAAATCTCTGCGTCGACTGTACGCAGAACGGTTTCCGAAAATTGCTGTCCCGATCCTACAAAGCAGATAGCAGCATCGTCACGACGGCACGAAGGACTCATACGCGAGCCCACGAGTTCACTCTTACGCAACGCATTCATGGTGGCCCCTTTCCCCAACCAAGAACTATTGACGTCTATGTCAATCGCAGAGCCCACACGCTCTACGGACTACACCATAACACAAAGGCATGTGGCCTACGTCATACAATAGGTTTACCTAGGGGTAAGGAATTCCAGAAAAAATTCGTAACCCGTTCAAAATCCCGCACTTTTCTCTGATTCTCTGCGTTTTCGACGATGCAGAATGGCAGGGTTTGCGGGTCAGATTTCAGCACCCACAATCCATAGTATGCGTGTCAAAAACGATGCTGCGGCGCAAAAAAAATGCAGCAATTGCGAAAAGAGACAAAAAACACGCAAATATCACAAAAAAGTGTGAATTTTGTGCAAGTTTTTCAGGCAATTGGCCTCTGAAACACCCCTGTTGACCCAATTGTTAACTATGTCAGGGCCCCCTGCTGGCACAGGATATTGGTATCGCAGCTGGGGGCTGTGATCCTTTCTGTTTCTCGACCGCTGTCACATGCGGATCGAACGCAAAGCATCTGTTTTGCGCAGCGATAGAGGCTTGCCTGATGGCAAGGCAGGATGGTTGGGGGAAACCCCGAATCAAACCCCCGTAACTGGTTCGGTAGACCCGTTTGAAAAATGAATGACGGATGCCGGACCCTGTTCAACAGGGAGTTAGACAGATGAGTGGACGTAGACATAACAACTGGGCCGATCCTAACAGCGACCAGTCGCAGGATCAGTCGCAAGACCAAATTGAGCTGCAAGGTCAGGGCCAAGCGCAAGCTGAGCTGCAAGGTCAGATGCAGGATCAAAACTCCACCACCACCAATGTCTCGGATTCCGGGTCAACCTCGGATTCGGGTTCGGGTGCTGGTAGCTTGGCCGGGGCTGGTAGCCTTGCTGGTGCGGGTGCCCTTGCCGGTGCAGGTGCTGGAAGCCATTCGGATTCGGGCAGCACGTCTGGCTCCGACGCTAATGCCAACAGCTCAAGTGCAAACTTGAATGCCAACGGGAACCTCAATGGCAATCTCAACGGCAACCTGAACCACAACTCGAACACCTCGGCGACCAATGTCGATGTGCAGGTTGGCATGAACATGGAAGGCTATGTGCCGACCGATGACGACTTTGCCGATTTCGACCTGAAGGACTCGTATGTCAGTGATACGATGATCGCCAAAGGTGACATCAACTACGATCCCGGCAATGAGTTGAACATGTCCGACATTCTTGATGGTGCCCTGACGGGTGCAGGCAATGATGTTGGCATGGTCTTCGGTCAGTCCAACAACCTCGTGGATAATGACTCGCTTACAGACGCCAAAGTGAGCAATGACGGCACGTTCACCGCGAACGGCACGATCTCGGGCAACTCTGCGACCTCCGATGAGGGGATCAAGGCCGAGGGCGGCGAAGGTGGTAACGGGTCCGATGGCGTCTCTGCCGATGGCGGCGGAGCACTGGCAACGGGCAGCATCGCGCTGGCAACCGGCGGCGTGAGTCTGTCCAAGTCTGATGCAGACGGTGACGGTGGCGACGGCGGCGACGGTGGCGACGGCGGCGCAGGCTTCGGTCTGGGTCTTGGACTCGGCATTGGGGCTGCGGGCGCAGAGGCGACCGATGGCAGCGCCACTTCGGCAGCCAATGACGCAGGTGGTGGCGGTGGTCATCATGGTCATCACGGCGGGGTCGCACCGGGCGACTTCTCCTCGGCGGTTGATGGCGGCGCGATGGCGGGCGCAATCGGCATGGGCGCAGGCCTTGGTGCTGGTATGGGCACCGGGGGCAACGGCGCTGATGGCGGCAACGGTGGCTACGGCTATGGCGCTTCGGGCTCGACGGCAGATGCCACGGGTGGCATGGCGACGGCCACGGGCGGTCTTGCGACCGCTGGGGCTGGCGGCACAGCGATGGGCGGCAATGGCGGCAACGCTGGCGCTCTGGGAAGCTGGGGATCGGGCAATGGTGACGATGGTATCGTGACCGGCCAGTCTTACGCCGATGCCAGCGGTGTTATCGACACCGCAGCGTTCAACCAGTCGATCGTGATGGGTGCGAATATCCTCGGCAATAGCGTGGATACCACCGTGGTCGGCGGGTCGATGACCTCGACCTATATCGGCGACGACGACGCAAGCTGATAGCAAAACGGCGGCGCGCCCGGGCAACCGGGCGCGCCTGCGTCCCACATTCCGATCGCATCCTGTCCGCGATCGTTAGATAGGGACACCAAGGGGGGGGACAGGGTCAATTGCGGTGCAGGAAGCAACGACGGGCAAGCCCCGGATTTGCATCCCGCCCTGAAACAAGGGACCTGAACAATGTTGGACCGTCAGACAGAGATCATCGCCCATTTTATCGGTGCGTTTCAGCTGACAACCGAGCAGCTAACGTCTCGCCATCATTATGATATGTTTCGCGCGCAACAACTGGTTCAGCAGGAACCTGGCCCGTTGCTCAACGTCAAAGTTCATGTGACGTCTGACTATGCGCTTCAGGATTTCACGCCGGGATTGCGACTGGTGATGCTGCCGCCCCTGCCGCCCGAAGCACCTTGGCTGCCGCATTCAGATTTCCTGCGCCTGCCCCAGATCGGGATGCCCGAACTGGGTTGGGGCGAGGAACAAGCCGCGCCCGCTTTCTCGCTGGAATTCTATCAACCGCCCAATTTCTCCGTCACACTCGCGCCGCCCTCCTCAGTGGCGACAGTGACTTTTCAGGCCAACCATCTGGTCGATGACGATCTGCTGATCAACGTCCCGTTCACCTTGCCTGAGCAATATGTCCAAGACTTCTCGCCCGAGGCGATCGCGGCGAAAATGGCGGTGCTGATCGACACTGCCGAGACTTTGGGCGCGCCAAGCGCAGATGCGCAATGGCTTTCGGTGAGTGCCCAAGCCAGCGTCTTGCGGGACACGTTGGACACGCTGGATGGCACAAGCGCCCCTGCGGGGGCCGAGGTTGCGGTGTTTCACAACACGCCTTGGGAATTTGTGACAAGCGACGCGGCAAGCGTGGGTGAAACGGCTGAGCCGCAAGACGCCCCTGCCCCGACAGCCTTTAACGGTGGCGTCGTGATGAATGGGCAGATCGTAAGTGAGGCACCCGACACGCTGAGCGCGCGTCTTGAGGCGCGCTATCCCGACACAAGCGAGGACGAAGCCCTGCCGGGCCAGGTTCAGGTCGAAGATGGCGCCGCGGGCACTGTCAGCAGCGGCACCATGACCAGCGGAGAAATTTCCGCCACGATCAGCCTAAGCACTGGCGACAATCTGGCCCTGAACCAGACGCAGATCGCGCATGATTGGATCGACGCACCGGTGATCGCGGTGGCGGGCATGGCGCAATCGCTGAGCCTGATTTCGCAAATCAACGTGCTGCGCGATCACGACACGGTTGACGGCGGCGCGATGGCGCACGGGACTGGGTTTGATCCGGCCTCGCAGATCGTCAATCTCGCCACGCAAGAGACGCTTTCCAATCCCGCAAACTTCATCGCGCCCACTTTGACGGGTGGCGCAACAATGGTCGGGATGGTGTGCATCCAAGGCGATCTGGTGATCGACAACACCACGTTCCAGATCAACCAGATTAGCGATTCCGATGTCGTCAGCTACGAGTTCGGCACCCATCAAGCCGAGTTCTCACTGGGGGACAACGCGGCGACCAATCTGGATCTGCTGCTGGAAATCGGCGCGCGCTTTGATGTGATCATGGTGGGCGGCGACATGATCCAACTGGCCGCGATCCAGCAGATCAACGTGCTGCTCGATGATGACCTTTACCTTGGCGACGGCACCGGTGGTGGGCTCTATTCTGGCCATGACAACCTACTTTGGAACGAAGCCAACATCACCCATATCGGCACCGATAGCGTGCAAGACATGTCGGACGCATTTCAATCGGCGCTGGGTGATCTCGGCGAGATGTCGGGATCAAACGACGGCTCGGGCACCCCAAGCGGCGCCGAGTTTTCTGCCGTTTCCGGGCTGTTTGCCGACCCACTTTTGGCCGGGCTTGATACGCTGCGGGTGTTGTGGATCGAGGGCGATTTGCTGATCCGCGACACGCTGACCCAGATCAATCTGCTCACCGATAGCGACGTAATTTCAGTTGCGCTTCCGGGCGAAGACATGGGCGCAGATATTTCGTCGGGGGGCAATATTCTAGCCAATGTCGCAGGGCTGAGCGTGGCGGGCGTGGACAGCACGATCATGGCAGGCGAAGGCAGCTATTCCGACGCGGTCCTGTATCAGGCCGGCATGTTCGAGGGGGATCAGCCCCCGTTCGATCTGGCGGGAACCTTTAGCGCACCGCAGGGCGATCTCGCCTCCGAAGCGGTGGTGTTTTTAACTAATGATTTCGACGACGGACCGGGCAGCGGGTTCGACGAAGGCGCGGGCTTCATCCCGGATACGATGAACTCGGGTTCACTTGATGCGCTGCACAGTGTTTTGGCCTGACCGTGGGGGTCACCGACACGCGCTAAATCTACACCAAACTCGAAGGGGAGAGTGACGTGAGCAAGACTGGGGATGCTACCGGTGGGGGACCGGATCGCAAAAACGGGGATAGTAAGACCGCAGCAGGCGAGCGCCTCGTGCTAGACGCAGCGATGCGCACCGAGCGGTTTAGATCCTGCAGAACCAACGGCAGGGTCAAATCTGCCAAAGTAACCGGGCTAACTACGGCGTCAGAAATGGCGTCTGCCCGGGAGGAGGGTGGTGTGGAAAGCCCTATGGGGGTGAAAAACGTCCCCGCGAAAGACGCCTCCGGCTCCCCACCCGCACCACCCTCCGCCAAATTCCACAAGCGCGTCGCACCGCTGGATTACACGCGCACGCTAACGCAGATGAAACACAAGCTGCGCGCCAATATGGCCTTTGTCGTGTTGATGACCTGTGCCACCAATATCTTGATCCTCGCCGTGCCGATCTATCTGTTCCAGATCTCGGACCGGGTGTTTACGTCGCGCTCGATTGACACGCTGGTGATGCTGACGATCGTCATTTTGGGCGCGATCATGGTGCAGACGATACTGGACGCGTTGCGCCGGCTGGTGCTGATGCGTTCAGCGGTCGATGTCGCAGCCCGGTTGGGCGCGCCAGTCCTGTCCGCAGCCGCGCAAGCCTCGCTGCATTCCAACGGGCGCGAATATCAGGTGCTGGGCGATCTGGGCGCGCTGCGCAGCTTTCTGGTCTCGGGCACGTTGTTATCCTTTCTGGATGTGCCTTTCGCGCCGATCTTTATGCTTGTGGTGTTTCTGATCCATCCGCATTTGGGAATGATCGTGGTGGGCACGGCGGCACTGCTCGCGGTGTTCGCCTGGGTGAACCAAAAGATCACTACCGACGGGTTTCGCCGCGCCAACATGGCGCAAACCCGCGCCAACCTGCATCTGGAATCGATGTCGCGCAACAGCCAGATCATCAACGCAATGGCGATGATCCCCGAGGCGGTGGCGATTTGGGGGCGTGACACGGCCCAGTCGCTCAAGGCGCAGATCGAGGCGCAGGACCGCAACGTTTATACCGCCTCGCTGTCGCGGATGTTTCGTCTGTTCACCCAGATTGCAATGCTGGGTTGGGGGGCGTGGCTGTCGCTGGACGGGCAGATCACCGGCGGCATGGTGATTGCGGCCTCGATTGTGGCGGGGCGTGCGCTGGCACCGATTGAGGGCGCGATTGAGGGCTGGAACAGCTTTCTTCTGGCGCGCGGAGCCTATGACCGGGTGTCGCAACTGCTCGCCTCGGCGAAAAGTCGCAATGACAAGCTGCGCCTGCCCAAGCCGCTGGGTCGGCTGGATGTCGAGCGGCTGCTATATGTTCCCCAAGGCACCAAACATGTCGTGCTGAATGCGCTGACGTTTTCGCTGGCGCCGGGCGATCAATTGGCGGTCATCGGCAATTCCGGCGCGGGCAAAACCACGTTAGGCAAAATGCTGGTGGGGTCGATCCTGCCGACCTCGGGGGCGGTGCGGCTGGATCTGATGGATCTGCGCAACTGGGATCCGCGCCAACTCGGCGAAATCTTGGGCTATCTGCCTCAGGACGTGCAGCTGTTCCCCGGCACGATCAAAGCGAATATTGCGCGGATGCGTGAAGATGCCAGCGACGAGGAGATTCACCGCGCCGCCGATCTGGCTGATGTGCATGACATGATTGCCAGCCTGCCGCAGGGCTATGAAACCGTGGTGTCCAGCGATGGCGCGCCGCTGTCGGGCGGGCAGAAACAGCGCATCGGGCTGGCGCGCGCGTTCTTTGGCGATCCGAAATTCGTCGTGCTGGATGAGCCGAACTCGAACCTTGATACGCTGGGTGACGCTGCCCTCGTGCGTGCGTTGGGCCATGCGAAACGCTCGGGCATCACGACGATTGTGGTGACGCAAAAGCCCTCGCTGCTGAGTGCGGTCGACAAGATCATGCTGCTCTCGGATGGCAATATCGCGCTGTTTGGATGGCGCGATCAGGTCTTGGCGGAACTCGAGCGGCGCAAACGCCCGCAGCAGCCCCAAGTCGCGCCGCAAGCGCGTGCGCCCGAACTACAAGGAGCACCGGCATGAGTGATCGTCAGGACGTATCCGATAGCGATGGCTGGTTTGCCGAGGTGCCGCGCTCGATCCGGAGCATGGTGATTATCGGGATGGCCGTGTTTGTTGCAGCCTTTGGCGGGTTTGGCGTCTGGGCGTTCAGCGCGCCGCTGGCGGCGGCCATCATGGCACCCGGCTCGTTCGTGGCAACCGGGCGCAACAAGATGATCCAGCACCTTGAGGGCGGGATCATCAAGGAAATCCACATCTCCGAAGGCGATTTCGTCACCAAGGGGCAACCGCTGATGCGACTCGATGAAACCTCGGCGCTGGCAAACGAGCGCGCGCTGTTTTTGCGCCGCGCCCGGCTTGAGGCGATGGAGGCCCGCATCACCGCCGAATATGACGGCTGGCGGGAATTGCGCCTGCCCGATTGGCTGCTAGAGGCGCGCGCTGATCCCGAAGTCGCTGCGATGCTGGATGCGCAACAGCTTTCGTTCAACGTCACCAAAGCCAAGGTGGAAAGTGAGTTGGACTTGCTGTCGCGCAATATCGCCGCGATGGAAAGCCGCATGCGGGGCTACAAGGCCCAGCTGGAGGCGACGCAGGCCCAGCGTGAGATGTTGGCCGAAGATCACGGCAGCAAAAAGCAACTGTTTGAACAAGGGCTGATCCGGCGCACCGAGTTCAACGCGATCCGGCGCGCGCTGGCGGATGCGGACGGGCAGATCGGGCGGCTCGCCGCAGAAGTGTCCGAAAGCGAGGAAATGCGCGCGAAATATGAGGCGCAGACCACGCAGACGATTGAAACGCACCGTCAGGCGGCACTGGATGAGTTGGAAACCGTGCAGGCCGAACTGGATGGCGTGCGCGAACAGGAACGCAAGGCCAGTTCGATCCTGAAACGCGTGGTGATCGAAAGCCCCGTGTCAGGCACCGTCGTGGCGCTGAACTATACGGGCGCGGGCGGTGTGGTCGAGGCGGGCAAGGTGATTGCCGAAATCCTGCCCTCTGAAGCTCCGCTGATTATCGAAACGATGATCGCGCGCACCGATATTGACGCGGTCAAGATTGGCCAGATGGCTTCGGTGCGCCTCACCGCGCTGAACCAACGCACGACGCCGATCCTGAAAGGCGAGGTCTATTACATCTCGGCGGATGCGATTGTCGAGCGGTCGGGCAATACCCCGCGCGAGGTTTATCTAGCGCGCATCCGCCTGCCGCAATCTGAATTGCGCCGGGTGCCGGGGTTTGCACCTATGCCGGGGATGCCGGTTTTGGTGATGATCGAGACCGCCTCGCGCACATTTGCGCAATATATCGCCAAACCTGTGTCGGATTCGATGCAGCGCGCCTTTCGCGAACATTAAAGCGGACCGCAGGGTTTGACGCCGGATGCAACGCGGGGCCATATGAGTGGGCCCGCGTTCTATTCTAGGTTGTCCAATGTTGCACCGCTCCCTCTTGTCACTCGCCTTTGTCGCCAGCTTGATGCCTGTGGGTGCGAACGCGTTTGAAATCGGGGTGAGCTATGACACCCTGAACGATCCGCGCACCCCGATCGAGGGTTTGGCGCGGATCTATTTCGGCCGCGATTTTGGGCATGGAATCAGCTTTGGCCAGGCGATCTATGCGGGGGCTAAGGGCGATGGCGGGGGCGCGTTTTTCTGGGGAATCGAGGGGGTCAAGCGGTTTGCGTTGACCGACCGGCTTTCGCTTAACACCTCGCTGTTTTTGGGCGGTGGTGGCGGCGCGGCGGTCGTCGTCGGTGACGGGTTCATGACCCGCGCGGGCGTTGGGCTCGGCTATGCGCTCAGTGATCGCGTCGATGCCGAACTGGGCGCGAGTTATATCAACATCTCAGGCGCTGATATCGAAAACACGGCGTTCAATGCCGGGCTGACTTGGCATATCGGGGCGCATGAGGACCAGCGTGCGCTGACCGGATCACCGCTGTCGATGCCGCTACGGTCGGTCACGATCCGCGGCGCGTATATGGATATGGGCGGCAGTCGTGATCGCACAGGCGCTGCGCAGGCGAACTTGAAACTGGCGGGCGCTGAGGCGAGCTTCCTGCTGGGCGGGCGCAACGAGTTGGTGCTGTCTGCTGATGGCGCGGCGAGTGGCGGCGAAGGTTATATGCAAATCTCTGGCGGGCTGCGCCATCGTATTGCGCTGGGCAATCGCGCCTCGGTTTATGGCCAAGCCGCGCTTGGCTTTGGCGGCGGCGGGCTGGTTGATACCGGGGGCGGCGTGTTGCTGGATGCAGGTCTTGGCGTCAGTGTGGCCGTGCTGCCTTGGGCCGATCTGGACCTGTCCGTTGGCAAAACCATTGCGCCCGATGGCGATATGGATGCCACGGTTGCGCGGGTCGGTCTAACGCGGGTGTTCCGCCGCAGCGTCGACGCTGGGCCGGTGAGTGCTGCGCGGCAACGCTGGGCCTATACGCTCGGGATTTCGACGCAAGACCCCAATGCGGCGTTCCGCAAGCCGGGCGCAACGGCGACAGGCAATCCGGTGATGCAGGATAGCTCGGTCGATCTGTTCCTCAACGACAATCTGTATGTCACCGGCAATGCGCAGACCGCATTGGGCGGCGATGTTGCGGGCTATGCTATCGGAATGCTGGGCCTTGGCTGGCACCAGCCGCTCACGGATCGCTGGGCGATTTCGCTTGAAGGGCGCATAGGTGCGGCGGGCGGCGGCGGTGTTGATGTATCAGGCGGCGTGATCGGATCGGTGGCGGTTGAGGCCGATTATGCGCTCAATGATACGATGAGCCTGTCGGTCGGTCTGGGCAAGATCAAGGCACTGAAAGGTGGCGGTATGGCCCCCACTACGTTGACCGCAGGTCTCAAGTTCCCATTCACAACCCATTGAGCGGAAAACCCGTTCAGGCCGAATTTGCGTTAAAAAACAGCGGCCGATCTATTCCTGACAAAAATAATCGCCATTTTTTTGTGAAAAATACCAGAGTTGAATTGTCAGAGATCAAATCGCACGCTATTTCCTGATGATAAGGATCAGGATAGTGAGTCGTATCCGCCATGGAGTTGATCGCATGATGGCCAGCCCTGAGAAAATCGAAGCCGCTGTTTCCGCCCTGCCCCTTGGCGCTTGTCGCCGGGGTTTTCG
Organism: Thioclava sp.; assembly: GCF_048263065.1. Lineage (NCBI taxonomy): Bacteria > Pseudomonadati > Pseudomonadota > Alphaproteobacteria > Rhodobacterales > Paracoccaceae > Thioclava > Thioclava sp. Next base: position 20,857 of record NZ_JBLXEM010000011.1, read on the forward strand.
CGGCACGCTGGTCTCTGTCTCGCCCGTGGCGACTCAAGGCGGGTTTGATCCCGAAGAACTGGAACGCCGCTTGCTTGAACTCGGCTTTATCGAGGGCGCTTCGGTTCATATCCTGCACGAAGGTCCGTTTGGACGCGACCCGATTGCGGTGCGCGTGAATGACACCACGGTCGCGCTGCGTCGCCATGAAGCTATGGCCATCCTCGCAGAATGAGTTCGGCGCCCGCCATATCCCAGCCCGCCAGCCAGACAGATCCCGACGCGCTACGCCTTGAGGTGGCCCTCGTAGGTGCCCCCAACTGCGGCAAGACGGCCCTGTTCAATGCGATGACAGGTGCGACCCAAAAGGTCGGCAACTATTCCGGCGTCACGGTTGAGCGCAAGGTCGGCATTGCCACGACCCCGGCCGGGCGGCGGTTCTCGCTGATCGATCTACCCGGCACACATAGCTTGCGCGCACGTTCACCCGATGAGGAAGTGACGCGCGACGTCTTGCTCGGCCAGCGCAAGGGCGAGCGTGTGCCCGATATGATCCTCGCGGTGGCGGATTCCACGAACCTGCGCGGCGCGCTGCGTCTTGTGGGCGAGTTGAAACAGGTCGGCCTGCCGATTGTTCTGATCCTGAATATGATCGACATTGCGCGCCATCGCGGCTTGCAGATTGATCATGAGGCGCTGTCGGATGAATTAGGTATTCCCGTTGTCACCGCGACCGCTGTGCGCCGTGGTGGGCTGGATGCGCTGTGGTCCTGCGTCGACCCGATGCTGGATGCGGGCGTCGAACCTGCCAAGCCAAGCACATGGCAAGCGCCCAGTTCGCATGATCTGCGCGTGGCAATGCGAGAGGCAGAGCGCCTTGTGAACGCCCATGTGATCCGCCCGCCCGAACCCGATACCGTGTCGGCCAAGATCGACCGTGTGGTGCTAAACCCGATTGCCGGGCCGGTAATCTTGCTGGCGATCCTGTTCACGATGTTTCAGGCGGTGTTTAGCTGGGCGACTCCGTTTATGGATGCCATTGACGCGACCTTTACCGGGCTGGGCGTGCTGGTCAGTGACCTGCTGCCCGACGGGTTGATCCAAAGCTTTCTGGTGGACGGGGTGATTGCGGGTATCGGCTCGATCATCATTTTCCTGCCCCAGATCCTGTTCACCTTTTTCTTCATCTTGCTGCTTGAAGATTTCGGCTATATGGCGCGCGCGGCGTTCCTGATGGACCGGATCATGGGCAAGGCGGGGCTAAACGGGCGCGCCTTTATTCCACTGCTATCCAGCTTTGCCTGCGCGATCCCCGGGATCATGGCCGCACGCGTGATCGACAACAAACGCGACCGCCTGACGACGATTTTGGTCGCGCCGCTGATGACGTGCTCGGCGCGCATCCCGGTTTATACGCTTATCATCGCCGCTTTCATCCCCGACACCAAGGTCGCAGAGCTTAGCCTGCAGGGTCTCGTGATGTTCGGCCTCTATGCGGCTGGAGTGCTCAGCGTGTTGGTCGTGGCCTTTGTCGCGCGCTTCCTGTTCTCACGCGAGGAACGCAACGCGCCGCTGATGCTGGATCTGCCCGATTACAAACTGCCCCGGCCCCGCAACATCTTTCTCGGCCTTTACCAACGCGCCAAGGTATTCTTGCGCCGCGCAGGCACGGTGATTTTCTGGGCGATGGTAATCATCTGGGTGCTCTCGACCTTCCCGATGGCGCCAGAGGGCGCAACGGGCCCAGCGATCAACTATTCCTTTGCCGCGATGATAGGCAAGTTCATCGCCCCTGCCCTCGCGCCGCTGGGCTTTAACTGGCAGATCGCGGTGGCGCTGGTGCCGGGCATGGCCGCGCGCGAGGTCGCAGTGGCGGGTCTGGCAACCGTTTACGCGGTGTCTGGCGAAGGCGGGTTGATCCATACGCTGGCAAGCCAATGGAGCCTTGCAACCGCGCTATCGCTGCTGGCGTGGTATATCTTTGCACCGCAATGCATCTCCACGCTGGCGGTGATCCGGCGCGAGACGGGCTCGGCGAAATGGATGTGGGTCGCGCTGATCTATATGTTCGCGCTGGCCTATGTCGCCTCACTTCTGACCTATCAGATCGCCGTCGCACTGGGCGCGGGTTAGGCGTTATCTGGGCGCGCAACGCTTTGATCGCGCGCGCCGCAACATTTCTCAAGGGATGGTGAGGGCATAGGCCCAATTGGCGTCTTGAGTTTTCGGGTGTGATCAACAAGATGCCGCGATCAGTTACAACCGAAAGATCGCCCATGCCTCATCGTCGCCTTGCCGCTCTTGCAGCCCTGATTTTGCTTATCATCCCACAAATGGCGGCGGCGCATATCACGCAGACCGGATCGGGCGGGTTTACCGCCGGGTTCGAGCATCCGCTGTCGGGATATGACCATTTCCTCGCGATGTTCTCGGTGGGTCTTTGGGGCGCGCAGATGGGCGGGCGGCGCGTGTGGTCGCTGCCGGTGACCTTCCCGATGATCATGGTCGTGGGCGGCATCATTGGCATTCTGGGCCTGCCGCTACCGGGGATTGAGATTGGCATCGCGCTGTCCATCATCGTGCTTGGGCTGGCAATTGGAGCGGCTTGGAAACCTGCGGAATGGGTGTCGCTGGCGATCATCGCGGTGTTTGCGCTCTATCATGGCTATGCGCACGGGGCAGAATTGCCGATGGCCGCCGACCCTGCCGATTACGCGATTGGTTTTGTGCTGGCGACCGGGTTTATTCACGTCATTGGCGTGGGGGTCGGGCTGGTGCTCAACCCGATCTGGAAGGGGCGGCTCTCGCAGGGGCTGGGCCTGCTCATCGCAGTTGTCGGCCTTGGTTTCCTTGCATTGGCGCTGGGATATCTGCAATCTCAACTGGATTTCTTGAACGCGGGGCTAAGCATCTTTGGATCTTGAAAACGCGCCTTCCCGGCCCAGCGGCTTGGGCTGGTTACGCCACCTTTGGGTACTGCTTGGGCTGACAGCACTGATCGTGCTGGCGCTGCTGCCAGTGGCGCAGCGCGGCGAGGTTGGCGCGTGGCTGATCCGCGATGCGCTGGCTGTCGAGCGGCTGTTTCCGCTGTTTGGTTTTGGCATCGCACTGGCGCTGGTGCCGATACGCTCTGCGCGCGTCGCTTGCGCCTTGTGGGTCGTGGGAATGGCTGCAGGCTTGGGTCTGCGCGTCGAGATCATGGACGCGTTGCAACAAATTCCCGGCGCGATCACGCATCATTTCCTGACGATGCCGATATCGGCCATCGCGATTGGCGCGACGCTGGCGCTGGGGCGCGCGCCGCGTCCGGTGCTGATCTTGCCCGCCGCGCTGATCCTTGGCGTGATGTATGCGCTGGCGACGAAACTGTCTGACCCAAGCTATGGCGGCAAGCCGTGGGTGTTTCTCGCGGGTGCGGCGCTGGGGGTCTGGTTGACCGGTGCGGTGGCACTGAGCTTACGGTCGTGGCGCGCGGGCTGGTTTGAAATTGCGGGCCGGATCGTGGGCAGTTGGCTGGTCGCGATCGGGATTTTGTATGGCGGCGTGGCGTTGATGGGCAACAAGCTAAAGGCGAAAACCGCGTCCCCGCAAAACGCCGCCTCGGAAAACCCGCCCGCTGCGCAATCCGCGGTGCCCGAGGCCGATGCCTTTCCCTCATTCGGTGCGCCCCCGCCTGCCGCCCCGCCGGGTGAGAAGAAACCGGAGTTCCAGCCATGATCGCGCGCCCGTTGATCGCCGGGCTTTTGGCCCTGACGCCGCTGGTCGCTACCGCCCACCCTGAGGACGAATTGCTGGTGCGGCTCCTGGTAGGCATGGACAAGGGCAAGATCACTCATATCGGCGAAAGCTGGACGTTTGACCTCTCGGTATCACAGTGGCTGTTGCAGACCTTTGACACCAATGGAGATGGCAAATTCGACGGGGCCGAGTTGGACGCGGTGCATAAGGCGACCAAGCAAAACACCGAAGGCTCGTTTTATTACACGCGCATCTGGAAAGGAGCAGAGCAGCTTCCTGATCCCCTGATTTACGGCTTTCAGGCGAGCGTGAAAGACGGGGTTGTGACGTTGGCATTCGCCTTGGGTTTAGCTGCGCCCGAAGACCCTAATGCGCTGCGCATTGAAATGTATGACCCCGAAAATCTGACCGGGCTAGTACCCGTGAAAAACGACCCGGTGGTCATTCGTAGCACCGCTGAGGGGCAAACCTGCGTACCCAATGTCGCGGTGAACAAGCCCGATGTGCATGGCGGGCCTGATGACATTCCGATTGCGCTGACGCTGGCCTGTAGCGGATAGCAGGTAGCGTGGTTCTAGCCCGAAGAGCTATCCGACAAGATGTGCGTTAGTTGATTATCTTCAGCCCATTCTTACCGTTTTTCGTAGTGGGTGTCCAAATGTCTTCCAACGGCATGGGCGACGTGCCGGCCGTTTGCTGCTAGTGCGATGGCACTGGATATACTTTTCCAGAGCCGACATTCGCCCTAGCGCGGAACGCTCGCCACGCCACAGACAACTCATATCTCGAAAACTCGTACAAAAAGCAGCGCCATGATCAGCAGGAACAGCGTTTCAACAATCAGGATCATGCTGTAGTTGGGTTTAACTTTGACAATTTGCGCAAGGCTGGTCTTTACCGCAGCCGTCGTGTCAGTCGCAGGCAACGATCTGATTTGGTCACGCTTGCGCCCATTAAGAAACACTCGCGTCGCAATCTCGGGAGCTATGGCTGGCCAAGAATAACGGAAGAGCGAAAGGAAATCGGCCGGGACGCGGGACACCACATTCAGTCCGCGTTCTGAAGCGGCTCTTGACCTCTCTTGCAAGACCAGCAACGGCTGCATCTAGCCAACGAACACTTGGGCAATTTGGGCCGAAGGATCGCCCTCATACCGGATGCAGAAAATCCACAGCACCTGAGCGCCGCAGAGCAGTTGATACTCCTGATCGAGGAATTCAAAGGGGATCGACAAATAACGGTCAAGCTGGGGGCGCTGCCCCCACTTCGGCGTTGCCGAATTCACCCCCGGGATATTTGGATCAAGAGGAAGGGCACGCGCGTTCCCGCTTCCAAGTGTTGAAAATATCCTGGGGGAGGCCGCAGGCCGGGGGCAGCGCCCCCGACTATCGCGCAGCTTTTTCGGCGATGCCAGAGGTGCCTTGGCGGCGCTCAAGCTCGGCAAGCACTTCGGACAATGTCACATCTCGCGCGGCCAGCATGACCAGCAGATGATAAAGGACGTCGGCAGATTCATAGACCAAGTTCTCGCGGTCGTTCTTGACGGCCGCGATGATCGCCTCGACCGCCTCTTCACCGAATTTCTCGGCTGCCTTCTCAGGGCCTTTAGCCAAAAGCTTAGCGGTCCAAGAGCTGTCGGGATCAGCTGTTTTGCGCGCTTCAATCGTGGCAAAAAGTGTTTCTAAAGTGTTCATCACAACCTCACCGCAATGCCCGCATCGGCCATATGTTGTTTGGCCTCGCGGATCGTGAACTCGCCGAAGTGAAAAATCGAGGCGGCCAGTACAGCGCTGGCCCCGCCTTTGGTCACGCCTTCGACGAGGTGGTCAAGCGTGCCCACGCCCCCGCTTGCGATCACCGGCACATCAACCGCGTCGGAAATCGCACGCGTCAGCGGCAGGTTGAAGCCCGCCCGCGTGCCATCGCGATCCATTGAGGTCAGCAGGATTTCCCCCGCGCCTTTGGCCGCGACGGTGCGGGCGAAGTCTACCGCGTCGATGCCTGTGGGTTTGCGCCCGCCATGAGTGAAAATCTCCCAGCGGCCGGGCTCGACGGTTTTGGCGTCAATCGCACAGACGATGCATTGGCTGCCAAAGCGATCGGCAGCTTGCGCGATCACGTCCGGATCGGCCACGGCGGCCGAGTTGAAACTGACCTTGTCCGCCCCGGCCAGCAGCAGCGCGCGCACGTCCTCATGGCTGCGCACGCCGCCGCCCACGGTGAGAGGCATGAAACATTGCTCGGCGGTGCGGGTGACCAGATCGAACATCGTGCCGCGGTTTTCATGCGTGGCATGGATATCGAGGAAACACAGCTCATCCGCGCCTGCCGCGTCATAGGCCTTAGCGGCCTCGACCGGATCGCCCGCGTCGATCAAGTTGACGAAATTCACGCCCTTGACCACGCGCCCATCGGCCACGTCGAGACAGGGGATGATGCGGGTTTTCAGCATGGCGTGGAGCTCCTTTGGCGCCTTCTTAGCGCGCAAGACCGCAGAGGCAAAGAGGGCATGGCGCGCACCCGTGTCACCATGCCACGACCAAAGCACGGAATACCGCGATTGTCGCCCTTTTCCTAGCGGTGGTAAAATACACTTGCGCGAACGTCAAAAGGGGAGACGATCATGATGATGCGCAAACTTACACTTGCTGCGGCTTTGGCTTGCGTCGCAAGCGGGGCGATGGCGGAGGATACCAAGGGCTTTGTCGGGCTGAACTGGGTTTTCGGTGCACGCAGCAGTGGGTTTGAGGGCGTTCTCGGCGCGATGCGTTACGACGTTGACCCCGATGGCGACACGAATGGTGCGAAGCTCTCGTTGCATCTGGGCTTTGGCCAAGGACCGATCACTGGGAAAATCAAGCTGACCGGGCTGACGGGGCGCAATACCGCGATGGCCGAGTTGGGTCTGGGCTATGCCAGCTATGGCTTCTTTGGCACCGGTGGCGTCTGGGGGCAGCATTGGAATGTCGGCGGAGATCTGTCGTTCAACGGCGATTGGGACGGCTATGTCGGGTTACATTCGCTGAAACTGGATCGTCCGAGTTCGGCGCCGACGGCGACCATAATCCCGCCCCCGTCGAGCTCAGAACCAAACTAAATCCGATGTCATTCGCGCAAGGCGGCTCGGGTCACGCGCCGACCGCTTTGCGCACCATATCCCAGTAAATATCCTCGACCATAGGGCGGCTCAGTCGTCCGCCTTCGCGAAACCATGTTGTGACGCCGGTCAGCATGGCGATGATCGCCATCGTCGCCAGTTTGGTGTCGGGGATCAGGAACGCGCCCGTCTGTTGGCCCGCTTTCAGAATATCTTCCAACTCGTTCTCGTAGGCGCGCCGCTGGCTCTCAATCATCGCGAAATTCTCGGGGCCGAGGTTGCGCAGTTCCATATAGCTGAGAAACACCGCATCGGCGCGGCTGAGGTTGAAGCCGATGTGAAAGCGCACGAAGGCCTCAAGAGCCGCCATTGGCCCGGTCCCGCGTGGCTGGGCGGCCCATGCGGCCAGCAGCTCGTCCATATGGGTTTTGAGCAGATCAAACAGCAGCGCCTCTTTGTCGGGCGTATAAAGATACAGCGCCCCCGCCTGCACCCCGACCGCCGCTGCGATCTGGCGCATCGAAACGGCTGCAAAGCCGTGACGGGCGAAAAGTTGCTGCGCCTGCTCGCGGATTTTCGGACCGGTAATTTGTGAATGTGAGCCAGTTTTGCGTGCCATAGCGCGAAGTTAACTGAACACTCGTTCAGCATCAAACCCGAAAGCGCAGAAATCGGCGCTGGTGCTGTGCAGCGTTGCACCATATCTTGAGGGCGATCTGACAGGAAACAATATGCTGCGCACCCCTTCCCTTCTGGCCCTTATCTGCCTGACAGCGGCTTGCGCGGGTGCGCCGGGTGAGGAATATCCCAAGCTGGTTCCCCTCGACACTCTGCTTAGTGATGAACCGCTAACTCCCAGCCCCGCCCCCGAACTTGAGGCGCGCGCAGATGCGTTGCGCGCACGTGCCGACGCGCTGCGCCGCGTTGATGTGGTGGATGAGAACGATCTAGCCGCGCAAAATAGCGTTACGACTTCACCTTAAGACGTACTTTATCGTTTTTCGCGTTCGACCGAAGGGAGAGGCAGCGAACAAACGATTCAAGATTAAGTCGAAACGCTTTAGGGGCGGCGATGCGCGCCGTTGCGCGGGGCGCGCTTTCCCGCTAACAGGGCGCAATTCCGATTTTACACGAGGTTTCCCATGTCTGCGCCAGCCCCTAGCGACCAGCCCTTGCGTCTTGGCATTGCGGGTCTTGGCACTGTGGGGATTGGCGTCGTTAAAATCGTGCATCGTCACGCCGATCTGCTGGCCGCGCGGGCTGGTCGCCCCGTTGTGATTACGGCCGTCTCGGCGCGTGATCGCACCAAGAACCGAGATGCGGACCTGTCCAATTTCGCTTGGGAAAGTGACCCGGTGGCTCTGGCCACGCGCGAAGATGTCGATGTCTTCGTCGAGGTGATGGGCGGGCATGAAGGCGCGGCCAAGGATGCCACCGAAGCGGCACTGCGCGCGGGCAAAGATGTGGTCACCGCCAACAAGGCGTTGCTGGCCCATCACGGGCAGGCGCTGGCGGAACTGGCTGAAAACCTAAATCGCGCGATCCGTTTTGAGGCGGCTGTGGCAGGCGGCATTCCGGTGATAAAGGTGCTCACCGAGGGGCTGGCCGGCAACGGTATGCGCCGCGTAATGGGCGTGATGAACGGCACCTGCAACTATATCCTGACGCGGATGGAAGAAGCCGGTCTGCCCTATGACACGGTGTTCGAGGAAGCCCGCCAACTGGGCTATCTTGAAGCCGATCCCAATCTTGACGTGGGCGGAATCGACGCGGGCCACAAGCTGGCGATCCTCGCCGCGATTGCCTTTGGCACGCAGGTCAGTTTTGACAATGTGGTGCTGGAGGGGATCGGGCGGATCTCGATCGACGATATCCGGCGCGCGGGCGATATGGGCTACAAGATCAAACTGCTGGGCGTGGCTCAGATGACCGGGCGCGGGCTAGAGCAACGCATGACGCCCTGCCTTGTGCCGGCCTCGTCGCCTCTGGGGCAGCTGACGGGCGGCACCAATATGGTCGTGCTTGAAGGCGACGCCGTGGGCCAGATCGTGTTGCGCGGAGCGGGCGCGGGCGAAGGCCCGACCGCCAGCGCTGTGATGGGCGATGTGATGGATCTTGCACGCGGCCTGCGGCTGTCGACTTTTGGTCAACCCGCCGCGAAGCTGGTGAAGGCAACGCCCGCCGTGGCCCCAAACCCCGCGCCCTATTACCTGCGCCTGCAGTTGGCCGACAAGCCGGGGGCGCTGGCTAAGGTGGCGACGATCTTGGGCGAATCGGGCGTGTCGATCAGTCGCTTGCGCCAATATGGCCATGCCGACACCTCGGCCCCGGTGCTGATCGTGACGCATAAAACCACGCGCGATGCGATAGATCACGCCATCGCTGCCCTGCCTGCCACCCGTGTCGTCGAAGGCGAGCCGGTCGCGATCCGCATCGAAGAGCTGTAAACCGCTTGCAACGCGCGTCCGCCGCAAAGCGGCGCGACCGTTAGCGTTCACAGGGTTGCCCTTGCACGCGTGGCGGGGTTTATCTGTGCGCGGTGGCCTATCGCCGATGGCAAACAGGAAAAGAACATGACCCCTCTGAGTGATTTCAACGACCGTATGCTTTCGCTGGGCCTTGCCCGCGTCTCCGAGGCGGCCGCCCATGCTTCGGCCGATTTGATCGGGCGCGGCGATGAAAAAGCAGCCGATCAGGCGGCGGTGAACGCGATGCGTGACCAGCTCAACAAGCTGGACATCCGCGGCACCGTGGTGATTGGTGAGGGCGAGCGCGACGAAGCCCCGATGCTGTTTATCGGCGAGGAAGTCGGTGCCGGCACCGGCCCGGAGGTCGATATTGCGCTCGACCCGCTGGAAGGCACAACGCTGACGGCCAAGGACATGCCTAACGCGCTGACCGTGATCGCGATGGCACCGCGCGGCTCGCTGCTGCATGCGCCCGATGTCTACATGGAAAAGCTGGCGATCGGGCCGGGCTATGAAAAAGATATCGTCAGCCTCGATATGAGCCCGACCGAGCGGATCGAAGCCTTGGCGCGCGCGCAAGGGGTGGAGCCCAAGAACATCGCGGTCTGCATTCTGGATCGTCCGCGCCACGAGGACATGATCGCCGAAGTGCGCAGCACCGGTGCCAAAATCCGCCTGATCACCGATGGCGACGTGGCCGGTGTGATCCATTGCGCCGAACCTGATTTCACCGGAATCGATATGTATATGGGCTCAGGTGGCGCGCCAGAGGGCGTTCTGGCAGCCTCGGCGCTGAAATGTATGGGCGGTCAGATGTGGGGCAAGCTGTTGTTCCGCAATGATGACGAGCGGGGCCGCGCGAGAAAGGCCGGGATCACCGATTTCGACAAAATCTACACACGCGATGACATGGTGCGCTCGGATGTGATCTTTGCGGCAACCGGTGTAACAGACGGCTCGATCGTCAAGGGCGTGAAGCGCGAGCCGACCTATATCGAAACCGAAACGATGCTGATGCGCTCGAAAACCGGGTCGCTGCGTCGCATGATCTATCGCAACCCGGTGCGCTAAGGCGCGCCGCTTGCAACGTCAAAGGGGGCCGCGCGGCCCCTTTTTTAATGCGCGAACAGTGGACGTGTCAGGCGCTCGCGGCCTCGGCAGCCAGCTTGCGAATCCGCTCGATCATCGCGCGCAGCCCGTTCGAGCGCTGAGCCGACAGGTGATCGTTCAACCCCAGCCGCGCCAATTCGCCCGCTGCATCAACTTCGCCCACCTGCGTCACGCTCAGACCCGAATAAAGCGCGTGCAAAATCGCGATCAGCCCCTGCACGATCATCGCATCGCTCTCGCCCTCAAAATCGAACTGCGCCTGCGGGCCGGTGCCATCGATGCGCGGCAGCAGCCAGACCTGACTGGCACAGCCATGCACCTTGGTCGCAGGCACCTTCACCGCCTCGTCGAGCCCCGGCAATTCGCGCCCCAGCTCGATCACATGGCGGTAGCGGTCCTCCCAGTCGTCGAGAAATTCAAAGGTCTCGGCAATCTCTTCAAACGCTTCGCGGGCCATCACGGGGTTCCTTGCATCAACTTGAGGCTCTTGGGTAACGCGCGCGCGCGTCTGCGTCCAGACGCGGCTTTTCAAAAGCTGCGTGATCGGCTACCAGAGATCTTGGACAGCTTCGGAGCGACCATGAACAAAGCCCTGATTGCGGCACTTGCCTTAACACTTGCCACCGCTGGCTGCGGCACCATTCGCGGCAGCAAACTCAACCCGTTCAACTGGTTTGGCAAAAGCCAACCAGAGGCGCAGACTACGCTCGCGCCCAAGGGCGGCTACCCGACGCAAATCGGCAAGCCCTGGCAGCAGCCTGTGGCGCAGGTTCTCAGCCTGTCGGTCGACAAAGCCTCCTCTGGCGCGATTGTCACCGCGATGGGCCTGCCCCCGACGCAAGGCTATTGGCAAACCGATCTGGTCGCGCTCAATGACGGCAAACCCGATGCGAATGGCACGATGACCTATCGCTTCATGCTGACGCCTCCCGCGGCGGACAGTGCGGATGCGCGGCGTGTGTCGACGCAGCAATCGCGCGAAGTGTCGGCGGCGGCGTTCATCAGCAATTACAAGCTGCAAGGTGTGCGCAAAATCGTGGTCGAGGGCGCCGGGAACGCGCGCTCGGTGCGTCGCTAAGCACTACGTCCAAACATCGCGTTTAAGTAGCGCCGATTCCCCGGCGCTACAGATCCACCAGTTCGACCGATCCGCTGCGCGCGGTCAGCCCGACCTCGCCTTTGGCCAGTCGCAGCGCATCATGGCCAAACACCTCGGCGCGCCAGCCGTGCAGTGCCGCGACATCGCGTTTGCCCGCAGCGATCCGGTCCAGATCCGCAGAACTTGCGATCAGCTTGGCCGCCACGCCCGCCTCTTGCGATTTCGCCTTGAGCAGCACGCGCAAAAGATCGGCCAAGGCGGTATCGACCTGCAATTGCTGGCCTTGATCGGACGGGCGCGGCAGCGAGTCATGCGGCGCCTCAAGCCCCTCTTTCACCGCCAACATGATACCCTCGGCGATTTCGCCGCGCCGCGCCTCGCGCAGCAGCAGACGCGAGCGGTTGAGGTCTTCAAAACTGGCGGGCTTGGTCGAGGCCAGTTCCAGCAGCGCGTCATCTTTGAAAATGCGCGAGCGCGGGATGTTGCGGTTTTGCGCATAGCCTTCACGGAACTGCGCCAGCGCGCGCACGATACCCAGGAATCGGGCCGAACTGGTGCGGGTTTTGACGCGTTTCCACGCCTCTTCCGGGCGGTTGATATAGGTTTCGGGGTTCAGCAGCACCGCTTCTTCCTCGTGGACCCAAGCCTCGCGCCCGGTTTCCTTAAGCTGCTTTGAGAGGAATTCGTAAATCTGGCGCAGATGTGTGACATCGGCAATCGCGTATTTTTTTTGCGCCTCGGTCAGCGGGCGGCGCGACCAATCGGTAAAGCGCGAGGACTTATCCAGCGATTCCTTGGCGATCTTGCGCACCAGCGTCTCATAGCCCACCTGCTCGCCAAAGCCGCAGACCATCGCGGCGATCTGGGTGTCAAACAGCGGATCGGGAAAGACATTTCCCTCGGTGAAGAAGATCTCAAGGTCCTGACGCGCGGCATGAAACACTTTGACCGTCGCCGTGTGGCGAAACAAATCATAAAGCGGCTCAAGCGAGAGGTCGTCAGAGAGCGGGTCAACCAGAACCGCATCGCCCTCTTGGTCATCGTGGTTTGGTAGGGCCATCTGCACTAGGCACAGCTTGGACCAATAGGTCCGCTCGCGCAAAAATTCGGTGTCGATGGTAACGTAAGGCTCCAACTTCGCCTTGTCGCAGAATGCCGCGAGGGCGTCGGTCGTGGTAATGGTCTGCATGTCGCGCTTTCGCAAGGGAACGCGGGGTCATCCCGCAAGGTTATCGACCTTTAGCCCTGCGCGCGCAAAATGAAAAGCATCGCGCGAAATCGCGCCTGCGCCGTGGCGCGAAAGCCGCGATTGGGCCGCGCGTTACAGGATCAGCGGCGTGCGATCCCCTTGCGCGAACCGGCGCAGCACAGCGGGATAGAGGCGATGTTCCTGCACCAGCACCCGCGCGGCCAGCGTCTCGGGCGTGTCGCCCGACGCGATTGCCACGCGCGCTTGGCCCAAAATCGGGCCGTCATCCAGCACCGGGGTGACTTCGTGCACGGTGCACCCCGCCTCGGCATCTCTCGCCTCAAGCGCGCGCGCGTGGGTATGCAAGCCGGGATATTTCGGCAAAAGCGAAGGGTGAATATTGAGCATCCTGCCCGCGAAGCGACCAACGAAATCGGGCGTCAACACACGCATGAACCCGGCAAGGCAAAGGATATCGGGCTGGGCAGCAAGAATTGGTTTGAGCAATTCCGCCTCGAACGCGGCGCGATCTTTGCCGTAAGGGCGGTGATCAATCGCCGCCGTGGGCACGCCCATTCGCGCTGCCTTTTGAAGCCCCGCCGCATTTGCATCATTTGACGCCACCAGAACGGCACGCGCGGGGTGATCGCCGGTCATACTCTCAACCAGCTTGATCATATTTGACCCGCCGCCCGAAATCAGGATGGCGACCCGTTTCACAGCAGGCGCCCCGTGTAAGCCACCCCCTGCTCGGTGCCGATCGTGCCGATCCGACTGACGGTTTCACCCGCTTCGCTCAGTAGCGACGTGATCGCATCGGCACGCGCGGGATCGACCACGACGATCATGCCGATGCCACAGTTGAAAGTCTTGAGCAGTTCACCCTCAGCCATGCCCGCCGTATTCGCCAGCCAGCCAAAGACCGGCGGCAAGTCCCAAGACGACAGGTCAATCTCTGCGCCCAAACCTTCGGGGACCACACGCGGCAAGTTCTCGGTTAGCCCGCCGCCGGTGATATGAGCGAGCGCATGCACCCCCCCTGCACGCACCGCCGCGAGCGTCTGCGTCACATACAACCGAGTCGGGGCCAGCAGCGCCGCACCCAGCGTGCCATCGCCAAACGGGCAATCCGCATCCCAGCCAAGGCCCGACATCTCGACCACTTTGCGTACAAAGGAATAGCCGTTGGAATGCACCCCGTTCGAGGCAAGACCCAGCAGAACATCGCCCTCGGCCACGCCTGCGGGCAGGTCGCTGCCGCGCTCCATCGCGCCCACGGCAAAGCCTGCAAGGTCGAAATCGCCCTCTGTGTACATGCCCGGCATTTCCGCCGTCTCGCCGCCAATCAGCGCACAGCCCGATTGCGCGCAGCCCTCTGCAATGCCGTTGATGATGCGCGTGGCCTGATCCAGCTCCAGCTTTCCGGTCGCGAAATAATCAAGGAAAAACAGCGGCTCGGCACCCTGACACACCAGATCATTGACGCACATCGCCACCAGATCGACGCCGATCGTGTCAACATTGCCGGTGTCAATCGCGATGCGCAGCTTGGTGCCCACACCATCGGTCGCACCCACAAGGATTGGATCGTTATAACCCGCCGCCTTGAGATCGAACAGCGCGCCGAACCCGCCCAGCCCCGACATCGTGCCGGGGCGTTGCGTGCGCTTGGCGGCAGGCTTGATTTGCTCGACCAAAGCATTGCCTGCATCAATATCCACGCCCGCATCGGCATAGGTCAGGCCCGGTTTCTTATCGGTCATGGCGGCGCTCTCCAACAACGATCAACTGGGGCGCAGCCCTAGCGCAAGACCCGGGGTCAAGCAACGTCTGTTGGCCAAAAGCACGCCAAATTCTTGACGCCGCCTGCGCGCGTGATAGAGGGAGAGGCAATGGTGGGCCTGTAGCTCAATTGGTTAGAGCAGGGCGCTCATAACGCCTTGGTTGGGGGTTCGAGTCCCTCCGGGCCTACCAGTATTGCGATGCGGCGCGCAGGAGGCGTCCAGACCAAGCCGACCTGTATAAAAAGACAGTAGCTTGGCGGCGTCAATCACAATTCTGCCACAAAGATACCGCATGAAATGCACCATTCAACTATAAATTGAATGCGACAGCTGATATAGAAAATCAATCAAAGCAGTAACCAGTCGTCTTGTACTCAATCTCTCGAACCGGGACAGGTCCCCGTTGATCCCCGCCTATGCGGATTGGATGAGTTGGCAATCGCGATGGAAGCTGCGCGCAACCTAAGGGCTTTCGCGTTATGGCGACGACGTTCAACTGGATCTTTTTGGGCAACAGCTCAACGGACATCGATCGCTTCGAGTGGAGGTCGGGCGCTGAAAACGCCAGCGCTTTGACCGGCACCACATACGGCTCAAGCGCCGACCCGCTTTTCTCCCATATCACTTCCGCCACCATGATCGACAATGGCGGCAATTCCGGGCAGCTCGATACGGATACGTCGTCTTACGATCAGTTCACGACTGATATCGGCAATGGCGTGCAAACCTATGACTACGACGCGCTCGCGCTTTATACATCTACTCTGACTTATGCTGACGGCACCACCGCGACGGTGTCTGCCGTCATCGTGCAAGATACCGACGGCAACCTGTATCTTGCGCCCGAGATGAATTCGGCCGGCGCGGCTGATACCGCTGCCTATGAAGCCAAGCCCATTCGCTCGATCACGCTCGATACGCTCACGAGCAACAGCGCGGGTCTGGCGACAGATCGAGTGGTGACGGGTTGGGACGATGGCTATATCGACGGCACATCGGGCAATGACCTGATCGACAGCTCTTATGTCGAGCCGATCGCGAATGGCTCAGACAAGGTCGATAACAATGATGCCGGGCTGGCAGGCAGTTCGGGCGATGACGACTATATCCGCGCGGGCGCTGGCAACGACACGGTGCTTGCCGCACTTGGCAATGACACGGTGATGGCGGGCACCGGCAATGATTCTGTCGATGGCGGCTCGGGCAACGACTCGCTTATGGGCGAGGACGGCAATGACACACTGATCGGTGGGACGGGGAACGACACGCTTGATGGCGGGACGGGCAATGATTCGCTCAACGGAGGCGACGGAGCCGACAGCCTGCTGGGCGGCGATGGCAATGACACGCTGATCGGTGGCGCTGGTAACGACACGCTTTCAGGCGATGCGGGCAATGATAGCCTTGATGGCGGCACGGGGAATGACTCGCTTATGGGCGGTGAGGGCCTCGACACGCTGCATGGCGGCGCGGGCTCGGATGTGATCAGCGGCGGGGCCGGCATGGATTATGCCGATTACACCGATAGTGGCGCTGGCGTGAATATCGATCTGGGCGCGGCCACAGCCTCGGGCGGGGATGCTGCGGGTGATACACTGTCGGGCGTGGATGGCCTTTATGGTTCGGCCTATGGCGATACTTTGGTGGGGTTTGACGGGTCTTCGTCCGACCCCACAGACGGCTACACCAACGTCTTTTACGGCAATGCTGGCAATGACTACCTTGACGGTGCGGGGGGCGATGACAGCCTGTATGGCGGCGCAGACAATGACACCGTTCTGGGCGGCGATGGCAACGATCTTGTTGATGGCGGTAGCGGCAATGACAGTCTGGATGGCGGCGTGGGTGACGATACGGTCACGGGCGGCGCAGGCAATGACACGCTAACCGGCGGGGGCGGGGCCGATACGCTTTCGGGCGGCGATGATCAGGATCTTTTCGTTAACCTAACGGATGGCGATGTTATCGACGGTGGCGAGGGCGGCAATGACGCCGACACGCTTGATCTCAGCGACTGGGGCAAAGACCTTACGAACATCACGTTTGATCAGTCCAATCCTGAAAACGGCTCGGTCGAATTCCTTGACACATCGGGCAATGTCATCGGCACGATGACCTTCAGCAATATCGAGCGTGTCATCCCCTGTTTTACGCCGGGCACCCGGATTGCGACGCATCACGGCGAGCGTTTGGTCGAAGAGCTTGTGGTCGGTGATCGCGTTCTGACGCGCGACAATGGCTACCAAGAGATCCGCTGGATCGGGACGCGCCATTTGACGGCGCGTGAACTGCGCGCCTCGCCCGCGTTTTACCCGGTGGCGATTGCGCCCGGCGCCTTGGGCCCGAACATGCCAGCGCGCGCGATGAAGGTCTCACCGCAGCACCGCCTGCTGCTCAACGGGCCGCGCGCCGAATTACTGTGCGGCGAGTCTGAGGCGTTGGCAGTCGCGCGCCATCTTGACGGAATGCCCGGCATTGCGATCGACGACAGTGCTCAAGAGGTGACCTATATTCACCTGATGTTTGATCAGCACGAAATTCTGTCTTCGGACGGGCTGTGGAGCGAAAGCTTCCAGCCGGGCGTCGCGACCCTGCGCGATATGGAAACCGGCGTGCGCGACGAATTGCTGGCTTTGTTTCCGGACCTGGCAACAGGGCTGCATGCCTACCCCGCGGCGCGCCCGAGCCTAAAACGCCATGAGGCGCGGCTGGTCTTTGCTGCCTGAAGGGTGCGGATCGGATCGTCGGGGTTGCGTCGGGGCGCGCAGCGTTCATGTCGGGACAGTTGCCCTCGCGCAATGGCATTTATGATAACGCGGTCGAGTTCCGCTTGGACATTCCGAGCTACGCTCATCATCTGCGCCGCGCGGGCTATCAACCCTGCCTCTCGGGCAAGATGTATTCCGTCGGCCCCGATCAGTTGCAAGGTTTTGAAGAACGCCTGACCACCGATATTCACCCCGCCGATTTCGGCTGCCCCCCGATTACCGAAAACCGAGAGAGCGGATCGACTGGTGGTACCATAATTTGGGGTCGGTCACCGGTGCGGGCGTGGCCGAGACCACCAACCAGTTGGAGTATGACGCCAATGTCGCGCATGAAGCTGTATGATCTGGCGCGCGGAGAATGACCTCGCGCATAGGTGCCCCCCTGTTCGGAACCGCGCGGCGCCCTATCCTGTTGGCAGATAGCGAACACAGGAGAGCGCAATGACAGTCCCGATGATCACCCTCAACGATGGCACGAAAATCCCGCAACTCGGGCTTGGCGTGTGGAAAATGCCCGATGATGAAGCGCCCGGCATCATAATGAGCGCGCTCAATAACGGCTATCGCCATATCGACACCGCAGCGATTTATGGCAACGAGGTCGGCGTGGGCAAAGGTATCGCCCAAAGCGAAGTGGCGCGCGACGAGGTTTTCGTCACATCGAAACTTTGGAATGACCGGCAAGGCTTTGATGAGACTCTGCGCGCCTTTGATGAAAGCATGGGCAAGCTGGGGTTCGAGACGCTTGATCTGTATCTGATCCACTGGCCGATGCCGGCCAAAGACAAGTTTGTCGAGACATGGAAAGCGTTTATTCGGCTGCGCGAAGAGGGTCGCGTGCGCGCGATTGGCGTGTCCAATTTCCTGCCCGATCAGCTAGAGCAGCTGGTTAAAGAAACCGGCGTCACGCCCTGCGTCAATCAGATCGAGTTGCATCCGCGCTTTCAGCAAAAGGCCCAGCGCAAAGTGCATGACAAGATGGGAATTACGACCGAATGCTGGTCGCCGCTAGGGCAAGGCGAGCTGCTAGGCGAACCCGCCCTGATCGAGATCGCGGCGCGTTATGGCAAATCCGCCGCGCAGGTGATCTTACGCTGGGAGGTTCAGCTTGGCCTGATCACCATCCCGAAATCCTCGAACCACGACCGGATGCGTCAAAATATCTCGGTGTTCGATTTCGAACTGACCGACGGGGAAATGGCGCAAATCGCCTCGCTCGACTCCAAGGATGGCCGGATTGGCCCGAACCCCGCGACGGCAGATTTCTGAGGCACTTGCGTGGGCGGGCCTAGTGCTTGCCCACGCTATTATGAATGCGCCGGATCATCAGCCAGACCAGCAAGATCACGAGCGGCGTTAGCCCGGCGACCATCAGCTCTTTGGAAATCCCGATCTGTTTTGCAACCGGGTAAGTCAGATAGCCCGCAAGGCTGACGGCGTAATAGCTGATCGCGACGACCGACAGCCCCTCGACCGTGTGTTGCAGCTTGAGTTGCAGGTCGGACCTACGATCCATGCTTTCCAGCAGCTTCTGGTTCTGCGCCGAGCGTTCGACATCAACCCGCGTGCGCAGCAACTCGCCCGCGCGCGCCGCCCGCGTCACCATTTGGCGCAGCCGGGTCTCGGCAGATTTCACCGTGCGCACCGCGGGATCATAGCGCCGCGCCATGAACTCGCTTAGCTTTTGGCGACCCTCGAAACGAGTCTCGCGCAGGCTTTCAACGCGCTCGCGCACGATCGCCTCATAGGCGCCCGTGGCCGAAAAGCGGAAGGAGTGCTGCACCGCAAGACCTTCCAACTCCGCCGAGATTTCAAGCAACCCGTTCAAGGTCGCTTCGGCCGAGCGCGCATCATCGCCCATCCCCTCGACCAACTCGGTAAGGCGGGGATCAAGCGAATTCAGACGCCGCGATAAATCGCGCCCGCGCGTCAGCCCCAGCATCGACATCGCGCGATAGGTTTCCAGCTCGCAGATGCGCTGCACCGTGCGCCCGACCCGCCCCGGTCCGGTGCCGGGACGCACGAAAATCGCGAACCGCATCTGGCCATTTGGATCAAGCCGAAAATCGCCAGCGACTACTGCGCTCCCGTCCAAAACCCAAGTACAAACAAGGCTTTCCGCGACGAACCATTGCGCCAGAAGCGGGTCGATTTCATCGGGGTTGGCGGGCAGTTCCTCGATGCGGATCTGCACCGCCGCAAGCCGTCCACCCGGGCCTGCCGCAACCCATGCCGGAGGAAAAACCTCGGTTTCCGCCGGATCAAAAGGGCGCGCTGACGTGCCGGGCGCAAAGGCAAGATAGGTTGTGAATTCGGTATGGCTTTCCCATTTCAGCTCGTGTCGCCCGATCTTGCCCGCGAAATGGGTGATCCCGGTTTGTGGCGGGGTCGTGCCGCTGCGATTGAGCAGATCCACCAGATGCGCCTGATCCTTGGCACGGTCGCGATTGGCCGCATCGCGCGGCTCTTTGAAAGCGACGTAGACGGCATGGCTTGGCACGCCCAGCTTGGGATAGGGACGCGCGTGCAGCTCGTTTACAAGCGCATAGCGCTGCGGGTGATCAATCGTCGGGTCCATCGCAATTTCCTGAGGTTCACAGGGCTGTTACAGCTTGCTGAGACGAAATCGCCCCGCAATCAAGCTTTTGAGGGTATGCAACAGTATATCGTGCAAATCTGCCACAGCGAGGGCGGCGCTATAACCCGATCCGGTCGCGCATCGCAAACCACGTCATTGCTAGCATCAAAAGCGGGCTGCGCAGCATGCCGCCACCCGGAAAAGCCGGAACCTTCAGCCCCGCCATGAGATCAAAGCGCTCGGCTTGACCGGCAACCGCCTCGGCCATGATTTTCCCCGCCAGCGTAGCCATCGCCACGCCATGTCCGGAAAACCCGCTGGCAGAAAACGCGTTTTTCAGCGGCCGCGCGAAATAGGGCATCCGCGAGCGCGTAATCGCAAGCGTGCCGCCCCAAGCGTAGTCGATGCGGGTATCGGCAAGGCCGGGATAGACCTCAAGCATCGGCTTGCGCACGGTTTTCAGGATATCGGGAAAGCGGTAACCATAGCTTTCGCCACCGCCAAACAGCAGGCGGTTATCCTCGGACAAGCGCCAGTAATTCACGACGAACTTCGTATCAGCCACGGCCACGTTTTCACGCAAGACCTGTGACACGCGATCGCCCAACGGCTCAGTCGCGACGATGAAGTTGTTGATCGGCATGACGCGGCTGGAAACGCGCGGCGCAAGCTGGCCGAGATAGCCGTTGCCCGCAAAGATCAGATGATCGGCGTCGATATGGCCGTGGCGCGTCTGCACCCGCACTTTGGCGCCGGGGCGGATGTGATGCACATGCGAATTCTCATGGATCTGCACGCCCGCCTTATCGCACGCCAGCGCCAGACCTTGCGCGAAGTTCAGCGGATGCAAATGCCCCGCACCCCGGTCGATATCGCCGCCAAGATAGGCATCGGATGGCAGGATCGCGCGCAAGGCGTCACGGTCCAGCGGCTGCACCTGATCATAGCCATACTCGCGCGCCAGCTTTTCGGCCATGCGGTGGGAATGGGTCACCTCAGCAGACGTGCGACACGCATGAACGATGCCGGGATGCAAGGTCACGGGCATCGCGTGATCCGCAATCAGATCACGGATCAACTGCTTGGCCTCTTGGCCCAGATCCCAAAGCTTTCGCGCCATCTCGGGGCCATGCGTGGCCTCAAGATCGTCTTGCTCAAGACGTTGGCCGGACCCGACCTGTCCGCCATTGCGCCCGCTTGCGCCAAAACCGACGCGATGCGCCTCTAGCACCGTCACGCCAAAGCCGCGCTGCGCCAGATGCAGCGCCGCCGACAACCCCGTGAACCCCGCCCCCACGACACAAACATCGGTGTCGTGACGGCCCTTCAACTCGGGCCAGCGTTTGTCCGTTAGCGCAGTCGCGGCGTAATAGCTTGGCGCGTGCTCACCCTGTTTGTCATTGGCGAAAAGCAGATCCATCAGATCACACGTTCAGCAACAAGTGCTCACGCTCCCACGGGCTGATAACTTGCAGGAACTCTTTGTATTCATTGCGTTTTACCGCCTCATACACATCGCAGAATTCCTCGCCAAGAACGCCACGCACAGGGTCACTTCCGCTCATCAGATCCAGCGCGTCGCCCAAGGTCACCGGCACATCTTCGGCCGACATATAGGCATCGCCCAGACATTCCGGCTTGGGCAGTTTGCGCTCTTTCAGCCCCAGATAAGCGCACGCCAAGGACGCCGCGAGCCCCAGATAAGGGTTGCAATCCATCCCCGCCAAGCGGTTCTCGATGCGACGCGCAGCCGGCCCCGAGATCGGCACCCTTAAGCCGGTGGTGCGGTTGTCACGCCCCCATTCCAGATTGATCGGCGCGGCAAAGTCGGGGACGTAGCGGCGATAGCTGTTCACATAGGGCGCGAGTAGCGCAATCACTGCTGGAAGGTGGCTTTGCAGCCCCGCGATGCAATGCATGAACGCCTCGGTTTCGCTGCCATCGGGGTTGGAGAAGATATTCTCGCCCGTTTTGATGTCGATCACCGACTGGTGGATATGCATCGCCGAGCCCGGCTCGCCCTCAATCGGCTTGGCCATGAAGGTCGCAAAACAATCATGGCGCAACGCAGCCTCGCGGATCAGCCGCTTGAAGTAGAAAATCTGATCGGCGAGATGCACCGGGTCGCCATGCGCGAGGTTGATCTCGATCTGGCCTGCGCCGCCCTCTTGCAAGATGCCGTCGATCTCAAAGCCCTGCATTTCCGCGAAATCGTAGATGTCGTCGATCACCTTGCCATATTCATCGATCGCACTCATCGAATAGGCCTGCTTTGCCGCCGCGCGCCGCCCCGAGCGCCCCATCGGCGGGATGATCGGCTGGTTGGGGTCGATATTACGCGCCACAAGGAAGAATTCCATTTCGGGCGCGATGATCGGCTTCCAGCCCTCGGCCTCATAAAGTGCGAGCACACGTTTGAGCACATTGCGCGGCGCGATCGGCACCGGGTTGCCCTCTTGATCCTCGACGTCGTGGATGATCTGCAAGGTCCAGTCCGCTGTCCAAGGCGCGGCCGTAGCGGTAGAAAAATCAGGCGTCAGGATCATGTCCGGCTCGGTAAACGCGCCGCTGGGATTGTCGGTCCACTCACCCGTGATCGTTTGCAAAAAGATCGAGTTTGGCAGGAAAAACCGGTCCTGAAACTGGAACTTCGAGGCCGGCATAGCTTTGCCGCGCGCCACCCCTGCGATATCGGCCACGATGCATTCGACCTCATCGAGGCGGCGCCCTTTCATATAGTCGCGCGCCGCTTGCGGGATCTTGTCGGTCCAATCCGATGTCTGGCTCATCTGTCAGCTTTCCGGGCGCGCCTGCGCCCTGTCTTGCAAGAAAAAATCCGCGATCATGTCGGCGATGCGTTGCGATCCGTTAGGCTGCCCCAGCCGCGCCCGCGCCGCCTGCATCAGAGGCTCGGGCACCACGCCTTGTCCGCGCGTTGCCATCAGCCCGTCAACGAAAGCGTCGCGAAACTCTGGATGGGCCTGCACCGAAAACGCACGATCCCCGTAGATCAGCGCAGGATAGCGGCAAAAATCGTTCTGCGCTATGGGCTTGGCCGAAGGTGGAATTTCCGTCACCTGATCCTGATGCCACGCGTTAAGCGTGATCGTCTCACCCTCAAAATCATAATCCTGCGGCCCTACGGCCCAACCCTGCTGGTATTTCTCAACCCGACCGCCGAGCGCCTGCGCGATGATCTGATGGCCAAAACAAATCCCCACCAGCGGCACATCTGCAGCAACCGTGTCGCGGATAAACTGCTCAAGTGGCGCGATGAACGGGTGATCCTCATAGGCACCGTGGCGAGAGCCGGTAATCAACCAGCCTTCGCACTCATGCACATCTTTGGGCAGTTCCATATTCTCGACATCGTAGCGCACGAACTCCAACCCGCGCCCGGCCAGAAGGCTTTCGAACATGTCGGGATAATCCCCCGCCTGAGCCCGCAGCACATCGGGAGATTGTCCGGTTTGAAGGATGCCTATTTTCATGAACGCTCCGAGGGCTTTGAGGGCGCGATGTAAACCGCTTTGGCGAAAGGCTATTCCTCTGCGCAAGCCGCCGCAAGAGGGGCTGCACCGGTCTTGTTGCACGAGGCTCCCGAGGCATCTGGACCAAGAAGCAAAGAATACTATGCATTTCTTCTTGGCAAAAATTATCCCGGGGGTGAATGGCAAAGCCAGAGGGGGCAGCGCCCCCTACCCGGCCCCATCAGATCGCGACGCCTTGGCGTCCGGCGAGGTCGGTGAAGAACTGCCACGCCACCCGCCCCGAGCGCGAGCCGCGTGTGGCTTGCCACTCAATCGCGTCGGCGCGCAGCTGGTCGGGGTCGGTTTGCACGCCGTAAGCGGTACAATAGCCTGCGATCATCGCGAGGTATTCGTCTTGGCTACACGGGTGGAAGCCCAGCCACAGCCCGAAGCGGTCTGACAGCGAAACCTTTTCCTCGACCGCCTCGGACGGGCTGATCGCGGTAGAGCGTTCGTTCTCGATCATGTCGCGCGGCATCAGGTGACGCCGATTCGAGGTGGCATAAAGGATCACGTTGTCGGGCCGTCCCTCGATCCCGCCATCCAGCACCGCCTTGAGCGATTTGTAATGCTGATCATCATGGCTAAAGCTGAGATCGTCGCAAAACAGCACGAACCGCAGGTCGGGCGCGGCGCGTAGATGCGTCAACAGCCGTCCCACCGAGGGCAGATCTTCGCGCGCCAGTTCCACCAGCTTGAGCGGCAGCCCCTCGGCCACAGCCGCCGCATGGGCCGCCTTGACCAGCGAGGATTTTCCCATCCCGCGCGCGCCCCACAATAGCGCATTGTTCGCCGCCCCGCCGCGCGCGAATTGCAGCGTGTTGGTCAGCAGCGTGTCGCGCGAGCGATTAATGCCGTGCAACAGCGCCAGATCAACGCGCGACACCTGCGCGACAGGTTCCAGCCGATCGGGCGCGGTGTGCCAGATAAACGCATCCGCCGCGTTCAGATCGGGCGCGGCTTGCGGCGCAGGGGCGAGACGCTCTAGCGCCTCTGCGATGCGCGCGAGGGCGTCAGCGCTCATGAATGGTCCTCTTCGTCTTCATCCTCATCCCACTCGTCGGGATCAATCCAAGTGCCTTCGGCACGCATCCGGGCCTCGCGGGTCTTTTCGATCCGCTTCACCAGTTGAATCGAGATTTCATACAGCCCGTAAACCACAGTGAACAAAATCACCTGAGAAATCACATCTGGCGGCGTCGCAATCGCGGCCACGATAAGGATCGCGACCACCGCATATTTGCGCATATTGCCAAGACCCGCCGCCGACACTAGCCCTGCCTTGCCCATCAGAGACAGCAGCACCGGAAGCTGGAAGCAGATCCCGAACGCCATGACGAATTTGATCGTCAGCGAAAGGTATTCCTGCACCGAGCCCTGAAAGCCGATCGCCGCCATCTCATTTGCGCCTTGATGCGCGCCGATCTCGCCTTGTTGGAAGCCAAGGAAGAAGTTAAAGGCCAGCGGCAGGATCACATAATAGGCAAACGCTGCGCCAAGGAAAAACATGATCGGCGAGGCAACGAGGAAGGGCAGAAACGCGTTCTTTTCATTTTTATAAAGACCGGGCGCCACAAACCGCCACATCTGATAGGCGATGATCGGGAACGCCAGCGCAAAGCCGCCCAAGAATGAGATGTTGATTGCGACGAAAAAGCCTTCTTGCAGCTTGATCAGATACAACCCGCATTGCTGGCCGCGATCTTCGAGCGCGTAACAGACCGGCTTGGTGAGGAAGTTGAAAATCGGGTTCCAAACCGTGTAGCACACCACCATCGCCGCCACGAAAGCCGCCAGCGAATAGAGGATCCGGGTGCGTAATTCCGCCAGATGCTCGATCAGCGGGGCGGCGCTTTCCTCCATGTCATCTGTGTCGCTCATGCGTCATCTTTCTTGGGCGCGGGCTTGGCCGAGGCGGTCTTGCGCGGGCTGGCCGGGGTTTTTGCCGCTGCCGTTTTGCTGGCCGCTTTGGCGGCGGTTTTCTTGGGGGTTGCGGCTTTCGCCGCTGGTTTTTTTGCAGCCGTTTTAGTGACTGGGGGCTTTTTCGCAGCCGGGGCTTTCGCCGTTTTCTTGGCCGCAGGCTTTTTCACCGCCGGTTTCGCACTCTCGGACGCGGGTTTGGGCGGGGCGGCCTCGGGGTCGGGCAGCGGCGTAGACGCGGTTTTTCTGGAAGGCGACTTTGGGTCCCATTTCTCGAAACTATCGGCGGCCTTTTCCAGCGCGTCCAAGCCCAGCGCCTTTTTCGAGGTCAGGCTTTTAAGATCGCGCACAGATCCTGCCGCCTCATCCAGACCGCTATCCTTCGCTGCATCCTCCATCGCACGCGAAAACTCGCGGGCCATGGATTTGGCCTTGGCGGTAAAGCGGCCAAGTTGATGAAACATCTTGGGCAGATCCTTTGGACCCACCACGATCAGCGCCACAACGCCAATCAGGAGAAGCTCGCTCCAACCGATATCGAACATGCGAAATCAGACCCTCCGGCCATGGCTACAGATGGCAACGCGCACGCGGCGCATAGCCGTTGAGGCCTCAGACCTTGTCTTTTTCTTTTGCCGGGGTGACGTCGCGCGCCTCGGTCTCGTCTTCGATCGAAGCATTCTCGATCTCGTCCGTGCCCTCTTTGACGCCTTTTTTGAACGAGGTGATCCCCTTGCCGACTTCGCCCATCAGCGACGAAATCTTACCGCGGCCAAATAGCACCAGCACCACAACCGCGATCAGCAAAAGGCCGGGAAGGCCAATATTGTTGAGCATTTTCTTTTCTCCTCTGGCAGAGGCCCGCCGCCTGTGCCCATTTTTTCAAGGTCAAGGTTTATGACCAACAGCCCGCCAATCCTAGAGCGATTCGCCCTTTAAGCGGGGCGGAAACGCAGATTACTGACAGTTCATTGTCAGTTGCCCCTAGGGGCGCTAGGGTCGCGATCACTCGCATTTCTCGGAGAGTTCCCATGACCCGCGACGAGCGGCTGCAACAAATCATTGCGATCTTGCGTGACGGTAAAATGCACCGCGCCCGCGATCTTGCGCAGCGGTTGGGGGTTTCCGATCGCACGATCTGGCGCGATATGGCCGAGATCTCCGCCTATGGCGTTCCGGTCGAGGGCGAGCGCGGGGTGGGCTATATTCTGCGCCGCGCGATGGGCCTGCCGCCGCTGGTGCTAACGCGCGAGGAGCTGGCCGCGCTGGATCATCTGCTGACACTGGCCGAGACCGCCACGGATACGCGCATTGCGGTGGGCGCAGCCAGCCTTGCCGCCAAGATACGCGCGGCCCTACCCCCGCCCCCCGCACAAGACGCCGCGGAAGGGCTGGCGGGCGATGAGGCAAGCGGCTAGGCTTGCGCCACCGCTAAAAAACACCGGAGGGATCGTGATAGGCGCCGAATATATCACCGCGTTCGTGACCCTTTTCGTCATCATCGACCCAATCGGTCTGACTCCGGTTTTTGTGGCCCTCACCTTGGGAGAAAGCCATAAGGCCCGGATGCGCGTCGCAATCCGCGCAGTGCTGATCGGGGGTGGGTTACTTACCTTATTCGGGATCTTCGGCGACAAGATTTTGGCTGGAATCGGTATCTCGATGCCCGCGTTTCGCATTGGCGGGGGTATTTTGCTGTTTCTAACCGCGCTGGACATGCTGTTTGAGCGGCGCACGAAACGGCGCGAGCAGCAGGGCGAGGAGCACGAGGTCGAACCCGATCACGACCCTTCGGTTTTCCCCCTCGCCACGCCGCTGATTGCCGGCCCCGGCGCATTGGCCACGATGATCCTGCTGGCGGGCAAGCCGGGCGCTGACTGGTTGCATGTCGGGGCCATAATTGGTGTGATGTATGGGGTTCTGGCCTGCATGATGGCGATGTTCCTACTCGCCTCACCGATTGAGCGCGCGTTGGGGCGCACCGGAACGATGGTGGTCACGCGCTTGCTGGGGATGTTGCTCGCGGCCCTTGCGGTGCAGTTCATTCTGGACGGGTTGCACGGCGCGGGGCTGATGGGTCTGGCGAGATGAGGCAAAGCGCCCTCTGGGAATTCCAATCCGCCCGCCCTACATCTTTGTGCAGCTTAGTTGGGTAACGAGGGTTTCGTGGTAGAGTCGATCATTAGCGAGAATTGGGGGCGACTGGTCTATCTGGGCCTGCTTTTGGTGGCTGTGGGCGGTTACTTCTTTCTCGAAGTGCGCCGCCGTCCCAGCCGCACTTTGCAGCAAGCCGCGATCTGGGGGCTGATCTTTCTGGGTACATTAGCAGCGGCAGGGCTGTGGTCTGACATCCAGCGACAGGTGGTGCTTCCCGATCAAGCGGTGATGAGCGATGGCAAGATTGAGGTCAACCAAGCCCCCGATGGCCACTATTACCTGACAGCACTGGTCAACGGCACGCCAACGCGCTTTGTCGTAGATACTGGCGCGAGCCAGATCGTGTTGACGCAACGGGCCGCAGAGCGCGCGGGCATCGACACCAACGGGCTGGCCTATATCGGGCAGGCCTCGACCGCGAACGGGATCGTGGCAACGGCCCCCATTCGCATCGACAGCTTTGATCTGGGGCCGATCCATGACCAAAAGCTGCGCGCAGTGGTCAATCGCGGACAGATGGACACATCGCTGCTGGGCATGACCTATCTCACGCGCTTTGCGAAGGTCGAGTTTTCGCGCGGCAAGCTGATCCTCGAACGCTAATTTCAACAGTTAGGCACATTCACCGCCAAACCGCCAAGGCTCGTTTCCTTGTAGTGTTCGTGCATGTCGCGCCCGGTTTGACGCATCGTTTCAATCGCGGCATCGAGGGGCACGAAATGCGTGCCATCCCCACGCAGCGCCAGCGAGGCTGCCGAAATCGCCTTGATCGCGCCAAGGCCGTTGCGCTCGATGCAGGGCACCTGCACCAGCCCTTTGACCGGATCGCAGGTCATGCCCAGATGATGCTCCAGCGCGATCTCGGCGGCGTTTTCGATCTGCTCAGGCGTCCCTCCCAGCACCGCCGCCATTCCCGCCGCCGCCATTGCCGCGGCTGATCCGACTTCGGCCTGACAGCCACATTCCGCGCCTGAAATCGAGGCATTGGTCTTGATCAAACCGCCCACCGCCGCAGCCGTCAGTAGAAAATCGGGGATCTTGGCGCTGCTGGCCGAGGGCACATGATCCAACCAGTAACGGATCACCGCAGGCACCACCCCCGCCGCACCATTAGTCGGCGCAGTCACCACTTGGCCTCCGGCGGCGTTTTCCTCATTCACCGCCATCGCATAGGCGGAAATCCAGTCGTTGATCTGATGCGGCGGCGCAAGGTTGCGGCCCCAATCGACGCGCAGGCTTTCATGGATCGCCTTGGCACGCCGCTTGACGCGCAAGCCACCGGGTAATTCGCCATCCGTGGTTAGGCCACGATCCATGCAATCGCGCATCGCCGCCCAGATTTTCGCCAGCCCCGTATCCAGTGCCGCTACATCGCGAAATCGCAGCTCGTTGCGCCGCTTCATCTGCGCGATGCTCAGCCCCGAACCATGCGCCATCGCCAGCATTTCCTCGGCTGTGCGAAACGGAAACGGCACCGGCGAGGGCGCGTCGCGCGCGGCATCATCGACCGCGTCTAGCTCGGCCTGACTGCGCACGAACCCGCCACCGATGGAATAATAGACCTCTTGCAGCAGCACATCGCCCTGCGCATCGAGCGCCGAAATCACCATGCCATTTGCGTGGCCGGGAAGTGGCGGGCCGTAATCGAAAATCAGATCACTGTCCGGGTCAAACGCCAGCGGCGACAGGCCCGGCGGGCACAGCCGCTTGTCGCGCGCATTCGCCGCCAGCGCGGTGTCGGCGGCGTCGCGGTCGTAGTCTTCGGGGGTGAACCCTGCGAGGCCAAGGATGCTGGCGCGATCGGTTGCATGGCCCTTACCGGTAAAGGCGAGCGAGCCGTGCAGCCGCACCCGCACGCCATGCGCCGCAAACGGTGAGGCGCGCAGCCTGTCCAGAAACCGCGCCCCCGCCACCATCGGCCCCATCGTATGCGAGGAGGACGGCCCGACGCCGATCTTGAACATATCAAAAACGCTTAGAAACATTCGCCCCCCTGCCCGGCTTGCCAGTTCGTTCAGAGTGGCGGGTTTGGCCGCGTCGCAACAGCCCCAAAGCGACGTTCGCTGCGGAAAAACAGGCATGGTTGACGGGATTTTTACCAGTTTGAGCGAATGTGCAGGGCGGCAACTTTGGTGGTAAGATGGCGATCGTCTACGCATGGCAATTTTCGGACCTGAGAATATCAGGCACTGATCCGTTTGCCTCCGACACATCCGCGACTAAGGCGGCTGTGGACAATGCCAGCTTCACGCTGTCCCCTAAGGCCGCCACGCAAAAGATCCTGATCAGGGATGAGGATTTGAGTTTCGAGGGCGACGACGAAACCTATCAATACCTAGCGCAAGACACAGCTTTCGACGAGATGGAATGGAACGTCGAAAGCCCGATCACAACGCCCTACAGCTATATCGTGCGCCCGTCGGGCTCGGACGATCCGGCTGACAATATCACGATTTTTGTGGTGTCTCTGAAGGGCGAGGTGCATGGGCTTGCGGCCTCGGCACCTCTGCTCGCAGGGCAAAGCTATGACATTGTCGATATCGAGAACTGCGCCCCCAGCGTCAGCTATTCCAATATGGCGGTTTGTTTCGCGCGCGGCACCCGGATCGCCACGAAACAAGGCCCCGTCGCGGTTGAGGATTTGCGCCCCGGAATGCGCGTGCAAACGGCCGATAACGGCTATCGCGCGCTGATTTGGACAGGGCGCTGGCGGGTGCATGGGCGCGCTCAAAATGCGCCGATCCGCATTGCTCAAGGGGCGCTTGGCAATGACCGCGCGCTTGAGGTCTCGGCCCAGCATCGCATAGTATTGCGCCCGCGTCAGGGCGGCTTGCGCGGGCACGAACTGCTATTGCCCGCCAAGGCGCTGCTGGATCTGCCCGGCATCACCCGCGCGCCGCGCCCACGCGTTGAGTGGCTACATCTGCTGTTTGAGCGACACGAGATCGTCTTTGCCGAAGGCGCACGCGCCGAAAGCCTGCTGCCCGGCCCGCAAGCCATGCGCGGAATTGACCCCTCGCAAGTCGCCGAAGTGCGCGCACTCGCACAGGCCAACCCGCTCGCGAGTTTGCCCGCCCGCGCGTTCCTACCCCCCGACCATGCGCGCCGTCTGTCCAAGCGGCGCGGCGGTTTAGCGCGGTTTTTGCAAGCCTAAAGCATCAATTCTGGCCCTTTGCGGCGTAATTCGCGCTCGCGCCGCTTTGCGTGATTGCCTATAAGCGGTGCAAATGCTGCTTGATGGAGTGACCCCGATGCCTGCCGACCTCTCCCCTATCGACAAGGCGAAATTCGCCGCCGCCCGCCGCGCCGTTGACCTGATCGAAGACGGGATGCGCGTAGGCATGGGAACTGGATCAACCGCCGCTTGGATGGTGCGCTGTCTGGGGGAACGCGTGCGCCAAGAGGGGCTGCGTTTGCAAGGCGTACCGACCTCAACGCGCACTGCCGATCTGGCGCGTCAGGTGGGCATCGACGTCGTATCATTGGACGAGGCGAAATGGCTCGATATCACGATTGACGGGGCCGATGAATTCGACCCCGAATTGAACTTGATCAAGGGCGGCGGCGGCGCGTTGTTGCAAGAAAAGATCGTCGCGACCGCGTCCGATCAGATGGTCGTGATCACCGACGCTTCCAAAGAGGTAAACCATCTGGGCGGCTTCCCGCTACCCGTCGAGGTGATCCCCTTTGGCTGGCAGACCTCGCGCGCGCTGATCGAGGAGTTGCTGGAATCGATGGATGTGCTGGGGCGTCAAACCACGCTGCGCCTGAACGGCAGCCAACCCTATGTCACCGATGAGGGTAATTACATCGTCGATCTGCATCTCAACCGGATCGGCAATTCGCGCCAACTCGCGCTGGTGCTCAACCAGATTCCCGGCGTCGTGGAAAACGGGCTGTTCATCGACATCTGCGATATGGTGATCATCGGCGGCGCGGATGGCAAGGTCGAGATCCGCGATATCAACGAGGGCAGCATCAGCACAGAAACATTCGACTTCACGGAAGATGACAACATTTTCGCAGATCTGGATTAATCGCGCGACATAGGCCCGGACGGATTCCCAAACGGCATTGCGGCGCAGCGCGTATCCGCATCGCGAGACCAAAGACAAGGCAAGAGAACCCATGCAATTTGATTACGACCTTTTTGTCATCGGTGGCGGCTCGGGCGGGGTGCGTGCGGCGCGGATCGCGGCCTCGGAATACGGCGCCAAGGTCGCGCTGGCCGAGGAGTATCGGATGGGCGGCACCTGCGTGATCCGAGGCTGCGTGCCCAAAAAGCTGATGGTCTTCGCCTCGACCGCGCCCGGCGCCGTCAGCGAGGCGCGCGCCTATGGCTGGGATGCGCAATGCGGCAGCTTCGACTGGATGGCGTTTCGCACGAAACTCGACGCCGAACTAGACCGTCTTGAGGCGATCTATCGCAAAGGCCAGTCCAATGCCGGCGTGACTGTTTATGATCAACGCGCGACTGTCGCTGGCGCTCATGAAGTGAAGCTGGCTGATGGCAGCACCATTTCGGCCAAGCATATTTTGGTGGCGACTGGCGGGCAGCCCTTTGTGCCCGACTTCCCCGGCAGTGATCTGGTGATGACCAGCAATGAGATCTTCAAGATGGAGGCCTTGCCAAAACGCATCCTGATCGTGGGCGGGGGCTATATCGCCTGCGAATTCGCCTGCATCCTCAACGGCTTGGGCGTCAATGTGACACAATTCAACCGCTCGCCCCTGCTGCGCGGCTTTGACACCGAGGCGCGCGATTTAATCGTCAATCAGATGGCTGCGGGCGGGATCGACATTCACACCCATATCGTGATCGCCAAAATCGAGAAAGACGGCGACGAACTGCTTGTGACCTGTGGCGATGAACGTCAGGACCGTTTCGACGCGGTGCTGTATGCCACGGGGCGCGTGCCCAATACCGGCAATCTGGGTCTGGAAGATGCAGGCGTGAAGGTCGGCGAACGCGGCGAGATTGACGTGGATCAATGGTCGCAAACCAATATCCCCTCGATCTATGCGGTGGGCGATGTGACCAATCGCATCAACCTGACGCCGGTTGCGATCCGCGAGGGGCACGCCTTTGCAGATACCATCTTTGGTGCGAAACCCACCTATATGGATCACGATCTGGTGGCCTCGGCCGTGTTCACCCAACCCGAATTTGGCACCTGCGGCATCACCGAGGAAGAGGCTGCCGATCGCGGTCAGGCCGAAGTTTATGTGTCGAGCTTCAAACCGATGCGCTCAGGCTTTGCCGGGGCCGATGACCGCGTGCTGATGAAGCTGATCGTGTGTCGTGACACACGCGCGGTTCTGGGCTGTCATATTGTCGCGCCCGATGCGGGGGAAATGATCCAGATGATCGCCATCGCGATGAAGATGGGCGCGACCAAAGAGCAATTTGATGCGACCTGCGCGGTCCATCCAACGATGGCCGAAGAACTGGTGACCATGCGGAACCCGGTGCGCCATTATTGAAATCACGAACGGAATACCCAAGTGTTCAAAGAGATAACGGAAAGGTGAGGACCATATGAGCAACGGAGGCCCCTGGGGCGGCGGTGGCAGTGGCGGCGATGATGACCGCGACGACCCGCAAGACAACAAACGGCCCGGACAGCGACGCCCCGGCGAGGGCGGCGGCCAAATTCCCGAAATCGAAGACTTCATGCGCAAGGGCTCGGAACAGCTTAAAGTGCTGATGGGCGGGCGCGGAGGCAATGGCAACCCCAATCGTCCCTCCGGCGGCGGCGCTGGCGGCCCCTTCCCGACCAAACTTGTCGTTCTGGTCGGTGTGATCGCGGTGGCTGGTTTTTGGGCGTTCTCCTCGTTTTATAAGGTCAATCAAGGCAACCGCTCGGTCGAACTGATGTTTGGGCGCTACATCGCGACCAAGGGTCCGGGTCTGAACTTTGCGCCGTGGCCGGTCGTCACCTACACGAAGGTGCCCGTCACGCGCGAGCAGACGGTCGATATCGGTTCGGGACGCTCTGGCACAAATGATAGCGGTCTGATGCTTACGGGCGATCAGAATATCGTCGATCTGGAATTCCAGGTGGTCTGGAACATCAACGATCCGGCGAAATACCTGTTCAACCTTGCAGATCCGCAGGGCACGATCCGCGCCGTGTCGGAATCCGCGATGCGTGACATTATCGCGCGTTCGCAACTGGCGCCGGTCCTGAACCGTGACCGCGGTGTCATCGCCGCCGATCTGCAATCGGCCGTTCAGGGTACGCTCGACAGCTATGATGCGGGCATCAACATTGTGCGGGTAAACTTCAACCGCGCCGATCCGCCCTCTGAGGTGATCGACAGTTTCCGCGAGGTTCAAGCCGCGCAACAGGAACGTGATCGGCTGGAAAAAGAGGCCGATAAATACGCCAATACCGTGACGGCAGGAGCCCGCGGTGAGGCGGCTCAACTCAAGGAAGAGGCCGAAGGCTATCGCGCCAAGATCGTGAACGCCGCCGAGGGTGACGCCGCGCGCTTTAACTCGATCCTCACGGAATACGAAAAAGCGCCCGAAGTGACCAAGCGCCGGATGTATTACGAAACGATGGGCCGGGTGTTGTCCGGGCTCAACAAAATCGTCGTGGACACCAAGTCGGATGGAAATGGCGTCGTGCCCTATCTGCCGCTTGATCAACTGCGTCCGGGGGGGGCAGCCGCCTCCAGCGCCGCCAAAACGACAAGCAATACCGGGGGGAGCAACTGATGCGTGGACCTTTTGCATTCGGTGTTCTGGTGATCCTCGTGGCACTGGGGCTGAACTCTTTCTTCGTAGTGGATGAAAAGCACCGCGCCTTGGTGCTGCAATTCGGACAGGTGAAACAGGTCAAAACCGATCCGGGACTTGGCTTTAAATGGCCGGTGATCGACTCGGTCGTGCAATATGACGACCGCATCCTCAGCCTGATGACGCAACCCCTTGAGGTGACACCGCTTGATGATCGTCGCCTTGTGGTGGATGCGTTTGCGCGCTGGCGCATCACCGATCTGGTGCGCTTCCGCGAAGCTGTGGGCACCAGTGGTGAAGATGGCGCACGCGACCGTCTAGATCGCCTGCTCACCGCGAAAATTCGTGAGGTACTCGGTGCGGTTCCCTCGACGGCCGTGTTGTCCAAAGACCGCACGCCGCTGATGAACCAGATCCGCGACTTGGCCCGCAAAGAGGCGGCCTCGCTGGGGGTTGATGTCATCGACGTGCGTCTGACGCGCACCGACCTGCCCGATCAGAACCTGTCGGCCACCTATGCCCGGATGCGGGCGGAACGTGAACGCGAGGCGGCAGACGAGCGTGCACGTGGCGCCGAGGCAGCACAACGCGTACGCGCCACCGCCGACCGCACCGTGGTCGAGGTGACCTCTCAGGCCCAAAAAGAGGCCGAGGTGATCCGAGGTGAAGCAGATGCGACGGCCAACAAGGTCTATGCCGATGCCTATTCCAAGGATCAAAGCTTCTTTGCCTTTAATCGCGCGCTGCAATTTTATTCAGAGTCGATGAAATCGCAAAGCTCGTCTTTGGTAACGCAGCCTGAAAGCCTGTATTTCAACTATGACGACTTCCTGCGCTCGATCGGGGAGGTGCCCAAGCAAACCGCCTCGTCAGTCGCACAAGGTGCTGCGGGCCAGTAATGGCTTGGCTTTTAACCGGTGTTGGACTGGTTCTGGTAATCGAGGGGCTGGCGCTTGCGCTGGCCCCTTCGCGTATCGAGGAGGCGCTAGAATTTCTGCGCGACCTCGGGCCTGCACGTCGGCGCGCGATGGGCTTGATTGCACTGGCAATTGGGGTTGCGATCTTATGGGGGCTGCGTGCCTTTGGCGTCGGATTTTGAGGCTTTGGTGCAATTTCCGGCAAAGGAAAACTTCCCTTCACGCCCCTGCGCCCCTACATTTCAAGAAACCGAGAGCAAATCGCGCGGGCTTTGTGAGCGCTGCGCAACAGGGAGAGGCTTATGAAATTCGTCACCGAGACCAGATTGGCTCTGCGTGGGGGGATGGGTGCTGCAATGTTGGCGCTCGCCTTGGCTGTGGCACCGCTAGCAACGCCCGCTTTTGCGCGCGCCGCCCCCGAAAGCTTTGCCGATCTGGTCGATCAGGTCAGCAATTCGGTCGTCAACATCACCACCTCGACCACCGTCGCGGCCCCGACGAATGTCGGCCCGAATTTTCCGCCCGGCTCTCCGTTTGAGGATTTGTTCAAGGATTTCGGCCTGCCCGGACCCAATGGCGAGAAAGGCCCGGCGCGCCCGCGTCGATCCAACGCGCTTGGCTCGGGCTTTGTGATTTCCGAGGACGGCTATATCGTGACGAATAACCACGTCATCGACGGCGCTGATGAGATCGAGATCGAGTTCTTCTCGGGCAAGCGTCTGGACGCGGAACTTGTGGGAACCGATCCCAAAACCGACATCGCGCTGCTCAAGGTAAAATCGGAGACGCCCCTGCCCTTCGTCAAATTTGCCGATAGCGACAAGGTGCGCGTGGGCGATTGGGTAATGGCGATGGGCAACCCGCTGGGTCAGGGATTCTCCGCCAGCGCAGGCATCATCTCGGCGCGCAATCGTGAATTGTCGGGCAGCTATGACGACTATCTGCAAACCGATGCCGCGATCAACCGGGGCAACTCGGGCGGGCCTCTGTTTGACATGCAAGGCGAGGTCGTGGGCGTGAACACCGCGATCCTGTCACCCAATGGCGGCTCGATCGGGATCGGCTTTTCGATGACCTCGAATGTGGTGTCCAAAGTGACCGAACAGCTCAAGGAATTCGGCGAGACCCGGCGCGGCTGGCTTGGCGTCAAAATCCAAGACGTGACGCCGGATATGGCCGAGGCGATGGGACTGGCCAAGCCCGAGGGCGCGATGGTCTCTGAAGTGCCCGATGGCCCCGCGAAAGAGGCCGGGATCGAGGCGGGCGACGTGATCACGTCGTTTGACGGCGGCGAGGTCAAAAGCACCCGCGATCTGGTGAAACGTGTGGCTGACGCACCTGTGGGCGAAAAGGTCCGCGTCACCGTGTTGCGCGATGGCAAGACCGAAACGCTGCTGGTCACCTTGGGTCGGCGCGAGCTGGCCGAGGGCGAACAGCCCCCGAAAGCCGTGCAAGCCCCGCAAGAGGTCGAGAAGGACATGCTGGGCCTGACCCTGACGCCCCTGACCGATGCTTTGCGCAGCGAAATGGGCCTGACCAAAGAGGCCACAGGCCTGATCATCAAGGCGATTGATGAGAGTTCAACCGCCTATGAAAAAGGCCTGCGCGCAGGCGATCTGATCACCGAAGCCGGGCAAAAGCCGGTCGCCTCGATGGGCGATTTCGAAGATCAGGTTGCAGCGGCCAAGGATGCCGGCCGCAAATCCATCCTGCTCCTGATCCGACGCGGCGGCGAACCCCGTTTCGTGGCGCTGCCGATGGAATGATCTGAGGTTTCACGGATGCGAAAAGGCGCCCTGCGGGGCGCCTTTTTAAGTTTGGGGTGGACGGGCACATCGGCGGAACTCGCCCTTGGCTATCGTCGGTTTCATCATAGCGAGCGGCGGGTTTGAGGCCGCTTTAATGATTTTCCGCGATGCAGCTAAAGTCCGCATTTGGGTCTTGAAGACTGACACCCCATCGCGGAAGACCCTCAAATTTTAGCCATATTCGCGAAACTAAATCACTCATCTAAACGTCGCCATAACTCCAGATCGCTAGCGTTCAGTTACCAATGTCGAGGAGAATGAAATGGCGACGATCACTGGTGGCACGGGCGATGATACCCTTTCCGGTGGCGGAGATGACGATGTCATTTCCGGCCAAAGTGGGAATGACGACCTGCATGGTGGCGCCGGTGACGACATTTTGGTCGGCGGTCTGGGAAACGACACTCTCGACGGTGGTGATGGCGATGATACGCTATGCGGGGAGGATGGAAACGACAGCCTGGACGGCGGCATGGGGGACGATTCTCTTTCGGGTGGATCGGGGGATGATACCCTGGTCGGTGGCGAGGGGAATGATGTTCTCTCTGGTGGAGGCGGCAATGACGCACTTTACGGCCAAGAAGGCGCAGACGTCGTTTACGGCTATGCGGGCAACGATACCATCGCGGGTGGATCGGGCAATGATTTCATCGACGGTGGCAGCGACAGCGATGTGATCAGCATCGGCGACGGCGGAGGTAATGATACTGTTTATGGTGGTGGCGGCGGTGTCGATAGCGACACGCTCGACCTTAGCCAGATTACGGGGCCGGTAACGGTAACCTACACCGGCGACGAGGCGGGAACCATCACCGACGGCACCGACACGATCACGTTTTTTGAGATCGAGCAGTTGATCCTGACAGATCAAGCTGATGCTGTTCATGGTGACGCGGACAGTACCGAGATCAATGTTGATGGTCGCGGCGGAGACGACAGTCTTGACGGTGGATCAGGCAATGACACCCTGCTGGGTGGTCTTGGCAACGACAGTCTCGACGGCAACGATGGAGATGACCTCCTTTCAGGTGGTGACGGATCAGACAGCATTTATGGTGACAACGGCGCGGACACCATATTGGGCGGCGCGGGTAATGATGAATTGGACGGAGAGGCTGGCTCGGATTTCCTGGACGGTGGTGCGGGCGCAGACACGCTCGACGGTGGCGCCGGCAACGACACCCTATTGGGTCAGGACGGAGATGACGAACTTTATGCTGGAGCCGGCGATGACACAATTGACGGTGGTGCCGGAGACGATTTCATACTGGGCCAAAGCGGGGACGACTCCATCTCCGGTGGGGCTGGCAACGATACGATAACAACCGGTACCGGGGATGATCTTGTCGTCTTCGAACAATACGGAGCAAACGACACAGTTACCGATTTCGACATCAGTGACACAGACGATGACGGAAATTCCAACGACCAACTGGATGTCTCTGACCTTCGCGATCTGGACGGAAACCCGGTCAACATCTGGGATGTGGTCGTCACTGATGATGGTTCAGGCAACGCCGTGCTTACCTTCCCCAAGGGGGAGACGCTAACGCTTCAGGGCATAACTCCTGCGCAGATGACCGGGCAACAGATGATGGCGTCTGGGATACCCTGCTACGCACCTGGCACGTTGATCGACACACCGGATGGGCCGCGCGCAGTGGAAGATCTTCAGATTGGCGATCTGGTCAACACTCTGGATCATGGGCCACAACAGATCCGCTGGGTCCGCAATGGCGAACACTCGCTGAAAGAGGTTAACATAGATGGACAACCCGTACTAATCGCCGCTGGTGCGTTAGGGAAAGGGCTGCCAACGCAAGACCTGATCGTGTCGCCGCAACACCGGATGCTTGTCGGCGGCGATGGGCAGTTGGATGGCTGGTTCAAGACGGAAGCCTTTGCCCCGGCGAAATCGCTGACGGCGGTGCAAGGAATTCGCCACATGAAGGGGGAACAAACCATCACATGGTTTCATTTCGCCTGTGACCGGCACGAGGTCGTTACGGCCAATGGTTGCCTTTCGGAATCGCTGTTGCTTGGGCCAATGGTGATAAAAGCGCTTGCGCGTCCGGAGCGGCAAGAGTTGACCGCCATTTATGGTGCTGCGGCCTCGCCTGACGCGGCCCTGAACGGGCCCGCCGCGCGTGAGTGCCTTAAGGTCGGTGAGGTGCGGCGGCATATTGCAACGTGCAAGAAAAAAAAGGAACAACGCATCGTAAAAGAAATCAAGAAATGGGATGTCGACCTTACGATGGAACAGTACAATGCTGATCAGTTGGGGCTGAAACCTACAAAAAGCCAGAAACCTAAACTCAGGCGCGTGGTCTGAGGTATTCGGTGGATCAAACTATAGAGCCGACCTTCGTCGTTCTGCAGCGAAAGCTCAATATGTCCGCCAAAGCCAGCCCTTTCACCCCATGCGCTCACTGGCATAAGATCCCGGTGACGCGGGAAAGACCACCGTCTTGTTATCATTGATAAAGACGCGATGATGGATATGGGCGTGAATGGCGCGTGACAGCACTTGCGCCTCAACATCGCGGCCAAGGCTGACGTAATCATCGGGGCTTTGCGCGTGAGTGATGCGCACGGTGTCTTGCTCGATAATCGGGCCTTCATCCAGATCAGCGGTGACGTAATGCGCCGTCGCCCCGATCAGTTTCACGCCGCGCTCATAGGCTTGTTTATAGGGATTCGCGCCCTTGAAAGAGGGCAGGAACGAGTGGTGAATATTTATGATCCGCCCCGACATTTTCTGACACAACGCGTCCGACAGAATTTGCATATAGCGCGCCAAAACGACCAGTTCGGCCCCGGAGTCCTCAACCACCGAAAGCAGGCGTGCCTCGGCCTCGGGCTTGTTTTCCTTGGTCACCTTGATGTGGTGAAAGGGGATGTCGTGATTGACCACCACTTTCTGATAGGTCAGGTGGTTGGAGACCACGCCCACGATCTCGATCGGCAGCGCGCCGATGCGCCAGCGATAGAGCAGATCGTTCAGGCAATGGCCGAAATTAGACACCATCAAGATGACTTTCATCTTGTCACCGGCGTCGCGCACCGCCCAATCCATCGCAAAACTCTCGGCAAGCGGCGTGAACGCGGCGCGGATCGCATCGGCCCCTGCGCCCTTTTCCGAAACGAAGCTGACGCGCATGAAAAACTGCCCCGTCTTCGGGTCGTCATATTGATGCGAGTCGGTGATGTTACAGCCCTGATCGGCCAGCACATTGGCGATCCCCGCCACGATCCCGCGGGTAGAGGGGCAGGCGACGGTCAGAACATAAGCAGCGGTCATGCGGGCATCCTTTCAAACTCAGCGCCAAGCCTTAGCGCGCAGGGGTTGCAGGCACAATCGGGGTTAAACGCGTGCTTGGCTGAGGGAAATGCGACGGCGCGGCGATAAAAAGCGGCGCGTGTCAGAACGCACGAAGCTGGCGCAGATGATAACGCAGCGCATGTGCGATCAACAACGAAAGCTTGTCTTCGGGCAGTGCCGCGCCGGGTTCAAAATGAACCGCGCGATTGCCCTCATAGGTGAAATCCTGCGGGAAGCGATCGCGAAATGTCGGGATAATCCGGCTTTGGCAATGCGCGTAGATCGCAAAACCGCCTGTTTTCGGCACGCCCAAGCGCAACGTCGAGCCTGCTTTTGTCTCGGGCGTCAGATAGGCAGGCTGGCCCCATTTCAGCGTCTCCTCGATCCGCCCGACCTCGGGTAGGCGCGCCGCCACCGCGAAGATCATCGCACGCAGTTGTAGCAACCCGGCGCGCAACTCGGCGGGGAAATCAGCAAAACGGCGCGCGACCTGCGGGTCGATGAAAGGCGGATCAGCGAGGGGTCCGGTCATCGGGCAAGCCTACCCGAAACCATGCTGTTTCCCTACTGATTTTGACGCGCCACGCCCTGCGCCCTAGGTTATAAATGGCAATGGAGGTGCAACATGGCAGGCGGCTGGGCAAAAGATGGCGCGGTGAGCGAGCAGATCGAAGCCTCGATCAATGACGAACTGGCACGCCTCAAGGCGCAGCGCGGCCCCGTGGGCGACAGCTTGGCCTATTGCGCGGAATGTGGCGAAGAGATCCCCGAGGCCCGACGCGCCGCCCTTCCTGGCGTCAAACTTTGCGTGGAATGTGCAAGCGAACGCGATGCGAAAAATCGCGGTCGGGGCGGGATCAACCGGCGGGGATCGAAGGACAGCCAGTTGAAATAGGCTTAGATTTCGCAGGAAAGTGCTGCGTCGAAGGCTGCGGGCGATGTATCAGCCCCAAGCTCCCGACGCGTCACGCGCCCATCAGGCATCAGCCGCAATGCCACAAGCTGTGACCAGTCGAAACTTGCCACGATCATCTCCGTCTGTTGGCCGCAATTGCGCAGACCGCCTAACGCGTGATCGGCCCCGAAATGGTGGTCGGTGATTTTTAGGCCACGCCCGATCTCGGTTAGCTGGCCGGGCGTGTAGCGATAGATCACCAGCTTGCCCAGGCGATGAGGCGCGTCGATCAGCGCGATCTCGGATTTCCCGTCGCCATCCAGATCGCCCGCGCCGATCACGGACAGCCAGTGATTACGCTCGCCGACGAACGGGCCATCTGCCGCCAGAATCGGTTTGCCATCCTCTAGCGTTAGCACCAGCAACC
This sequence comes from Thioclava sp., assembly GCF_048263065.1. Classification (NCBI taxonomy): domain Bacteria; kingdom Pseudomonadati; phylum Pseudomonadota; class Alphaproteobacteria; order Rhodobacterales; family Paracoccaceae; genus Thioclava; species Thioclava sp. The sequence goes on from NZ_JBLXEM010000011.1 coordinate 62,388, forward strand.
GCGATCCCTGCGTCAGACTGGACTGCACCGTGATGATTTCCGGCACGCCATCGCCATCCAGATCCACAACGCGCGGCGCGGTGTCTTCCCAGACAAGATCAGAGCCAAGCGTGAAGTCATAGGTCAGATGCGTCGCGCCAGTGAACAGCCCAGTGCCATCCCCGGTTGAACGACTAACGGTGATGCGCAGGCTCTCGTATTCATGCCCCGGCCCAAGCGCGCCATGCCCGTAGCGATCGGTGGGATTGGCAAATTGGGCGGTGGCCGATAGTTCGGCGCGCGCGGGCAGGGCTGCGGCGATCAGCACGAGTGCAAGGATCGCCGCGCCGCGCATCAGATTTGCTTTTCGGGGATGTTCACGACCAGCCCGTCCAATTCCTCGGTAACCTTGATCTGGCAGGTCAGGCGCGATTTCACCGGATCGGGGTTCCATGCGAAATCAAGCATATCCTCTTCCATCGAATCCTTGGCGGGTAGCTTGTCGACCCAATCCTGATCGACATAAACATGGCAGGTCGAGCAGGCACAGGCGCCGCCGCAATCTGCATCAATGCCGGGCACGCCATTGTCGCGCGCGCCTTCCATAACGGTCATGCCGGGCTTTACCTCGATTTCGTGGCGGGTGCCGGTATGTTCGATATAGGTGATCTTTGCCATGTCAGCAGGCCTCTTTGTCGTTGATTGCTCTACCCGAAATACGACCGGGTGCCCTTCGATCTAAGGTGCTTTACTCAATTTGACCAGAGGCGGATAGAGGCGCGCGCGGGAAGCGGCGCGTTCACGGGGGATTGCCGCGCGCGCGCAGTCTTGTAATGTCGCGCCCAAGTTGACGGAGGTCGCAGTGGTGCATCACAGACAAAGTTACGGCGTGAAAGCAGCCCTGTTGATGGCGGCGCTGGCGCTGGCGGGTTGTCAGGAAACGTCTTCCGGCGCGCCCAAACGCCCGCCCCCGAAAAGCCTGCTCTCCGAGATCTCTACCAAGGCCCCCGCGCCCGATGCCAAGAATTGTTACGCCCAGATCAACACCCCCGCGCAGGTCGAAACCGTGACCGATCAGGTGCAGGTCGTGCCCGAGCAGCGCGATCCGAAGACCGGCGAGATCACCCAACCCGCGATCTATCGCGAAATGAGCGCCCAGCGCATGATCGAGGCCGGCAAGCCGCGCTATTTCCGCGCCATGTGCTCGTCTGATCTGACGCCGGGATTCGTGACGATGTTGCAACGTGCCTTGGCCGCGCGCGATCTGTATCATGGGCGCGCCGATGGCAAACTTGACCCAGCCACCGGGCGCGCGATTGCCGCCTACCAGAAGCCGCGCGGACTGGATAGCCCGACGCTGAGTTTGCGCGCAGCGCAGGAATTGGGGCTGTATATCTACACGCCCTAGCCCCCTCATAAAGATGATGACGATTTCTGGGGCCGCCGCGTCGGTTGCGGGCTTTGCTCGGGCGCGCGCAGGCCGTAAAACAGGGCAAACGGGCAGGAGCGTGACATGAGCGACGATGTGCAGGTGATCTTTACGCCCTCGGGCAAGCGGGGCCGCGTGGCGCGCGGCACCAAAGTGCTGGCAGCGGCGCGCAAGCTGGGCGTCGATCTGGATTCAGTCTGCGGAGGGCGCGGGATTTGCTCCAAGTGCCAATGCTCGCCCGGTTACGGTGATTTCCCCAAGCACGGGCTGCATGTGGACGCTGATGCGCTGTCTCCGATCAACGCGGTCGAGGAACGTTACGACCGCGTGCGGGGGTTGAAACCGGGGCGGCGCTTGGGCTGTCAGGCCGAGATCATGGGCGATGTCGTGATCGACGTGCCCCCTGAAAGTCAGGTCCACAAACAGGTGGTGCGCAAGGCTGCCTCTGAGCGCGTGATGGAGATGGACCCGGCCACGCGCGCCTGTTTCATCGAGGTCGCCGAGCCAGACATGCACGCCCCCGAGGGTGATTTTCAGCGTCTTTCGCACGCGCTTGAAAACCAGTGGGGCATTGCGGGCCTGCGCATAGATCGCGAGATGTTGCGCGCGCTTCAACCTGTGCTGCGCAAGGGCGGCTGGAAAGTCACCGTCGCCGTGCATGATCAAGGCGACGGGCCGCAGCTAACCGCGCTGTATCCGGGCTTGCGCGAAACTCCGCTTTACGGGATCGCGATTGATCTGGGCTCGACCACGATTGCGGGCCATTTGGTAGCGCTGGATGATGGTCGCGTGCTGGCCAGCGCGGGGCAAATGAACCCGCAGATCCGCTTTGGCGAAGATCTGATGAGCCGGGTGTCTTATGTGATGATGAACCCCGGCGGCGATGTTGAGATGACGCAGGTGGTGCGCGATGCGATGGGCGATCTGGCGCGAGAATTGGCGCGAGAGGCCGGGATCGACACGGGCGAGATCGTCGAGGCGACAGTGGTGTGCAATCCAGTGATGCACCATCTGCTGCTGGGGATTGATCCGGTGGAACTGGGTCAGGCACCCTTTGCGCTGGCCACATCTGACAGCATGGACCTGCCCGCGCGCGAGTTGGGCTTTGATGCAGCGCCCGGCGCGCGCGTCTATATCCTGCCGTTGATTGCAGGTCATGTGGGGGCGGATGCCGCCGCTGTGGCGCTGTCCGAGGCCCCGGAAACCCGCGAGGATCTGTCGCTGATCGTCGATGTGGGCACCAATGCCGAGATCTTGCTGGGCAATTCGACCCGCGTGTTGACCTGTTCCTCGCCCACCGGCCCCGCCTTTGAAGGGGCGCAGATTTCCAGCGGTCAACGCGCCGCCCCCGGCGCGATTGAGCGCATCGAGATTGACCCCGACACCAAAGAGCCCCGCTTTAAGATTATCGGCAGCGATCTGTGGTCCACCGACGCGGAGTTTGGCACGCCGCTGATCACCGGGATTTGCGGCTCGGGCATAATCGAGGCGGTGGCCGAAATGCGCATGGCAGGGATCGTGGACGCCTCGGGGCTGATCGGATCGGCGTCGCAGGTGGGAACGGATCGCTGCGTGCCAAATGGGCGCACCCATGAATATCTGATCCATGACGCCAGCCCAGATGGCCCGCGCATTACCGTCACCCAAGGTGATATCCGCGCCATCCAGCTTGCGAAATCGGCGCTTTATGCTGGGGCGCGGCTATTGATGGATGAGATGGGTGTGGATGTGGTCGACCGTGTCGTGCTGGCGGGCGCGTTTGGCGCCCATATCAGCCCGAAACACGCGATGGTGCTGGGGATGATTCCCGATGCACCGCTGGGTTCGGTCAGTTCGGCTGGCAATGCGGCAGGCACCGGCGCGCGCATGGCGCTGTGTTCGGTCAAGGCACGGCGCGCGATTGAGGCGCAGGTGAAACGCATCACCAAGGTCGAGACCGCGATCGAGCCGCGCTTTCAAGAGCATTTCGTCGCCGCCAACGCCCTGCCCCACGCCACCGCGCCTTTCCCCGAGCTGCGCAAGATCGCGCCCCTGCCCGATGTAAGTTTCAACACCGGCGGATCAGGCGACGAGGGTGGCGGACGACGCAGGCGTCGGCGCGGTTGATGCGTTGCAGGGGGGCGCAGCCCCCTCTGGCTTTCGCCATTCACCCCCGGGATATTTTCATCAAGAGGAAGAGGGAAGTTTCGGGGCCGGACGCGCGGGGGCAAGTGGTGTGTCAGACAGGCGGATCGGGGTGCGGATGCCAGAGATCCCCTCGGCCTCAATCCGCATCTCGCGCGCTCGCACTTGCGGGTCGTCAAACACCTGATCGAGCGAATTGATCGGGCCTGCGGGCACGGTTGCGGCTTCGAACGCGGCAAGCAGATCAGCGCGCGGCCATGTTGCGAGCGCGGGCAGTAGGCTAGCGTGTAGGGCGGCGCGATTTGCAACACGCGCCTCGTTGGATGCGAATTCGGGGTCGTTTGCCAGATCAAGGCCAAGCACCGCGCAAAGCCGCGCGAATTGCCCGTCATTGCCCACGGCAAGGATCAGATCGCCGTCGGCGGCGCTGACCACCTCGTAAGGCGCAATATTGGGGTGCGTATTGCCCAAACGGTGCGGCGGGGTGCCCGTGGCGAGGTAGTTCATCCCCTGATTGGCCAGCACGCCAACCGCACAATCGAGCAGCGCCATATCGACCAACTGTCCCCGCCCGGTGCGGATGCGCGCGGCTAAAGCCGCCTGAATGCCGATCACCGCATAGAGGCCCGTGAACAGATCGGCAAAGGCCACGCCGACCTTTTGCGGCTCGCCCGTGGGATCACCCGTGAGGTCCATCCAGCCCGCCATGCCTTGGATCAGAAAGTCGTAGCCTGCGCGGGGCGCATAAGGCCCGTCTTGGCCAAAACCGGTGATCGAACAATAGACAAGGCGCGGGTTGAGCGCGCTAAGGCTGGCGTAATCCAGCCCGTATTTTTTGAGGCCCCCAAGTTTGAAATTCTCGATCACGACATCGGCGTCAGCCACCAGATCACGCACGATTTTCTGACCTTCCGGTGTGCGAAAATCAGCGATAACGGACTGCTTGCCGCGATTGGTGGCGTGGAAATAGGCGGCTGAGCGGTTTTCGGGGCCGTCGCCTTCGCGCGCGATGAAAGGGGGGCCCCAGCGGCGGGTGTCATCGCCCTCAGGCGCCTCGACCTTGATCACCTGCGCACCCAAATCGGCTAGCACCTGACCCGCCCAAGGACCAGCCAGAATACGCGCCAACTCGACGACCTTCACGCCCTCAAGCGGAGCGCTCATGCGAAGGCCTGCAGGCCCGTCTGCGCGCGCCCCAAGATCAGCGCATGCACGTCATGGGTGCCCTCATAGGTGTTGACCGTTTCAAGGTTCACCATGTGGCGGATCACCTGAAATTCGCCTGAAATTCCGTTGCCGCCATGCATGTCGCGCGACAGTCGCGCCACATCCAGCGCCTTGCCGCAATTGTTGCGCTTGATCAGGCTGATCATCTCGGGGGCGGCCTTGGCCTGATCCATCAACCGGCCCGTTTGCAGCGCGGCTTGCAGGCCCAAGGTGATCTCGGTTTGCATATCGGCCAGCTTTTTCTGGAACAGTTGGGTTTGCGCCAGCGGTTTGTTGAACTGCTTGCGATCCAGCCCGTATTGGCGCGCGGCGTGCCAGCAGAACTCGGCCGATCCCATCACGCCCCACGCGATGCCGTAGCGTGCGCGGTTGAGGCAGCCAAACGGCCCCTTGAGGCCCTCCACATGGGGCAGCAAAGCGTCCTCGCCGACCTCGACGCCCTGCATCACGATCTCGCCGGTGATGCTAGCACGCAAAGACAGCTTATTGCCGATTTTCGGCGCAGACAGCCCCTTCATCCCCTTGTTCAGAACAAAGCCGCGGATCTTGCCGCCATGGGCATCGGACTTGGCCCAGACCACGAAGACATCGGCGATCGGCGCGTTGCTAATCCACATCTTTGTGCCGGTGATGCGGTAGCCGGTCGCGGTTTTCTCGGCGCGCGTTTTCATGCCACCGGGGTCTGATCCGGCGTCGGGTTCGGTCAGCCCGAAACAGCCGATCCACTCGCCGCTGGACAGTTTGGGCAGGTATTTGCGGCGCTGTTCCTCGCTGCCATAAGCGTAGATCGGATACATCACGAGGCTCGATTGCACCGACATCATTGAGCGGTAGCCGCTATCGACCCGCTCGACCTCACGCGCGATCAAGCCATAAGACACATAACCCGCGCCAAGCCCGCCATATTCCTCGGGGATGGTCGCGCCAAGCAGGCCCATCGCGCCCATCTCGGTGAAAATCGCGGGGTCGGTTTCCTCATTGGCGTAGGCATCAATCACGCGGGGTTGCAGTTTGTCCTGGGCATAGGCGCGCGCGGCGTCGCGCAGCATGCGCTCATCCTCGGTGAGTTGGTCATCAAGGCGCAGCGGGTCGTCCCAGCTGAATTGCCCCAGATCGGGGGCGTCTTTGGCTTTGATCACGGGTCTGTCGGTCATGCTATCCTCGCGGCCTGTCTGTCTTGGGTTGGGCGTGATCTTAAAGAAGATGGGTGGAGGTGCAAACGATAAAAATTTTGAACATGATGAGTTTTTCGCATAAACTGGCGGTGCCTTTCAGGAAGTTTAAGCCATGCGCAAAACCTATATTCCAACCGTGAGCGAGTTGCAGGCCTTCACCGCTTGTGCGCGTCATGGCACGACGACTCGCGCCGCCCAAGAGTTGAACCTGACGCAAAGCGCGATCTCGCGTTCGCTGGGCACGCTGGAGGAACGGCTGGGCGTGGCGCTGTTCAACCGGGTGCGAAAACGGCTGGTGCTTTCGCCTGCAGGGCAAGTGTTTCTGGACCGCGCTGAGGAGATTTTGGCTAGTCTCGACGGTGCCGCGATGGGGGTGATGGCCTTTGGCGGGGCGGATGCGATCTTGCGTATTGCGGTGCTGCCCTCGTTTGCCCGCAGTTGGTTGATCGCGCGGCTTGCGCGGTTTGAACGCATTGCACCGCAGATCAGCCTTGATGTGACTGCGCGGCTGCATCCGGTGGATTTTCAAAACGATCCGTTTGATTTGGCGATCATGCGCACACAGCATGAACGGCCGGGAACGCAAGTGGTGGAGCTGCTGCGCGAGACGCTGGTGGCAGTCTGTGCGCCTGATCGACTGATGCATGGCGCATTGCTGAACGATGATACTCTTTTGACCCATCCGCTTTTGCAGCAATCGACACGCCCAACGCTTTGGCTCGATTGGTTTCGCGACAGTGGCCGCGACCCGCGCCACATCCTGCGCGGCGCGCGGTTTGACCATTTCGACATGATCATGGATGCAGCGGGGGCCGGGATGGGGATTGGGCTGGTGCCCGAGATCATCGCCACCCCGGCGCTGGATCAGGGGCGATTGGTTCTGGCCTCAAATCGACGGTTCGAAACGGGCGAGACCTATTCGCTGATCCTGCCCGAGCGCACGATCGGCAGCCCACCTGTCGCGGCGTTCCAAGACTGGCTGATCGCAGAGCTGGGCGCGGGTTAAAGGTTCATTGCGCCGAGGCGATGCCATGCGATGCGTTCAACCTGCGCGCAAGCCTCGGCCAGTTCGTCGTTGCGGCTATTGGCCAAACGGCGATGAAACGCGTGCAGGATCGACGCCTTGGCGTTGTCTTTCACCGCGATGATAAAGGGAAATCCGAACTTCTTGGTGTATTGAGTGTTGAGCGCCTCAAACGTTTCACGCTCGGCATCGCTGAGCGCATCCAGCCCTGCGCTCGCCTGCTCGGATGTGCTTTCCGCTGTCAGCCGTTTCGCCTGCGCCAGCTTACCCGCGAGATCGGGATGCGCGGTTAAAACGCCCAGCCGTTCATCGGCGCTGGCGCTGCGAAAGATCCGCGCGAGGGCCGAAGCCATGCCCTCATGGCAATCATGCGCGGGGCCGAGTTCCAGATCAAAGGCGCGTTCGGCGATCCACGCGGAGTGTTCATAAATTCCGCCAAAGACCTCGACAAAGCGTGCGCGCGTCATCTGGCTGGGACGCTCACGCCGGATCGGGGGATGCGTGGCCGCCCAATGCGCCGCGATCTGGCCACGCGTGGCAAACCACACGCCCTCATGCCCGCGCGCATAATCCAGAAAGCGTCTCAGCCCGGCAACTTTGCCCGGTCGCCCGATGAGGCGATTGTGCAGCCCGACGGAAAACATCTTGGGCGCACCCGCCAGCCCCTCGGCGTAAAGCATATCAAAGCTGTCCTTGAGATAGGTGAAGAACTGTTCGCCCTCGATATAGCCCGGCGCTGTGGCGAACCGCATGTCATTGGCCTCAAGCGTGTAGGGGATCACCAGTTGGTCGCGTTCCCCGGCCTCGATCCAATAGGGCAGATCGTCGTCGTAAGTGTCGGAAATCCAGTCGAAACCGCCCTCCTCCGCCGTCAGGCGCACGGTATTAACGCTGCAACGGCCCGTGTACCAACCGCGCGGACGGGTGCCCACGACCTCGGTATGCAGGCGGATCGACTCGGCGATCTGGGCGCGTTCCTCGTCTTCGGGCATGTCTTTATGCTCGACCCATTTCAGGCCGTGACTGGCGATTTCCCAGCCCGCCTCTTTCATCGCGGCGACCTGTTCGGGGGCACGCGCAAGGGCCGTGGCGACGCCATAAATCGTCAGCGGCAGGCCGAGACCGGTGAACAGCCGATGCAGTCGCCAGAACCCGGCGCGCGCGCCATAATCGTAAATCGATTCCATGTTCCAATGGCGCTGACCGGGCCAAGGCGCGGCCCCGGCAATATCGGAGAGAAACGCCTCTGACGCCGCGTCGCCATGCAGCAGAGAATTCTCGCCCCCCTCCTCGAAATTCAGCACCATCGAGATCGCCACCCGCGCCGCGCCGGGCCATTGCGGATCGGGTGTGGTTCGGCCATAGCCACGCAGGTCGCGGGGGTAGCGGGTCATCAGGGGGCGCTCCGTCATGATCTCTAACCGCCTTAGAAGAAAGCAAATCGCGCCAAAGGGAAAGCCCCCATCCGCGCCGAAGGACGGTCAGGTTGGCAATGGACAGGATATCAATGAATTGACTATGATCTGTTGGTGTAATCTAGACAAATTATCGGAGTTCACCCCGACATGGCCACAGGAAACCGCCGCATCGTCTCGTCTCGACACCTTGCTGATGGCCCGACTTGGGAGGCATCGGAATACGAATACGGGCTGATCATCGCTTATAACAGCTTTGCGAGATGGATGCAGCGCTGCATGGGCGCGGCTGGCATGGCCGAGTTGTCGCCGCTTGAGATTTTGGTCTTGCATAACGCCAACCATCGCAATCGCGAAAAACGGCTGAGCGATATTTGCTTTCTACTCAATATTGAAGACACCCATACTGTCACTTACGCGCTGCGCAAACTTGTGAAGATGGAACTTCTGACCTCGGAAAAGCGCGGCAAAGAGGTGTTTTATCGCACGTCCGACACCGGGCAAGCGCTGTGTGATCGCTACCGTGTGGTGCGCGAGGAATGCTTGCTGGAGCCGATCGAAAAAGGCGGTCCCGACGGGGCAGAACTGCGCGAAATCGCCGCCGCGATGCGCGTTTTGTCGGGCCTTTACGATCAGGCAAGCCGCGCGGCGTCCTCGCTTTAACGCCCCCGCGCGGGGGTTATTTCCCCATCGCACCGGGTAGGAATGTCACGATTTGCGGGAACAACGTGATTAGCAGAACGCCCAGCAGTAACAGCCCAAAGAAGGGGAAGGCTGCGCGCGCGATTTTCATGATATTGAATCCTGTCAGCCCTTGAATGACGAACAGGTTAAAGCCCACGGGCGGGGTGATCTGGCTCATCTCGACCACCAGCACCAGATAGATGCCAAACCACATTGGGTCGATCCCAGCCGCCTGCACCATCGGCAGAATGATGGACGTGGTCAGCACCACCACCGAAATCCCATCGAGAAAACACCCCAGCACGATAAAAAACACCGTCAACACCGCCAGCAGCGCATAGGGCGACAGGCCAAACGTTCCGATCCAAGCGGCCAAATTGCGCGGAATTCCGGTGAAGCCCATCGAGACTGACAGCACCGATGCGCCCATCAAGATAAAGGCGATCATTGCACTGGTGCGGGTCGCTGACAGCAATGCCTCGATGAAATCACGGCGCGAGAATGTGCCACTGGCCACCGCAAGGATTAACGAGAATACCACCCCAATCGCGGCAGCATCCGTAGGCGAGGCAACCCCGGTATAGATTGTGCCAATCACGCCTCCGATCAGCGCCACAACCGGCAGTAAATTGCGTGAGGCGCGCAGCTTATCGCGCAGGCTTGGGGTGCCCTCCTCGGCCGGGATCATGCCCGGATTGAGCCATGCCCGCAGCGCGACATAGCCGCCAAACAGCATCACCAGCATTAGCCCCGGCAAAATGCCCGCGATGAAAAGGCGCGCGATGGATTGCTCGGTCGCGACACCGTAGACGATCAGGATCACCGAGGGCGGGATCAGAAAGCCCAGCGTGGCCGAGCCCGCCAGCGTGCCCAAAATCAGGCTTTCGGGATAGCCGCGTTTGGTCAACTCGGGCACCGACATGCGCCCAATCGTGGCAGCGGTGGCGGCAGATGACCCCGACACGGCAGCAAAAATCGCACAGCCCAGCACGTTGACATGTAATAGGCGTCCCGGCGCACGCCCCAACCACGGCGCGAGGCCGCTGAACATGTCTTGACTGAGCCGCGAGCGCAGCAATACCTCGCCCATCAGAATGAATAGCGGCAACGCCGCCAGTGGCCAGCTATGGCTGTTGCCCCAAAGGGTCGTGGCCATTACCAGCCCGGTCGGCGCGTTGGAAAAGAAGGTCAGCCCCGCCAGCGCAACCACCAAAAGCGACAGCGCCACCCAAAGCCCGCCCGCGAGAAGCAACAACAAAAGCCCCAGCAAAATCGAGAAAACAACCGGATCAGACATCGCGCTCACTCCACCGTGTGATCGACAATGACCGAGCGGCCCGCGCGCAGGCTTTCGATCAGCGTATCAAGGAAGGCCACGCTAAGCAGCGCCAGCCCCGCCACCATCACGCTTTGCGGCATCCAGATCGGGATCGCGATGATGCCGGTGGACTTATCCCCGTAATGCCAGCTTTCCATCGCCATCGCCGCGCTGAACCACGTCGCATAGACGCTGGTCAGCGTTGCGAGCGCCAGCGTGACACATTCGAACACCCAGCGCGGGCGATCGGACAGTCGTGAGATTACCAGATTGACGCGGATATGTGTCCCATGGCGCAGCGTATGCGCCAGCGCAAGAAAGCTTGCCGACGCCAGAAGATAGCCCGAGAAATCCGCGTAAGACGGGATTGTGAAAGACAGGTCAGGTCCACCCAACCGTGCCAAGATATTGAGGCAAACTTGCGCACTGACCAACAGGCAAATCGCAAGGATCGAAAGGGCGGCCAGCCCTCCGGAATACAGATAGGCGTTATCAAGCAGCCGGCGCATGGCGGATCGCTCCTGCAAAGGAAAAGAGGGCTGAAAAATTGCGGCCCGTCTTAGGGAAAAGACGGGCCGGAGCATTGTTTAGTTGGCTTGATAGGCCTGTAAGACGCTCATCGCGTCGGGGCTGGCCTTTTCTTTCCATTTCACCAGCATTTCATCGCCGATCGTTTGCAAGCCAGCCTCAAGTTCAGGGCTTGGGTCGACGATATGCATCCCGTTTTCTTGCATCACCGCAATCTTGTCGGCGGCCTCTTTCTTCGACATCTCCCAGCCGCGCGTTTCGGCTTTGGCCGCTGCCGCCATCACCGCGCTTTGCTCTTCCGCGCTGAGGCGATCGAACGCGCGCTTGTTGACCACAACGATATTCTTGGGCAGCCAAGCGTCGATCTTGGTGTAGGTATCAACGAAATCCCAAGCTTTGGAATTGGCCCCGGTCGAGGGCGAAGTGATCATGGCCTGCACCTGTCCGGTGGTGAAAGCCTGCGCGATATCAGAGGCTTCGACCTGCACAGGCGCGGCCTTGGCCATCATCGCGAATTCCTCAAGCGCGGGGTTATAGGCACGAAACCGCAACCCGGCGAGGTCATCCACCGTCTTGATCTCGCCATTGGTATACAACCCTTGGGCCGGCCATGGCACGGAAAAGAGCGGCATCAAGCCCTGCTTGGCAAGCAACTCGGTGATCACAGGTTTCTGCGCAGCCCACAGCTTGGCAGCTTGGTCATAGCTGGTGGCGAGAAAGGGCTGACTGTCGACGCCAAAGGCCAGATCTTCATTGGCGAGCGTTGACAAAAAGAACTCGCCGATGGGCACTTGCCCCGAGCGCACAGCGTTCTTGATTTCGCTATGGGGAAACAGCGAGCCTGCGGAATGCACCGCAATTTCCAGCTTGCCATCGGTCGCGCTGGACACGTCCTTGGCGAAATCGCGGATGTTGATGGTGTGGAACGTCGTGTCGCCATAGGGCGTGGGCATGTCCCAAGTTTGCGCCTGCACGCCACCGGCCAATCCGATCGCCGCAGCAAGGGTTATCGCGAAATGTCGCATCTTCTCTCTCCTGTCGGGTTAGGGCGGGGTTGGTCCTCGCTCACTTTCATAACGTTGACATTTTGTCGGTGATTTGAAATCAAAGTCAACGAGAAGTTTGTGCCCGCACCGCCCAAGCCCCGCAGCGAAAGTCGATATGACCGTTGAAGATGCCCTTTTGCCGCCAAGCGCTGGCCCTCAGGATGTGCAGGTTTTACCGCTTGGGCAGGATGGCATTCTGGTGCGGTTTGCGTTGCGTGCAGAGCCATGGGCGATCTCGGCGGCGCAGGCGTTTTACGACATCGCCCGCGCGGCCCCCCTGCCCTTTCTGCACGAGATTGTGCCAAGTCTGACGTCGGTTTTGTTTCGCGTTGACGCCACGAAAACCACCCGTGCAGAGTGTGCCCGCCAGATTGCCGAGCTACTATCGCAGCGCGACTGGCACGCCGCCACGCCGCAACCCGCCAAGCGGATCTGGCGCATTCCTGCGGCCTTTGGGGGCGAAAATGGCCCCGATCTTGAAGCTGCCGCCAAGCTTGCGGGTCTCAGTCCCCATGCCGCCATCGAGATGATGACAACTACGCCGCTGCGCGTTCTGGCCATCGGGTTTGCGCCCGGTCAGCCCTATCTGGGCTTGCTGCCCAAGCCGTGGGATCTGCCGCGCATGCAAAGCCTCAACCCGCAGGTTCCCAAGGGCGCGATTGCGGTGGCGGTGCGCCAGTTGGTGCTGTTTTCCAACGCGTCGCCAACTGGTTGGCGCCAGATTGCGCGCACGGCTTTTGCGCCGTTTCGCCCCGATGCCGAGCCCGCTGTGCCGTTGCGGGCAGGCGATGCGCTGCAACTTGTGTCGATCTCGGGCGATCAATTATCTGGGCTGCTTGCAAGCGGCGATCCGGCAGGCGGCGCGATCTGCGAGCCCCAGACATGAGCGGGCAGATCCTTATCCTCAAGGCCGGGCCGGGGCTGAGCGTGCAGGATTTGGGTCGCGTCGGGCAAACCCATATCGGGCTGTCACGTGGCGGCGCAGCGGATCGTCTTGCGCTATACGAGGCAGCAGCGTTGCTGGGCCTGCGCGCGCCCATCGCTGCCATCGAAATGGCCGCAATCGGGGGCGATTTTGAGGTGACGCAGCCCACTCGCATCGCGCTCAGCGGTGCGCCGATGCGCGCCTCGATTGACACACGCCCTATCTCGTGGAGTGCGAGCCACCTCTTGCAGCCGGGTCAGATCCTGCGCATCGGCGCAGCGACGACCGGAGTGTATGGCTATCTCACCTTTGCGGGCGGAATTGGAATCGCGCCAAGGCTTGGCAGTCGCGCGACCCATCTTAGCGCCGGGCTTGGCGCGGCTCTAAGAGCCGGTGCGCGCCTGCCCCTTGGTCGTGATAACGCCCCTGAAACCGGCGCGCGCGTGTTGCGCTGCGACAACCGGTTCAAGGGCGCCACATTGCGCTATATCTCTGGCCCGCAAACCGAGTTATTCGATGCCGTGACCCGCGCGCGCTTTGATCAAACGACGTTTACGCGCAGCCCTTCCGGCAATCGTCAGGGCGTGGCGCTGGACTTTGAGGATGCTTTATTCGCGGCGCAGGCACCTGACGGGTTGGCGTCGGATTTCATCCAAGAAGGCGACATCCAGATGACCGGCACGGGCCACCCGTTCGTGCTATTGGCCGAGTGCCAGACCATCGGCGGCTACCCCCGGATCGGCACCGTTCTAAACTGCGATATTCCCAAGATCGCGCAGGCCCCGGCTGGTGCGCCACTGCGCTTTGCCCATGTCACCTTGGCCGAGGCAGACCGGATCGCGGCGACCCAAGCGGGTCTGTTGCAAAACCTGCGCCGCCAGACCACAGATTTGATACGCGATCCACGCATGATCCCCGATCTGTTGGGCTATCAACTGATCAGCGGTGTCACATCGGGGCGCGACCCAGAGGAGTAAGCGATGCGCAAAGTCGATCTTAATTCGGACATCGGCGAGGGTTTTGGCCCTTGGGTGATAGGCAATGACGCGGGGCTGATGGAGGTCATAAGCTCGGCCAATATCGCCTGCGGATTTCACGCGGGCGACCCCAATGTGATGGCGGCGACGATGGCGCTGGCGCAGGCTCGGGGTGTGAGGCTTGGCGCGCATCCGGGGTTTTACGATCTGCAGGGTTTCGGGCGGCGCAGGCTGGCGCTGTCACATCGTGAAATCAGCAATATGATCACCTACCAACTGGGCGCGGCGCAGGCGATGGCGCGGGCTGCGGGCGGCGACTTGCGCCATCTCAAGCTGCACGGAGCACTGTCGAACATGGCCTGCGAGGATAGCGAGCTGGCGCGTGTCTGTTTTGAGGCGGCGCTGCGCGTTCAGCCCGATCTGGTGATTTTGGTGCAACCGCAAACCGCCATGGATCAGGTGGTGCGCGATCTGGGCTGTGCTTGGGCAGGTGAGATTTTCGCCGATCGCGCCTATAACGATGACGCCACGCTGCTGGATCGCACAGCGCCCGGAGCTGTTCTGCACGACCCTACCGAGATCGCCGCGCGGATGCTGGAGATGCTGCAAGCGGGCGCGATCATCGCACAATCTGGCAAGCATATCCCCTGCCGCATCGACACGATCTGCGTGCATGGCGACACCGCAGGCGCGCTTTTGGTGGCGCGCGCGTTGCGCCAAAACCTTGAGGCGTCGCAAATCACCATCGCCCCGCTTTAAGCCCGCGTGCGCTGGGTCGAACAAGATGTACGCCTAGCCAGTTCCTGAGGCAATCTCTGTGAAACCAAGGTCGCATAGCCAGCGCCCGAACGCCCGGTTCGATCCCTTGCAAAGCTGTTAAAAAATCTTCAAACTTTCTGCCCACAAGGCATTGCGCTTCCCAACGCGGTGGCCTATCTAGCCCCCATTGGCGCGGGGTGGAGCAGCCCGGTAGCTCGTCAGGCTCATAACCTGAAGGTCGTAGGTTCAAATCCTACCCCCGCAACCAACACTAATTCGCCAACGTAATCAGTGGCTTGAGTTTTATCACTCAGGCCCTTTTTGCGTTTGGTATCTAGGCTCAGCAATAGAAGTTCAGCCAAGGCGCCCTCGAGATGAACCGAGAGTTTGCTGTCTGGCTCTATCGGGGCGAGCACAATCCGATCAATCAGACCGCGCAGCGCCTCTTTGGCTTCCAGCATTCCGTCTGGCTGTTGAAGTCGGGCGATCAGGTTGCTGATCTTCTCACGGTAGGTCTCGGCCATCTTGGGGTAAATGCGGATCGGTGAAGGGGCTGGGTCGCGTTCGAGCTGTGCTTCCAACTCGATCCGGCGCGCGTCGAGCGACAGCATCCGGTCTTTGACCTGATCGGCAGGAACGCCTGCGATGATCGCGTCGACCAGTTTGGCGTGGTCGGTTTTAACTGTGGCGAGCTCTTTGGTAAGGGCATTGCTGTTTTGCGAGGCCGTGGCCTGCAAGCGATTGCGCTCCTTGGCGTATTCCTCGCAGAACACTGCCAAGGCATCTTGATCCATCAGGTTGTTTTGCAACGCACCAAGCACCAGCCGTTCGAGCTCGTCCTGCGAGATCATCGCCATGTTGGTGCAGTATGCTTTGCCTTTGTTGCGTGCAGTCGAGCAGCCAAAGCTGTGTTTGTTTACCTTGGAAAACCGGCCACCACAGCTGCCACAGGTCATCAGGCCGGAAAACAGTATTTTGGGGCGTCGGCGATCCCAGCTGGGCACGTTGGTGTTCTTGACCTTCAAAGTGCCTTGGCGTGCGCGCACGGCGTCCTATAGCTCTTGCTCAATGATCCGAAGGCGGGACCTCTGTAATGACTCAATCGGCCTCGGGGTTCAGGCGTGAGATCCGCTTTCCCGTGTCGGGGTCTTCTACATAGGATAGCCGGTTCCAAATTTGACGACCGATATAGAGCTCGTTGTTGAGGATACCTGTGCCGCGCTCGCGGTTGCCATGCAGGGCTGATGGACCCCAGCCGCGTCCGGTGGGGCCAGGAATACCCTCGTCATTCGGCGCTTCAGCGATCTTCTTTGGCGATAGGCCCGCGGCATAGTCCTTGAATATCCTCCGGACAACGCGAGCTTCGGTTGGATCGATCGTGCGATCGCCACAGATCGGTTCGCCGGTATTATCGTAACGCTTGGCGTTCTTATAGCCATAGGCCTTACCACCTGCAGATTTGCCAGCAAGAGCCCGGCCTTTGAGGCCCCTATGGGTTTTGATTGCGAGGTCTTTGATAAACAGAGAGTTCATCGTGCCCTTGAGACCGATGTGCATCTCGGAGATGATGCCCTCTGAGACCGTCTCAATCATCACATCGCGAAACTGCAGCTTTTGATAGATCGCAGCGATGTCGGCCTGATTGCGCGATAATTGATCAAGCGCCTCGGACAAGATGACATCAAAGGTGCCGTTTTGAGCATCGCGCAGTAACTTCTGGATGCCACTTCGCATCAGGCTGGAACCAGAGACTGCTTTGTCGGAATAAACCCCGACGACCTCCAAGCCCTGTCGTGCTGCATGCTCCTGGCAAGAGCGGATCTGATCCGCAATCGACGCATCGCGCTGCATGTCTGTAGAAAATCGGGCGTAGATTGAGGCGCGAAGAGGCTGGGTCATCTTCGGCATCCTCTCAAGAAGATTACGTCTCATCCGTATGACCAGTGTGGGCCAAATCGCGGGCGAGGGCTCTAACAAAGGTGTGAAGTGTGTCCCTAAGATGAGAATCCTTCGGCGGCTTTGCAAGTGAAAGATGAGGGGGAGATGCATTAACGGACGGGGCAGCCGGGGGCTGCGCCGTCGTCCGTTTGGCAATGTCTTTCCTCTCGCGCGCCATGGCGTAGGGGCTCCGTTCGCCGCAAACTGTTAAAGCAGGGGCGTTATTTATGCTGTTCGTCGATTGGTCTTTGAGACCGGGCATGAGGATAAGATACGGTAAACAGAAGTAAAATTCCGCTCCTAAAGATCGATTGGCGGAATGATATTTGTGGAAAACCTCCGTAAGAATCTGATAATAAATAGATTTACGAGATCAGTGCCGCCGCTTGATATGGCTTTGGTCGGAGGTCATAGATTTAGGGGGATTTGAAAAGGGCTCGTCCCTTTTGCCGGATCCAGCGTGGTCGCTGGTCGCAGTCTGCAATATTGAGCTTTGCTCCAATTTGCGGACGAGAAGGGGTCAAGGGTGTATCCCCCCTTGCGAACGTGAAGTTGTGGGCACCGCAACTTCATTAGTTGTCCCATCCCGGATGAGGGGGTGCGGACGAAAAGTTGGACTATCTTGGAGATAGTTCATGTACAGCTACGAAGACCGAATGCGCGCGGTTGAG
>NZ_JBLXEM010000012.1:0-68265 GCF_048263065.1 Thioclava sp.
ATCACTCATATCACCGCTCCCTTTTGCAGAGCCGTGAATCAGAACTGAGTGTCGAAATCAATGCATCCTGACCCTAGAAGTGATGCAGGGAGACTCATTCCTTTGAAATGCAGAAGCGCAAAAGTTGTTCCCGTATTTTTTACTTCGTTAAATCGAAACTCAAGTGTGCGCCATCGACCGGTCGCCTTAGAGAAATCAATAATCAATTTATTATCGTTATGCATCACACTCGTTTGGATTGCTGAGCCCTGCTCAAAATCGATAAAGACATCTTTTGCGAGTGCCCGGTGCTTGTTTGTTTTTCCCTTCCAAACACGTCTGACGTTTGAGCCCAAGACGCGTTGGAAGCGAGATAAAGTTTTTGCTTTTTGAGAAAAACGAATTCGCTTTATATCGTTCGCACTATGTAGTGAATTTGTTGTCGCAATTGAAGTGATACTCAGTCCATAAACATCAATTGCTACATTGCGAGCTTCAATGAAAAAAAGTAAGTGGAAAGATGTAATGTTATTGGCAGAAAATAATAATGCATCATCGATGTCAATCGTAAAGATCCGCTTCTCTCGATTTTTCCGAATTTCCATCTGTCGTGAACTAATGTCTTCGCTTCGACCGTTCTTGTAAAAAATTCGACAAATCGCGAAAATAGTTGCGGATTGTGCGCTTGCGGCATCTAGCAAGGCTACAATACGGCCTGAGCCTGCAACGTTTTTGGTCGAGGGAACATATTCCATAGAATACCATTCAGATGCGCCCATGTTTATTGGATTTATTCGATAGAATGGATCGCAGTTGTTTGGTTCCATCGCTGAAACCTTGAGCTTCTCCCCACTTCGATCGCCGCAGTTAACGCGTAAGCTATCTTGGATCAAGACGTCTTTGGTATAGGGGTGGTCCGATTGAGCCAGAGACACAAAGCTGGGATCATTCGGGTCAACTCTGAACTCTCCAAGTGCTTCAAGCATGATGCTGTCCCACATATTTCTGGTCGAATTTTACGTCAAGCGTGCCGAATGTCGAAAATAGCATCACTTCCTGAGGCTTCCTTCTTTTCCTGCCACATGGTAGAAATTATTTGGTCCATTCACATTAAGAAAAGCCGCTATGTCGGCCCCCCATTCGTTATAAAGTTCTCGATGCTTCTGAGTGATTTTTTCATAATTAATATCCCAAAGTCCGCCACCCGAGCGAAAAATTGATTCCGAACGAATGCGATACTCAAAAAGTGCTTCGGGAATCATGACGCCGCGATGGCCGCCGGCAAGCAATGAAATCATGCCTTCCCAATCGTCTAGAAACATGCGCAAATCGGGGTCGTGCCATCCACTTTGTTCGAAAGCCGCGCGCTTATAGATTAGCGATTGACAGTTGGTCTGGTTCATAATCAATTGGATCGGCGGCTCGGCGTTCCATGTCGCCCAGTTTCGAATGCGACCATCAGCATTGTAGTCTTCGATCCATGCGCCACAAAAAGACACATTTTCGTATGTCTTTAAAATTCGCATTGCTTTTTCGTAATAGCGCGCGCCAATTAGATCATCTGAATCTAACAGTGCAATGAAGGGTGCGAGAGAATGTTTAACGCCTGTATTGCGTGCATTCGCGACCCCTCCATTTTGGATGTTAATAATTCGGAGTTGTTTTTCATTTAGCCCGTGCGTGGTATGAAGTTGACCCAGAAGTTCAATGGATCGTTGATCTGTTGAGCCGTCGTTGATAAGGATGGTTTCAAAATTTTTGAACGTGCTATTTGAAATGCTATCAAGAGTTTCATCAATGTAATCCGCCATATTGAAATAGGGAACAATGATTGACAGCTCGGGATTACCATCAGAAATGCTTGCGGCTTCGAAAACACAGCTTTCCTTAGGTGGAGAGAGGAACGGGAAACTTTTCGGAGCGGAGCATTTCTGCGCTGACAACTCACGAACCATCTTTTCCTTTTCGAGAAGAAATATCTTAGGGTCGCAGTGCCTTTTAATTTTTGATTTAGCATTCGATCGCATCGTGATACGAGTGTTTTCGGAAAGGTTATATGCTTTTCGCAAAGCTGCGGCAAATTTTTGAGGATCTTCGACATTTGTAAGAAAAATATCATCCTCATCCGTCGCAATTTCGCGAATCCCACCGTTGGAACCTGCGACACATTTGGTGCCTTCGCTCATCGCTTCGAGTACGCTATAAGGGAAATTGTCGAAGTGAGAGGGGTGCACTTGCGCGTAGGCGGTTTTCGAGATTTTGGAGATTTCGCTACGCGGGCATTTTCCTTTGAGCGTTAGCAATCCGCCATCAATATATTTTTTGTACCGTTTCTCGATGTATTCTGAGTAATTTGTGCCTGTAACTGTGAAAAATGTATCTTCACCATATATATAAAATGGAACTTTTATGCCTTCGTTCCAGAGGATCTCGAAGGCTCTGATGGCCGACTCCACCCCTTTCCAATGGGTGAGGCGTGATGCCATATAGAAGTGGTCATAACTTCCTCTTGGGGGCGCATCCAGCGCGGCAGAGTCTTCTACCGGAAAAGGATTGTGCAAAACTTTGCACGGGCCTAATTTCGCGCCTGTCCGCCCGACCTCTTTATCGAGAAGATCCAAGATAGCCTTCGCGCAGCCAATAACGAGATCAGCGCCACACAAAGCTTGCAATTCAAGCTGACCAGTCCAATAGTGTGGCAATTTGAAAGTTGGAATTTGATTCAGGCGATCAATCAAGTAAGTTGGGGTATGCGCCGTAACAATAATCGGTACATCTTGGAGACGCGAATTCAGGCATAGCTTTTGCTGAATCGTCAACGACCCAATCCCAAAACCATCCGCAAATTCGACGTAGTCGGGGTGCACAAGATCCCTCAGCCCCGTATCAATTTGCATCATAAATAGATCTGAAAATCGTTCGAAAAGCCGTGCGACATTTACCCAATGCCCAAGTTCATCTTTTTCCAAAGACTGGTTTGGATTGATTGTAATCAGCTGGACATTGTCATGCAGATATCGCCGGGACATAAGGCCCGACTGACGGTTGGAAAGCGTGAAGACCACCAATGATGCGTCTGAACGTTCCGCATAGGCTTCGGTGACGATGCGCATATAGGTACTGAGGCCGCCACCGAACTCGGGTGGATACTCAAAGGTAAAATACCAAGCATTCATCGTGTGTTTTCCAACATTTGCGCATCCGAGACGTCGCAATCCATCCTGCAGGGTGCCAGAACGTCGTCGGTAACAAGGATTGCCCCGCTGGCCTGCGTTAGGAGTGCGAAGTCGCCCTCAGGTTGAGGCTACGGACAATTCGTTAAGAATTTATTTAAAAAGGAACGCATTCGCACATTGTCCGACGCATAGCCCCCGTGTCTTTCGTGCTGAAGAATCGGCGCGTTTGCGTGCTGCGCGCGATGTATCGGTGTGAGACTTGGCATGATGAGGGGTGTGTGACCTCGCCGCGTCTCGATGCTGACGTCGAGGTTAACGGCGTTCACGGTGCTCGCGAGGTGGAAAACCGATTCACGAGTGAATTCAACGCGCTCAACGCTTAAGTCATGCTAACCCCTACGCTCTCGATGAAAACAGCGCGCTCACATCAATGTTATCTCTGCGCGGTCGGGCTTGCCCTCGGCGCGGTGATTGCGCTTGATGGCGCATCAACAAGAGATTTGAGCAATCATAGGTTGTGATGTTAGCATGCCACCTGACGCATCAAATCCCACCAAATGGAGGTATTCCTTGAAGCCAATCCTCGCGATTTCCGCTTTTGCCCTGATGATGGGCGGCGCCGCACCCATATTCGCGCAATCCGATCACGTCCCCGCCGACACCAAGCTGGCGGCCAACCAGAGCTTTACTTACTGGTTGCAGGACGATCTCAAGACGCTAGATCCCGATCTGAACACGTCGAAGGATGGCAATGACGTCCTTCAGCAGATGTTCGAGGGGCTCTACAATCAAGACGAGCACGGCAATCTCGTGCCCGCTGCGGCCACGAGCTTTGACGTTTCCGATGACAAGATGACTTACACATTCCATCTGCGCGACGAGAACTGGTCGGACGGCACGCCAGTCACCGCGCAGGATTTTGTCTACTCATGGCAGCGGGTGGCCGATCCCAATACCGCCTCGGAATATGCGTGGTATATTGAGCTGATGCAGGTCAAGAACGCCCATGCCGTGATCGAGGGTGACAAGCCGGTCTCGGATCTGGGAGTCAAGGCGCTTGATGACCACACGTTGCAGGTCACTTTGGAAACACCGATTCCCTATTTCCGCCAGATGCTGGTGCTGTCCTCGACCTTCCCGGTGCCAGAGAAGGTGGTGAAAGAATATGGCTCTGACTGGACCAAGCCCGAGCATATGGTCACGAACGGTGCCTACACGCTGAAAAGCTGGAAGATCGGCGAGAGCATTGAGCTGACCAAGAACGACAAATATTGGGATGCGGCGAATACGACGCTGACCGACCTGAAGTTCATCCCGATCCAAGATCTCAATCAAGCGCTGACGCGCTATCAGGCAGGCGAACTGGATTTCGTGCAGACCCCGGCAGGTCAATATCCGCGCCTGAAGGATGAATACCCCGACCAGGCGCATGCTCCGCCGCGCTCCTGTGTTTATGCCTACCGCTTCAATGTTGGCCCGAACGGACCGGAGGCACTTAAAGATGTGAAGGTGCGCCAGGCGCTGTCTTATGGCATCAATCGCGACATCATCATCGACAAGATCCTTAAGGGTGGGCAGAAACCAGCCTATAGCTGGACCCATTGGGCGACTGCGGGCTTCGAAGCCCCTGATATCGAATATGCGAAGTGGACTGACAAAGAGCGCATGGATAAGGCCAAGGAACTGCTCAAAGAAGCAGGCTATGGCCCCAATCACCCGCTCAAGCTGCGGATCATGTACAACACCTCGTCCGATCACAAAAAGATCGCGATTGCGGTGCAGCAGTTCTGGAAACAGATCGGGGTCGATGCCACGCTCGAGAATTTCGAGTGGAAGGTTTATCTCGACAAGCTCAACCAGCAGCATGATTTTGATGTAGCCCGGACCGCTTGGTGTGCCGATTACAATGAGGCCTCGACCTATCTCGACGTGAATACCTCGTGGTCGGATCAGAACTCGGGTCAGTGGAAAGACCCGGCGTATGACGCGCTGATGAAAGACAGCAAGACTGCAGCCGATCCGCAAAGCGACTACACCAAAGCCGAGAAAATTCTTGCCGATCAAATGCCGCTGGCACCGATCTACGCTTATTCGCTGCCGATGCTGCTGAATTCAAATATCAAGGGCTACCCGTTCGATAACGTGCAGCTCAACTGGTACGCGAAGAACATGTATCGCACGGCGAAGTAAGCCGCAGACAGGGAAACAGGGCGGGCTGCAAGCGCGGCCCGCCCGATGAATTTCCGGGGTAACCTAAATGATTGTCTACATTCTCAAGCGTCTGGCCATCGCAATCCCGACGCTGCTGGTGCTGATCATCGCAAGCTTTGCGTTGATGCATGCTGCACCGGGCGGGCCGTTCTCGTCTGAACGCGCCGTGCCGCCCGAGGTTTTGGCCAACCTCAACGCGAAATACGGCCTTGATCTGCCGCTGTGGAAACAGATCGCGACCTACCTGTCCAATGTGGTGTTGCATTTCGATTTCGGACCGTCCTTCAGCTACAAGGACCGCACCGTGAATGACATCATCGCGCAGGGCTTTCCGGTCACGCTAACCTACGGGTTTCTTAGCTTCATCGCAGCGGTGGTTGTGGGCGTGAGCCTTGGTGTGACCGCCGCAATCAAGCGCAATTCGTGGCTTGATTACATCGCCGTCGGCGTATCGATCGGCGCGCAGGTGCTGCCCAATTTCGTGATGGCCCCGATCCTTGTGCTGGTCTTCACGCTGACGCTGCATTGGCTGCCCGGCGGAGGCTGGAGCTTTTCCGACCCGCGCTTCTGGATCATGCCGGTGATTGCGCTGTCCACGTCCTACATGGCCTCGATTGCGCGGATCACGCGGTCCTCGATGCTTGAGGTGCTGGGGTCAAACCACATCCGCACCGCACGCTCCAAAGGGCTGCCGAACCGTAAAATCATCTTCCGTCACGCGCTCAAACCCGCGCTGCTGCCGGTGATTTCCTATCTCGGGCCGGCCTTCGTTTCGATGATCACCGGTTCAGTCATTATTGACGTGTATTTCACCACTGGCGGAATCGGCAAAAGCTTTGTCGATAGTGCGCTTAATCGCGACTACGCGGTGATGATGGGGGTGACGATCCTGTTGGGTACGCTGACCATCCTGTTCAATCTTGTCGTCGATATCGTCTACGGATGGATCGACCCGAAAATCCGGTATTGATATGGTCATAGATCAAAGCAAAATGGCCTCGCTGGCCAAGGCCACATCGCGCGAAGACGTAGCGGGACGCTCGCTTTGGGCCGATGCGCGGCGGCGGTTCTTTCGTAACAGGGCGGCAATCTTTGGGTTGGGATTGCTGATCTTCGTCATCACGTTTGCCCTGTTTGGCAACTGGATTTCAGCGTGGAACAATTCTGATATCGATTACAACGTGATGGGCGATGCCAGCGCCTCTGGTCCGTCCTTCGCCAATGGCCATTATTTCGGCGCAGATGATCTGGGGCGCGATCTTTTTGCGCGCACCGTGCAGGGCACGCAAATCTCGTTGCTCGTGGGGGTGATCGGATCGTTGATCGCGGTGATCGTGGGCACGGTTTACGGCGCGGTGTCGGGCTATTTCGGCGGCCGTATCGACGGGTTCATGATGCGCCTCGTCGATATCTTGCTGGCGATTCCGTATATGTTCGTCCTGATCTTGCTACTGGTGATTTATGGCCGCTCGATCGGGATGCTGTTTGTCGGCGTCGGGCTGATTTCATGGCTGGAAATGTCGCGCATCGTGCGTGGGCAAACCCTGACGCTGAAGAACCGCGAATATGTCGAGGCCGCGCGCGCCATCGGTGTGCCCGCCCTCACCATCATCCGCCGCCACATCCTGCCCAACCTTGTGGGCGTGGTGGTAGTGTTTGCGACGCTGCTGGTGCCGCTGATGATCCTGACCGAGAGCTTCATCTCGTTTCTCGGGCTGGGCGTGCAGGAACCGCAAACCTCGCTTGGGGCGCTGATCTCGGAAGGGGCAGGCACGATGAGCTATGGCACGTTGTGGCAGCTCGCCTTCCCGTTGTTTTTCTTCATCATCACCCTGTTTGGTTTCTATTTCGTAGGGGACGGTCTGCGTGACGCGCTGGACCCGAAGGAGCGCTGATATGGCATTGTTGGACGTAAAAGATCTAAACGTGCGCTTTGCCACGCAAGAGGGCGCGGTGCATGCCGTCAACGGTGTCAGTTTCGCGCTGGAAAAAGGCGAGACGCTGGGCATTGTGGGCGAAAGCGGGTCGGGCAAATCCCAGCTCGCCTTTTCGATCCTTGGGCTTTTGGCCGCCAACGGGCGCGCGTCTGGCTCTGTCAGCTTTGACGGGGCCGAGATTTTGAATCTCCCCGAGGGGCAATTGAACAAAATCCGCGCCGACCGGATCGCGATGGTGTTTCAAGACCCGATGACTGCGCTCAACCCCTATATGCGGATCTCCGATCAGATGGCCGAGACGCTGATGCAGCATAAAGGCCTGTCCAAACGCGATGCAGTGGCGCAGGCGGTGGTGATGCTGGATGCGGTGAAAATCCCTGATGCGAAAAACCGGGTGCGGCTGTTTCCGCATGAGTTCTCGGGCGGGATGCGGCAACGCGTGATGATCGCGATGGCGCTGCTGTGCAAGCCTGACGTGCTGATCGCGGACGAACCCACGACCGCGCTGGATGTGACCGTGCAGGCGCAAATTATGGATCTGCTGGGCGATCTGCGTCGTGAACTTGGCATGGCGACGGTGCTGATCACCCATGATCTAGGCGTCGTTGCTGGCTTTTGCGAGCGCGCGATCGTCATGTATGGCGGCCAAGTGATGGAGCAATCCGAGATTGACCCGCTGTTTGCACAGCCCACACATCCCTACACCAAGGGCTTGTTGGCGGCGCTCCCGCGGCTGGATGCCGATAGCACGATGATCCCGATCCGGGGCAATCCGCCTAACATGACCGGCGCGCCCACGGGCTGCCCGTTCTGTCCGCGTTGTGATTTCGTCGAGGATATTTGTGCAGTGGAAATGCCCCCGCTCACCACCTTCGCGCCGGGCCGTGCGCGTGCCTGTCACCGCGCTATCGAGGAGGTCGCCGCATGAGTGCTCCACTGATTGAGGCTCGTGATCTGCGGGTGACCTTCGACATTCGCCGCGCCTCGGACCTGCCATGGAGCACGCCGCCAAAGCTGCGCGCCGTGAACGGCGTCAGCTTTACGCTTGAAGAAGGGAAAACGCTGGGCATCGTGGGCGAAAGTGGTTGTGGCAAGTCCACGCTGGCGCGCGCGTTGATCCGCATGTTGCCCTCTGAGGGGCAGGTGATCTGGCAAGGCGAAACCGATCTTGTGCCGCTTGGTCCGCGCGCGATGCTGAAATATCGCGCCGATATCCAGATGATCTTTCAAGACCCGCTGGCCTCGCTTGATCCGCGCATGACGGTGGGCGAAATCATCGCCGAACCGCTGCGCACGCATCGTCCCAAGATGGGCCGCAAAGAGCGGCGCGAAAAGGTGCGCGCTGTGATGGAAAAGGTCGGCTTGCTGCCCAACCAGATCAACCGCTACCCGCATGAGTTTTCAGGCGGTCAATGTCAGCGCATCGGCATCGCCCGCGCGCTGGTGGTGGAGCCGAAACTGCTGATCTGCGACGAACCCGTCTCGGCGCTAGATGTGTCGATTCAGGCGCAGGTGATTGCGCTGCTCGAGGATCTGCGCCGCGATCTGGGTCTGACGATTATTTTTATCGCCCATGATTTGTCGGTAGTGCGCCATGTCTGCGACGAGGTGATGGTGCTGTATCTGGGCCAGATGATGGAGGCCGGGCCAACCGAACACCTGTTCGCCGCCCCCCAGCACCCCTACACGCAGGCGCTGCTGTCGGCTGTGCCAATCCCCGATCCGGCGGTGGAGCGAGCCAAGAAGCTGATCCATCTGGAGGGCGATTTACCCAGCCCGCTGAACCCGCCCTCGGGCTGTCCGCTGCGCAACCGCTGTCCGCGCGCGACCGAGATCTGCGCCACCACCCCGCCCACCGCGACGATCGAGGGGCGCGAGGTGTTTTGCCACCATCCCGGCCCCGCGCCCGAGGTGCAGGCGATCTTGGAACATGGCTGAAGAATGCAACGCGGGCGGCCTGACCGCCGCCCGCTCACGCGGTTTTGTGCCCTTGGACAGAACAGGGTTTGTCCGTACGGTCAAAACGCTGTTACGATCCTGCGATAGAGCGCTTCGACAAGAAGCCATATATCGGAGGTTCCCCCAATGTCTTTGCTTTCACGCCGCCAGTTTTTGCTGACCACCACCGCTGCGGGTGGTTTGGTCATGGTGCACCCGTTCACCGCTGCTGCGGCTGCGGGTCAGGCGCATCTGCGTTTGCTGTGCACGACCGATATTCACTGCCATATCCGCCCCTATGATTACTACGCCGACAAGCCCGTCGATACGGTCGGCCTGTCGCGTACCGCCACCCTGATCGAGGGTGTGCGCGCCGAGGCCGCCAATACGATGACGTTCGATAATGGCGATTACATGCAGGGCAACCCGATGGCCGATTACATCGCCTATTCCAAGGGGATGAAAGAGGGCGATACGCACCCCGTCATCGCGGCGATGAATGTTTTGGGCTATGATTGTGGCACGCTTGGCAATCACGAATTCAACTACGGCATGGAATTTCTGGGCAAGGTGAACGCCAAGGCGGGCTTCCCGCTGGTCTGTGCGAACTTCGCCCATAAACTGGGGGCCACCCCGCGCGAGGATGATCTGTATCTGCCGCCCTACATCATTCTGGATCGCGAATTGACTGATGGCGCGGGCAACAAGCTGCCGATCAAGGTCGGGGTGATCGGCTTTGTGCCGCCCCAGATCATGCAATGGGATCGCAGCCATCTTGAGGGCAATTACAACACCCGTGACATCGTGCAGGCGGGTGCCGCTTGGGTGCCGCAAATGCGCGAGGAAGGTGCTGATATCGTTGTGGCACTTTCTCATACCGGCATCGATGCAGGCCCGCAAAGCGAGGGGATGGAGAACGCCGCCCTGTATGTGGCGGGCATTGACGGGATCGACGTTGTGATCACCGGTCACCAGCACCTGAACTTCCCCGGCAAGGATTTTGAAGGCCCCGGCATCGACAATGACAAGGGCACCTTGCAAGGCAAACCTGCCGTGCAGGCCGGGTTCTGGGGCAACCACATGGGTCTGATTGATCTGATGCTGGAACAAGACGGCGGCAAGTGGAAGATCGCGACGCACACGTCTGAGATCCGTCCGATTTTCAAACGCGGCGAGGATCGCTCGATCACGGCCCTGACCGACGATTACGGCCCGGTGTTGCACAGCTCCGATCAGGTGCATGAGGCGACGTTGAAATATGTCCGCGCCAAGGTCGGCGAAACCACCGCGCCGCTGTATTCCTATTTCGCGCTGGTTGCCGATGATCCTTCGGTGCAGGTCGTGTCCAACGCGCAGCTTTGGTATGTCAAACAACTGCTGGAGGGCACGCCCGAGGGCAAACTGCCGCTGCTCTCGGCTGCGGCTCCGTTCAAGGCGGGCGGGCGCGGCGGCCCCGATTATTACACCGATGTACCCGCAGGTCCGGTCGCGATCAAGAACGTGGCCGATCTTTACCTGTATCCCAACACCTTGCAGGCGGTGAAAGTGACGGGTGCGCAGGTCAAGGACTGGCTGGAACGCTCGGCGGGGATGTTCAATCAGGTCGATGCAGGCGCGAAAGACGCGATGCTGCTCAACCCCGATTTCCCCAGCTATAATTTCGACGTGATTGACGGGGTGACCTATCAAATCGACATCACGCAGCCCTCGAAATTCGGCAAAGACGGCGATGTGGTGAACCCCGATACAAACCGCATTGTGGATCTGCAATTCGAGGGCAAGCCGATCGACCCCGAGGCCGAGTTTGTGATCGCGACGAACAATTATCGCGCCTCGGGTGGCGGGCAATTCCCCGGTGCCGATGGCTCGACCGTGATTTATCGCGCGCCTGACACCAACCGCGATGTGATCGTGCGCTATATCCATGACAAAGGCACGATCAGCCCGCAGGCCGATGCCAACTGGTCGTTCGCGCCCGCAGGCGGGGCGACGGTTTTGTTTGAAACTGGCCCCAAGGCGCAGACGTATCTCGAAGATGTGAAGTCGCGCGGGCTTAAGATCGAACCAGCGGATGGTGGCGAGGGTGGCTTTGCGCGCTACCGGATCACGCTGTAAAATAAGCTAAATCAATCAGTTGAAGGGGGCGCGCTGCGTCCCTTTCTGCATTTTGGCGTTAGCCGCTTGGGCGCGCAGGTTTGCGCAATTCGAGCGGCGGAAGTCGCGCGCCTCAGCTTATGAAGAGATTGCAAAGCCGATAGCAAATCGGCGGGAACATGGTGACTGGGAGTTTCGTAGGATGGTGAGCGGAACGAAGCAGGCGCGTGGGTTTACGCTGATCACAGCGGTGTTCATGATAGCAACCCAAGCCGTTGCTCAGGGCGCGCCCGGTGGACATGCCACTGGCCCGACCGAAGTGGGCGTGATGACGCTCACGACACAGGACGTGCCCTATATCGTCACCTTGCCGGGGCGCGCGGTCGCCTATGAGCAAACCGATATTCGCCCGCGTGTGAACGGGTAGATCAAATCCATCGACTAAGACGCGGGTCATAAAGTCACGACGGGCGATGCGCTGTTTCACATCGACGATGACACCTATCAAGCCGCACTGACCGCGGCGCAGGCCGAACAGGCAAGTTCCGACGCCAATGTCCAAACCGCCCAAGCGCAGGTGGATCGCTATACAAAACTGGAAAAGACCTCGATCTCCGTCAGCGATCTGGAAAGCGCGCAGGTGGCGCTGGCACAGGCCAAGGCTGCGCCGCTGCAAGCCAAGGCTGACCTGCAAACGGCGCAGCTTGATCTGGATCGCACGGTGATCCGCTCGCCGATCGACGGGGTGCCCGATGTGGCGGCGGTCTCGGTTGGCTCACTCGTGACGGCCAATCAAACCACCGCGCTGACCACTGTGACACGGCTCGATCCGATCTATGTCGATGAGTCCGAAAGCTCGGCGCGCATTGTGCGGGTGCGCCAGCGTATCGCCTCGGGGTCGTTGACGCGCGGGGCGCAGCTTAAGGTGTCGCTGCTGCTGGAACCGGGTGAGGAATATGACGGCACCGGCACGCTGATCAGCCCCGGCGCAACGGTATCAACGACGACCGGGACGGTTGATTTCCGCTTTCAGTTCGACAATCCAAACCATCAGATCATGCCCGGCCAGTTCTTGCGTGCCAAGATCACGCTGGGCGACACGCAAGCGATCCTTGTGCCGCAAGGCGCAACCACGCGCGAAGGGGATGGCTCGCTTTCAGCCTTCATCGCGCTCAATGGCAAGGCCAAGAAAGTAACGCTCACCACCAGTGGAACCTACGATAACGCACGGATCGTGACCGACGGGGTCGCAAGCGACGATGCGGTGATCCTGGATGGGCTGAAAAACCTGCGCGATGGCGCAGAGATCAAAACCGTGCCCGTGACGATCAACGCCGAGGGTGTGGTGAAGGATGCCGTGCCAAAGCGTGCAGAGGCGGCCCAAACCCGCGCAGCGGCGAAAAGCGAGTAATCCCGCATGATCCGCTTTTTCATCCACCGTCCCGTCTTTGCCATCGTTCTGGCCTTGGTCACCATTCTGGCGGGCGGCTATAGCGTCACCCAACTGCCGGTTTCGCAATATCCCGAGGTCGCGCCGACTACGATCCGTATTTCGGCCAGCTATTCAGGCGCAACCGCGCTTGCCGTCGAAAACTCGGTCACCACGCCGATTGAAGACGCGCTGACGGGCCTTGACGGGATGCTCTATATGGAGAGCCGTTCGACCCAAGGCTCGGCGCGGGTGACGCTGACCTTTGACAGTTCCATCACGCCGATTGATGCCGAAAACGAGGTGCAGACCAAAATCCGCCAGATCGAAAGCCAGTTGCCCAACTCGGTGCAGACGGCCGGGGTGAACGTGTCGCGCTCATCCTCGGATATTTTGATGGTCGGCACATTGGTCTCGGCGGATGGCAAATATTCGACACTCGAGCTGGGCAATATTCTAGCGACCGAGGTGCAAGGCCCGGTCGAACGCACCGCCGGGGTTGGCGGGCTTAATATCTTTGGCTCGGGCTATGCGTTGCAGGTCTGGCTGGACCCCAACAAGATCAACCAATATCAGCTCACGCCGAACGACGTGACAACGGCTGTGAAGGCGCAAAACACCACCGTGTCGGTTGGCAGCCTTGGCGAGAGGCCGACCACGAATGGCCAGCAATTCACTGCCACGATTACTGCGCAAAGCTAGCTTACCTCGACCGAGCAATTCGAGAAAATTCTGCTCAAGACCGAGACGGACGGCTCGGCGGGCGATGTGGCGCTTATTGAAATCGGGCAAGAAGATTACGGCAGGAACTCGCGCTTTGACGGGCTGAGCGCATCGGGTTTAGGAGTGAACCCCGCCAATGGTGCGAATGCGGTGGACACGGCGGCGGCCGTGCGCGCGACGCTGGCGCGTCTGGCCCCGTCGCTGCCCGAAGGCGTGAGTTTTCACATCGCCTATGACACCTCGCCTTTCGTGCAGCAATCCATCGAGAAAGTGTATCACACGCTAGGCGAGGCGATTGTTCTGGTGCTGCTGATGGGCACGTTTGCCGTGCTGTTGATTGCGGGCTACTCGATCAATACGCTGACGATGTTCGCGATGGTGCTGGCCATCGGCTTGCTGGTGGATGACGCCATTGTCGTCGTGGAAAACGTCGAGCGCGTGATGGAAGAAGACGGCCTGTCCGCGATGGCCGCCACCGAGAAAAGCATGAGCCAAATCACCGGCGCGCTGGTGGGTGTGGCGCTGGTGCTCTCGGCGGTGTTTTTGCCGATGGCATTCTTTCCCGGCTCGACCGGTGTGATTTACCGCCAGTTCTCGGTCACGATCATCACGGCGATGGTGCTGTCAGCGATCGTGGCGCTCCCACTGTCGCCGGCATTGGCGGCGAAACTGCTGCACCCCGCGACCACGCCGCCAAACGCGCCTGCGCGCGCATTCAATAGCGGATTTGCCAAGGTGCAATCGGGATATGTAGCGGCCGTCAGGCGGATCCTGCGCAAACCGTTTCTGATGGTGATGGTCAGTCTCTCAGAGGAGTCGACCAATGCGCAGACGTCTGATGTCGTTGATAAGATTACCAACTGCCTTCTAACGCAGGAAAAAGGCGATGTGTCTTCGGTCCTTGCTACGCTTGGGTTTTCATTTCGCGGGTCGGGGCAGAACACCGCGATGGTGTTCGCCATGCTGAAGGGGTTCAGCGAACGCACAGGCAAAGATCAAAGCGCCGAGGCAATTGCCGCGCGTGCCAACAAGTATTTCGCCCGACTGCGTGCAGGTGAGGTGTTTTTCCTGCAACCGCCATCAATCCGGGGTTTGGGTAATACGTCAGGCTTTAAATTGTATTTTGTCGATCAGGCTGGCGCGGGAGTGACTGCCCTGCGCCAAGCGGCAGATCTACTGGTTGGCGAGGCGAGAATTGACGGCCGCCTACCCAACGTTCAGGTGAATGGCGATGAGGATAACGCAGCCTTGCAGCTAAACATTGACCAGCAAAAAGCCGAGAGTTTAAGGCTGAGTTTGAGCGATCTGAACGCGATGCTCTAGGTGATTTTCGCGGGAAAAGATGTCAATGATTTCAAGATCAACGGCAATTTGCGCCCGGTCATCGTACAGGCCGATGCGCCCTATCGGATGCAGCCCGGCGACATCGACAACTGGTATGCGCGCAATTCGAGCGGCGACATGGTGCCATTCTCGGCCTTTGTGACGACGCAATGGGTGTCTGCCGCGCCGAAACTCTCGCGCTACAATGCCACTGATGCGGTGGAAATTTCGGGGCAGTCATCGGCCAGTTCCAGTTCGGGGGCGGCGATGGATGCGATGCAGGAGCTGGTGAATAAATTGCCAAGTGGCTATGGGCTGGCTTGGACGGGGCTCAGCTATCAGGAACGCCAATCGGGCAATCAGGCGTCCTATCTTTATGCGCTGTCGGTGCTGGTCGTATTCCTGTGTCTCGCAGCGCTTTATGAAAGCTGGTCGATCCCGCTTTCGGTGATGCTGGCCGTGCCGGTGGGCGTGTTGGGCGCGCTGGCTGCGGCTTGGGTGACGGCTCAGGCGAACGATGTTTATTTTATGGTTGGCATCTGGACGACCATCGGGCTGGCGGCGAAAAACGCTATTCTGATCGTCGAATTTGCGCGCAATCTTGAGGCGCAAGGGCGCGATTTGATCGACGCCACTCTTGAGGCCGCACGGCTGCGTTTGCGGCCGATCCTGATGACCTCGCTGGCCTTTATGCTGGGGTGCTGCCCTTGGCGATTGCCACCGGGGCCGGGGCGGCGGCGCAACGCGCGATCGGGATTGGCGTGATGGGCGGTATGGCCGCGGCCACCTTTATCGGGGTGTTCATGGTGCCCGCTTTTTATGTGCTGGTGCGGAAATTTACCCCCAAGAGCAAGCCTCAGGTGAAGTGGGAGATCGCTCACCAAGCTTCCGGATTCGGGGTGATCTGCATGCCTATGATCAAGTGCGCGCGCGGTTGCATCGCGGGCTCGACTCGATTCTGAACGACAAGGAATACCATGATATTTTCCTCATCAATGCCTAGGGAGATGTTGTCTATACGGTGCCCAACGCGGCGGATCGCGCGAGCAATCTACTGACGGGACCGTATAAAGATTCCGGCTTGGCCAAGGCGTTTCGCGCGGCACTGGGGGCAAAAGATAGGCAAGCCGCTTACGATGCTTTCGCCTCCTATACCGCCAGCGGCGAGGCATCGGCAGCGTTCATGGCGCGCGCAGCGTTTGACGAGCGGGTAAACTGGTCGGAGGTCTCGCTTATCAGATGCCGATAAAGGCACTCGATGCGGCTGTGAAAGCCGCTTACGCAGTCCCAGCCGATTGATATTCACGGCACGCGCCTGGCTTTGATCGTCAAGGAAGATGTGGCAGAGGTGCTGGCCCCGCTGCACGCGATGCGAAACCAATTCATCTCGGGCGGCGGCGCGATGATCGAAATTGCGGAGAAACGCTATGACGTTGCGCTGCCCTCTTGCGCGCGCCTGCCGGAATGTCGCGCGATCCGGTGCGGGTCGGGCAGGAGGGGGGCAATATCGTGCCGCGTTAACCCGTGTTCACGCCGCCCCGCCCGTATGTCGAGAAATCGAGGTTGTGGCTGGGTAGGCGCGCTACGCCAATCACCCGCGCAGAGGGACGGCGCGCAGTAATTAGGTTGGAGCCATAGGCGCGGGAGGGGGAGTGTCGTATGTTTCAGTGTGATGAGGGCCGCGCCCGAGCCTTGGGGGCTTCTCCCTCAGAATCACGTTTCTTGGGCCAGTTTTTGTTTCGCTTCTGCTACGAGGGCTGGCATTGCGAATGCGTAGGTAAGAAAAAGAAATGCAAACTCTCGCGCCGCTTCGCATTCTTCTTTGCTCGGGTCATATTCCTCTTCATGCATCGAGTCATTGCCGAACAAGCGGACTTGGTCGAGAAGTTCAATCATCGGATGAGGAAGGATCGAGTTGTTCTCAAGTTCGCGAATGCGTTTGTTCAGCATCCCAGTAGCGTCCGGATTGATATGCTTTATAGCACGTTCCATAGCTTTTCGATACATTGCGCCCGCAGCGCTATATAGGCCCGAGTTGAAAGAGGTTTCTGCCTCAATATAAGGCTTTAAAACGTTGTCTGGTGCGGCATCAATGTTTCGTGCAGATTTCTTGCTCGGGTACGTTGTCCGCACGGCTTGTTCAGAAAATCTTTCGTCAGTCTCTAACGGGTTGGAGTCCGAATTTCTGCTGCGAATTGTCATGAGAATGGAATCTTCGCACACGCCGCATTTACTTAAAATGTTCCATAGATATCGATCACGCGGAACTCTAGTTGCCGCAAGAAGTTCGAAACTTGAGCCCTGTGTTTTACAGTGAGGGCAAGGGTGTCTAATGAATTTTCTAATCAAATTACTACCTCAAACATCCAACTCCTCCACGAACTGCGCGTTTTCGGAAATATACTGGAACCGCAGTTCGGGTTTCTTGCCCATCAGGCGCTCGACCAGATCGTCGGTTTCGCCGGGCATGTCGTCGTGGATGGTGACACGGATCAGTTTGCGGGTTTCGGGGTTCATCGTGGTGTCTTTCAGGTCTTTGGCGTCCATTTCGCCCAAGCCCTTAAAGCGCTGCACGTCGATTTTCCCTTTGCCGCCCAGTCCCTTGGCCAGCATCTCTTCTTTCTCGGCATCATCGGAGACGTAAATCCGCTTCGCCCCTTGGGTCAGCCGGTAAAGCGGCGGGCAGGCCAGATATAGATGGCCTTGATCAATCATCGGGCGCATTTGCGTGAAGAAGAAGGTCATCAAAAGGGCCGCGATATGGGCACCGTCGACATCTGCATCGGTCATGATGATGATCTTGTCATAGCGCAGATCATCGACATTGAATCGGGTGCCCAGACCCACGCCCAAAGCCTGCGTCAGGTCGCTAATTTCTTGGTTCGTGCCCAGCTTGGAACTTGCTGCGCCCAGCACGTTCAGGATTTTGCCCCGCAGCGGTAGCAGCGCCTGATTTTTGCGATCGCGTGCCATCTTGGCCGAGCCGCCTGCCGAGTCACCCTCGACGATAAACAGCTCGGTATTGGCGCGGTTGGTGGCCGAACAATCGACCAGCTTACCGGGCAGGCGGAGCTTTTTGGTGGCGGTTTTGCGTTGCGTTTCCTTTTCCTGACGCCGCTTGAGCCGCTCTTCCGAGCGCAGCACCAGAAAATCAAGAATCGCACCGGCCGATTTCGTATCCGAGGCCAGCCAGTTGTCGAAGTGATCGCGCACCGCGCCCTCGACAAGGCGATGGGCCTCGACGGTGGCAAGGCGGTCTTTGGTTTGGCCGACAAATTCTGGCTCGCGGATAAAGCAACTGACCAGCGCACAGCCCCCTGTGATCAGGTCTTCGCGCGTGATTTGGCTGGCCTTTTTGTTGTTCACCAACTCGCCATAGGCGCGAATCCCCTTGAGAATCGCAGCCCAGAACCCGGCCTCATGGGTGCCGCCCTCGGGGGTGGGAACGGTGTTACAGTAGGACTGGATGTAGCCATCGCGCGACGGCGTCCAGTTGATTGCCCATTCGACTTGACCGGGCACGCCGAATTTTTCCTGAAACTTCACCTTCCCGGCGAAGGGGCGATCGGCATAGGTGCTGGCACCGCCGAGAGTCTCGGTCAGGTAGTCCGACAAACCGCCCGGAAAATGGAACACGGCCTCGGTGGGTGTCTCACCATCGTCTATTTCGGTTTTCCAGCGAATTTCGACGCCCGAGAACAGATAGGCCTTGGAACGCACCATCTTCATCATCCGCGCGGGTTTGAAGCGGTGATGACCAAAGATCTGCTCATCGGCGTGGAAGGTCACGGTGGTGCCGCGCCGATTGGGGGCGGCGCCGATCTTTTGCACCGGGCCGTCAGGGATGCCGCGCGAAAAGCGTTGCTCGTAAAGCTCTTTGTTTTTCGCAACTTGCACGATCATCACGTCTGAAAGCGCGTTCACGACCGAGGCGCCAACGCCGTGCAAACCGCCTGAGGTTTCATAGGCATCGCCCGAGAATTTCCCACCCGCATGCAGCGTGCACAAGATCACCTCAAGCGCGGATTTGCCGGGGAATTTCGGATGCGGATCAATCGGGATGCCACGGCCATTGTCGCGCACGACAACCGAGTAATCCGCCAACAATTCAACCTCGATGCGCGTGGCGTGGCCTGCGACCGCCTCATCCATCGAGTTATCAAGGACCTCGGCGACAAGATGGTGCAGCGCACGCTCATCCGTTCCGCCGATATACATGCCGGGACGCTTGCGAACGGGCTCCAGCCCCTCGAGCACCTCAATGGAGGACGCGTCATAGCTATCGGTTTTGGGCGTCAAAAGATCGTCGGCCATGCTCGCATCCTCTTGTGGTTTGTTGAACCACAGATACAGCAGGTAGGGGCGGGGGGGCAAGAACGCCCCTCCGCCCCCGTTATCACCGCGGGCCCCACCCCTACGGATCAACAACGATCAGGCAATACTCGACATTAGCAACATCGACCCCACAGCCATGGCTATCCCGAGCGACTCAAGCACGGCACGTTTTCCACCGAACAAAAGCACACCAATCGTCACAAGCGCCAACAATGTGAAAAGTGATGCAGAACCCGCATTTTGCGCCATAGAGACGTTACGCAACGCAAGAACCCAAGCTGCCGCAGTAGCGACAAAGCACATGGCACCAAGGAAGATAGTTGGCCCATGCAGGGTCACGCGCCTATCAGACACTGGCTTCAGGAAGCGCTCGCTTGCAATCACCCCAAGCACTGCAAGTAAACAAATCCCATACGCCAGAAGGCCCGACATCTCCGAACTCCACATCTTTTCACTCCCCTACATTGACGTAAGGGAAGTGCGTTTACCAAGAAGAATTCGGGTCGATAGAGGAATTCCCGACTGAGTGTGCAGGGCAACCTGACCAAAAGGCTAGGCTAAGGCTGAGCAATTGCCCAAGTGACGAGCAATGCCTGTTTTTGGCGGGAGAACGTGCCAGCGAATCGCCTGATCGCTTGAGCACGATTCGCGCTTATACCGGTTCGGCTTGGAACTTGCTCCACATCGCGCGGAACCCTGCGCGGGCGTGACAAAACTTCAGCCATTGGGCGAGACGCGGATAAGGGGTAAGGAATTCCGCATGATCGGTGCCATAGCGCAGAATCTCGGCCGTATTGATATCGGCCACGGTGAAACGCCCGCCGACCATATGGCTGTGATCTTCCAGATGGGCCTCTAGCGCCTCAAGCGGGCGGACAAGCTTGGCGGTTAAGCGCGCGATTTCGCTGCGCCCGTCCTCGGTGTCTTGTTCCTTACGCCGATACACGAAGCTCAGCGCAAGCGAATCTGCCTCGATCCAAGTGGCGCAGAACAGTGCCCATTGCTCCATCAGGGCAAGTTCACGTTCATTGGCTGGGGCAAGCGGCCCACCTGCCTTGCGCGCCAGATGCAGATTGATCGCCAGTGATTCTGACAAGATCAGCCCGTCGTCTTCCAGCACCGGGATCGCGCCCATCGGCGAGAGGCGGCGAAACTCGGGCGAGCGGGTGTTGAGCGGCGCATCGGGTGCGAGCGGATCTTTAAAGCGGTTGGCCTGCACCACACGCGTCAACTTGAACGCCAGCTTGGTTTCTTCAAGCAGCCAAAGCGTGCGACTCGCGCGGGAATGATAGTTTCCGTAGACTGTAAGCATCCGATTCTCCACTTTTGAGTGATATGGAGGCTTTTCGGAGCCGTTGCATAGCCCCAAGTGCGATATTTTTGATGCGTATCAAGGCAGATCACGGGGCTTTGCTTTAGTCTGACGACTGATTTCGAACAGGAGGGATGCGCATGAAGGATGAAACCGTGACCAATTCTAAAGACGCCAACGCAAAATCCGTGACGACTTTGGCAACGGAGGCCACGAGCGTCTTCGAGAAGCCAGCAGATCCGGCTGATCCCCATCCTGCAATCGCAGCGGGCGATCAGGCCAAGAAAGGTCCGCAACGTTTTCCGCGCGTTGATCCAAATGCCGTTCGACTGGCCTTTGAAACCGGCAAATATCCTTATCGTAGCAAGCTAAAGCGCGCCCAATACGAACACGAAAAGGCGCAGATTCAGGCTGAATTGCTGAAGGTCCAGAAATGGGCGCTTGAGACGGGCCAGAAATTTGTGATTCTGTTTGAAGGGCGTGACGCGGCGGGTAAGGGCGGCACGATCAAGCGCTTTAACGAACATCTTAACCCGCGCTTTGCCCGTGTCGTGGCGCTCAATAAGCCGACCGAAGAAGAGCGTGGCCAATGGTATTTCCAGCGCTACATCGACCATCTGCCCACGGCTGGCGAGATGACCTTTTACGACCGGAGTTGGTATAACCGTGCTGGTGTTGAGCGGGTGATGGGGTTCTGCAATCCAAGCGAATACTTGGAATTCATGCGCCAGACCCCAGAATTGGAACGGATGTTCGTGCGCTCGGGGATCCGGCTGTATAAATACTGGTTCTCGGTGACGCAGAATGAACAGCGCGCGCGGTTCAAATCACGTGAAACCGATCCGCTCAAACGCTGGAAGCTGTCGCCGATCGACTTGGCCTCGCTGGACAAATGGGATGACTACACCGAGGCAAAAGAGGCGATGTTCTTTTACACCGACACCGCCGATGCGCCTTGGACCATCGTCAAATCGAACGACAAGAAACGCGCACGGCTCAATTGCATGCGTCATTTCCTGTCGACGCTGGACTATCCCGATAAGGATTATGAGATCGCGTCAGGCCCCGACCCACTGATCGTTGGCAATGCCAGCCATGTGGTGCATTCCGCCGATCACATTTTGGGAGCGTCGCTGCATCCCGACCAGCGAAAAACGGCGAGAAAGGCACCCTCTGCGTCATAGTCTCGATTCCGTGTTCTTGTCACACCGCAATCGCGCTCCATCTCATCAGGTCTTACGCAGGAGGTCACGATGAGTTGGAACGCGCGGTTCGCAGGTGAGGACTATGTTTACGGCAAAGCGCCCGCCGCCTTTGTGGCGGCGCAGGCTTGGCGTATTGCGCCGGGGTCCAAGGTGCTTTCGATTGCCGAGGGGGAAGGGCGCAACGCGGTGTTCCTGGCCGAGCAGGGTGTGGCAATGACCGCGCTGGAAGCGGCACCCAATGCCCTTGCAAAGGCACATAAACTGGCGCGAGAGCGCGGCGTGGCGCTTGATTTCATCGACGCGGACTTGCGTGGGTATGATTGGCCAGAGGCAGGCTATGACGCGGTTCTGGCCTGCTATATCCAATTCGCCGATCCCGCGTTTCGCGCCGAGATTTTTGACGGTCTCGCCCGGGCACTCAAACCCGGTGGGCTGGTATTGATTCATGGCTTTGCCA
Organism: Thioclava sp.; assembly: GCF_048263065.1. Lineage (NCBI taxonomy): Bacteria > Pseudomonadati > Pseudomonadota > Alphaproteobacteria > Rhodobacterales > Paracoccaceae > Thioclava > Thioclava sp. Next base: position 22,120 of record NZ_JBLXEM010000012.1, read on the forward strand.
GACGCCAGCCGCGCTATGGCACGGGCGGGCCGGGCGTGGTCGAGCAGCTTTACGATCTGGATTTGCTGCATGGCGCGTTTCCGCGCTGGGATGTGCTGCATCAAGCCGATTATGATGGCGATCTGGACGAGGGCGCGGGCCATTCCGGTCGTGCCGCACTGGTCGATTTCGTGGCACGAAAGCCAGTGCGCAGGCGCGGATGACGCGCCCGGAAACCTGCACGAACCCATTCAAACGAGGCGTCGAAGGGTTTCCGTCGTACTGGTGATGAAATTCCGCGCACTCGGCGGAAAATCGCGTAAAATCAAATGCTTTGCGCCAGCGTCAGCACGCCGCATGTGCTTCTGCGCACAAATGATATGTTTTTAGAGTTTCACGCGTTCGTGTAACATGCGAAACGGGAACTATCTGAAATCAAACCTTTTGGGAGACTATCATGCGTAAAACCCTCCTCGCCCTTTGCTTCGTTCTGCCCGCCGGTATGGTCGCAGCACAATCGCCCGAAGATGCGGTCAAGGCTCGTCAGGGCTACTTTGATATGCTTGGCGCGCAGATGGCGGTACTGGCACCGATGGCTCAGGGCAAAATGGAATTTGATGCGGCCAAGGCCAAGGTCGCTGCTGACAACCTTGCAGCCCTTGCCAAGGTTGATGTCTCGCCGCTCTTCATGTCGGGCACCTCGACCGATGATCTGGGCAGCAAAACCAGCGCATTGCCCGCGATCTGGGAAAAAGGCGATGATTTCATGGCCAAAGCGACCGGGTTGCACGAGGCGGCCGCAGCAATGCCTGCCGCGGCTGGTAGTCTTGAGACGCTTCAGCCCGCAGTTGGCAAACTTGGCGGCGCGTGCAAGGCCTGCCATGACGATTTCCGCGCGAAGTAAGCAACAAGGCGATAAGCACGATGCGTGACACTACCTCCCCCAAAACCCGGACCGTCAAGGTTTGGGACCCGGTCGTTCGCTCTTTCCACTGGCTTCTGGTGCTGGCATTCGCCGGCTCTTGGGGCTTGGGGGAATGGGGGCCGAACCAGATGACATGGCATTTCTATTTTGGCTATTTCATTGCGGGGCTGGTGGGCGTCCGTCTGATTTGGGGCTTTGTGGGCACGCGCACCGCGCGCTTTTCAAGCTTTCTGTTCGGACCGGGTAAGGTGGTGGCCTATCTGCGCCATCTGCCCTCGCGCGAGCCGTCAAACTGGATCGGCCACAACCCTATGGGGGGGTGGTCGGTCTTTATCATTTTGGGCCTGTTGATCGCGCAGATCGCGACCGGGCTGATGTCTGATCCTAAGGATTACATCAATGTCGGCCCCTTGGCGCAATATGTGCCCGGTAGCATCAGCGACCTGTCGGTGAAGCTGCACAGTATTATCTCGAAACTGCTGCTGATCGTGGTTGGCGTGCATATCTCCGCGATCCTGTTTTACAAGCGGTGGAAGGGCGAAAACCTTGTTGGCCCGATGATCACCGGCAAGAAGGTCGTCGAGGAAGACTGACCCAACTCTTGACCGGGCCTGCGCGCGCGTCTAGCGAACTTGGATGAGCGCGCAATTCCCGACCACAGCCTCCCCGATGCCGATCACGCGCCACCTGCGCGCGATCCTTGCGCTTGGCTTGCCGCTGATTGGGTCCAACCTTGCGCTGATGATGCTCAACGTCACCGATACGGTGATGGTGGGCTGGTACGGGATCGAGGCATTGGCGGCGTTGGTGCTCGGCTCGTCGTTCTTTTTCTCTTTGTTTATGCTGGGTAATGGCATCGCTTTGGCGGTTATGGGGCGGGTCTCGGCCAGCCTTGGCGCGGATGATGAGGTGCAGGCGCGCCGCGACACGCGGATGGGGATCTGGCTGTCGATCCTGTATGGAATCGCGGTGTTGCCGGTGACGTGGTATTCCGGCGCGATCCTGCAAATGCTGGGTCAGGAACCTCAAATCGCGAGCCTCGCTCAGGACTATCTGCGTATCCTTGGCTTTGCGCTGGCCCCTGCGCTGGCGATGATGGTGCTGCGCTCTTACCTGTCCGCGCAAGAGCGCACACAAGTTCTGCTTTGGATCACGCTGGCGGGTATCGGGGTCAATATCGCGCTGAACTGGTTGCTGATTTTCGGCAATTGGGGATTTCCCGAAATGGGCGTGCGCGGTGCGGCGATTGCCTCGCTCACTGTCACTTGCCTGAGCCTTGTTGCGCAGGCGAATTATGCTGCGCGCGCGCCCGGTTTGACGCATATCGAGCTATTCGCCCGCTTCTGGCGCCCCGATTGGGAGGCCTTCTGGCTCGTGCTGAAAATGGGCGTGCCGGTGGGTCTGACCTCTGTTGCGGAGGGCTCGATGTTTCAGGCATCGGCGCTGATGATGGGCTGGATTGGCACGGTCGAACTGGCCGCCCATGGGATCGCGCTGCAAATTACCTCCATCGCGTTCATGGTGCATGTCGGGCTGTCCAATGCGGCGACGGTGCGCGCAGGGCGGGCGCATGGCGCGCGCAATCAGCGTTTACTGCGCGACGGGGCGCTGGCGGTCATCGGCTTGTCGCTGGTCTATGGATTGGCGACGGTGGCACTGTTCATCACATTGGGCGGGCCGCTCACCGCGCTGTTTCTGGATCGCGCCAATCCCGCAAGCGCGCAGATTATCGCGAGCGGCGTGAGCTTTCTGATGGTCGCGGCAGTGTTTCAGCTATTTGATCTGATGCAGGTGATGGCGTTGGGCCTGTTGCGCGGCGTGCAGGATACGCGTGTGCCGATGTGGATGGCAGTGCTGAGCTATTGGCTGGTCGGTATTCCGGCAAGTTATGCTCTGGCCTTTCCGCTGGGCTTTGGCGGGGTTGGGCTGTGGTTTGGGCTGGTGCTGGGGCTGGCCTGTGCGGGTGCGCTGATGATGCGCCGATTCTGGCGCGGGCCGTGGCTGCGTCAAACCCCGAGCAGCGGCGCTATTTGACGCCAAGTCCCGCGCGCATCAAGGATTTGCGCACCGGTCCAAGCGAATAAAGCGCGCCCAAAACCCCCGCGCGCAGATCGCGCAACGGGCGGGCCTGTACCATCGAGGCACGGTTAAGAAAATCAATGCCGATTTCGCGCGCCTTCACCTCGGGCCAGCGACGGCGGTGATAGGCATCCAGCATCGCGGGTTCGCCCAAATGCGCCGGATCGCGGTCACACAGCTCAAGCAGATAGGATAGATCGGCAAGGCTCATGTTCAGCCCTTGCGCCCCGATTGGCGGGATGACATGGGCGGCCTCGGCGATCAGGGCCACGCGCTGGGCGCTAAAGCGACGCGCGATCTGCGTCAGCATCGGCCAAACTGAGCGGCGCGTTTCCAGCGTAAGCGGCCCAAGAATACCGGTCGAACGTTCCAGCATCGCGGCTTCGAACTCCGCGACGGGCAGGGCGGCCAAGCGCTCGGCCTCGGCCCCGCGCTCCATCCAGACGATGGCTGACGAGGGCACACCGTTGCGATCGGGCAGCGGCACCAAGGTAAACGGCCCGCCCGAGCGATGGATTTCAGTCGAGACATTGCCATGCGGGATCGGGTGGGTGACCGCAAAGGCCAGCGCCTTTTGGCCGTAATGCGTTGTTTTGACGGGAATACCCGCCGCCTCGCGGATAAACGAGTTGCGACCGTCGGCGGCAACCACCAGCCGGGCGCGCACATGGCTGCCATCGCTCAGCGTGACCTCCGCCCCGCTTTCGCGCGTTACCAGCCCGGTCGTTGCGACGCCGGGGCGGAAATCGACCTGCGGGATTTCCGCAAGCCGGGACACCATTTCGCGGCGCAGCAACCAGTTGGGAAAGTTCCAGCCAAACGGTTCGTCCGACAGATCGGCAGCATCGAAATCGCGCGACAGTCGCGCCTCGGATTTCTCGCCGCCTGCATCAATGATGCGCATAATTTGCAACGGCGCGGCATAGGGTGTCAGGCGCGCCCAAAGCCCGGCTGCCTCAAGCAGTTTGCGCGAGGGGTGCAGCAACGCGGTCGTGCGCATATCTGCGCCGTCATCGCCCTCCGAGGTGACTGGCGGTGCGGGGTCGACGCAGATCGTGGTAAATCCCGCCGCACCAAAGGCCGCAGCCGCAGTCAGGCCTGCTACTCCGCCGCCGGAAATCAGGATGTCGGTGTGTTGGATGTGGCATGGTTGTGACATGGAAAACCCCGGTCTAAGACGCCCCCAATTTGCGCCGATTGGGTCGCGTCTGCAATCACCGAAAGCCACCCTTAGACGACGTTTGGGTAAAGTTGCGATGCCGGCCTAGCTAAACGAGATGCCCACAAGCACGGCGAAAACCACAAAGGTCATCGTGACCATCCAAACGGTCGTGCCCAACAGACCAAGCAGCAGCGTGCCAAATACTAACCCGGCCACGATCAGAGCTGCGACGAGATAAAGCGATAGCGCGCCTTTGTTGGGCTGTGGAACGATGGCTGCGTTCATGAGGATCTCCAGAGGCTATGATGCGCTAAAGACAAGTAGCGCTTTCTTGATAGCATGGGCGCGGGGCTGTCGCCATTACCCAGACTGTCGCAGCGCCGCTCTACAACAAAAACGGCCGCGAACGATCTGGTCGGGCCGCATTTGAAACACTGCTCTCAAGTCGTAGACTGGCTGCGCTCAGCGGGTCAGGTCAACTGCCTGCTGTCATCACCACCAGCAAGGCCAGCATGATCCAGGTTGCACCAACGCCCCAAAGGATTAGTCCGCCAAGGCCCATCGTCGCGATCAAGCCAGCAGCAATCGCGACTACCAGAAATGCGATCAAATACATCGTGCGCGGTTTCACATGCGCTTTGTCGTCGGAGTGGTCATGGGTGTCGGCAACAGAGGCCGTAACGCCAGACTCGGCCGTGATGGTGTTCATTGTCGAATCTCCCTTCGCTATCTCCCTGATAGCCCGCTAGGGCTTAACGGGAGGTGGATATATTTTATATAGCGCAACGCGCGCCATAATGTCGCAGTTTCGTGATCGCAGCGTCACTTTTGCGCCATATGCGTCAAGAAAGCCGCCAGATCATCCGTGTGAAACTCGATGTGATCATCGGGGCCGCGATTGGGCGCGACATGCACCGTGCGCATTCCCAGCGCATGAGGGTGGCGCAAATTGCGCGGATCATCTTCGAACATCGCACCTTTCGCGGGCGTGATCCCTGCCTTCGCAAAGACCGTATCAAAAGCCTGCGCCGAGGGTTTGGGATGAAACTCGGCATGTTCGACACCGTAAACCCCGTCAAATATTCCCGACAGACCGCGCGCCGCCAGAACCCGCTCGGCATAGGGTGCCGAGCCATTGGTGAACACGATCCGCCGACCGGGCAGGGCTGCAATGCCTGCGCGCAGGGCCGGATCGGGTTGCAGATGATCCAGCGAAATCTCGTGCACCTCGGTCAGGTAGGGGCCGGGATCGACGCCATGTTCGTGCATCAGCCCGGCAAGCGTGGTGCCATATAGCTGCCAGTAATGCCCGCGCAGGTGATCGGCATGGGCGCGATCAACCCCAAGTGCCTGCATCACAAAATCGGTCATCTTCATTTCAATCTGGTCAAACAGCCGCGCCGAGGGCGGATAAAGCGTGTTGTCGAGGTCAAAGACCCAGTCAGTCACTTGCAAAAAGTCATGTGTGCTCATGGCACGAAAGGTAGGCCGAGAGGCGCGCAGGTGCAATCTGCTTGTCTTAGGCGTCCACGCGGGCCTAATCTGCCAAAAGACGCAAGGCAGGACAGATGCAAAAAGACGCCTACACGCTTATTCTTGAAGCGATCGACGCGGGGATTTACCGGCCCGGAAACCGTTTAGTGGAATCTGAGCTGGCTGATCGGTTCGGCGTGTCACGTACCCCCGTGCGCGAGGCGCTGCAACGACTTGAAACGCAGCAGATGCTGGCGCGTGATGGCCGCTCGCTGATCGTAGCCTCACTTGATCACAACCAGCTGGCGGAACTTTATGTCGTGCGCGCCGAGCTAGAGGCGCTGGCCGCGCGACTGGCCGCCAAACATGCAGCCCCCGAAGAGGTGCGTGTGTTACAAAACATGATCGATGAGGATCGCGGCCAATTGAACAGCCCCGAGGCGCTGAGCCGTGCCAACCGGCGCTTTCATCACCAGATCCATTTGGCCTCACATAATCGTTATCTGGTGCAGCAGCTTGATCTTGTACACCGCTCGATGGCGCTTTTGGCGACCACATCGCTTGGCGTGAAGGGGCGGGGCAAGGCCGCGCTTGACGAACATCAGGCCATTGTTGATGCGATCCGCGAGGGCGACGAAGAGGCTGCAGCATCGGCGCTGCGTGCCCATATCTCGCGCGCATTTGAGACCCGTCTCAAGCTGGATGCGGCGGGGCATGGCACGGCTGGCCACTGGGCCGAGGCTCTTTAGGCCGCCTACCTTTAATCAATCAGCGGTGCGCGTACGGTGCGCGGGGCAGGTTGTGACATCCGGTCACTGACCAAGGCGATGGCCGGAATTAGGCTTGTCTCGCTCGGTGCTGGCCCTAACGCATCATGCGATTGCGCGGTGTCAAAGATGCCGTGATGGGTTTTGTCCCAGTAAAACGGCATCGCGATCACCTCATAAATCGCCTTCCATCCCGCCAATGCGCCAAGCGGAAAATAGAGATGCAGCGAGGGCACCCATTTGATCAGATGGCGGTGTTCCTCATGGCGCACGGCCCACATGCCAGCGGCGATATTGATCAGTTCTGACGCCACGAACAGCGCCATCATCGGCCAAAACAGAACGGCTGGCATGTTCGACGCAATCGGATGCCATAGCCCGAACAGCGTGATCCAGAAGCTCCACAGGACCGGGGCGAGTATATATTGCGACAGTGAGCCAAGGATCAGGATTTGCACGCCGATAAAGCGTTTGGTGCCAAGATCGCGCCAAAGCTGTAGCGGGTTGCGCATATGGACCGACCACGTCATCGCATAGCCCTTGAGCCAGCGAGAGCGTTGCTTGACCCACGGGATGGCGCGGCAATTGGCCTCTTCGTAGGTGACGGCGGGGATCAGCTCGGTGCGATAGCCGTGGCGCGCCAGACGCACGCCCAGATCGGCATCTTCGGTGACGTTATGGGCATCCCATCCGCCCAGTTTTTCTAGGGCGTCGCGGCGGAAAAACAGGGTCGTTCCCCCCAAAGGCACCACGAAACCAAGCCGCGCGAGTCCCGGCAGGAACATCCGAAACCAAGTTGCATATTCGATCGTGAAACAGCGCGACAGCCAGTTGGTGCGCGGATTGTAATAATCGAGGATGCCTTGCAGGCATGCCACATCAGCAGGTGCCTGGGCGAAGTGGCGCGCTACGATATGGAGCTGATCGGGATCTGGCGCATCCTCGGCATCCCACACGCCAATCACCGAGCCACGACAAAAGCTTAGCGCGTAATTCAGCGCGCGCGGCTTGGTTTTGATCGGGCCGTCGGGCACGCTCACGACCCGCATCCAGCGCGGCAGGCGCGCGCGCGCCAAAGCGTCGCGCGTGATTGCATCGCTTTGCTCGGCGACAAGAATGACATCCAGCAATTCGCGTGGATAGTTCAGCCGCCCTAACCGCTCGATCAGCCGCGCGGCAATATCGTTTTCGCGAAACAGCGGCACCATCACCGAAATAATAGGCAGGCGCGGCGGCGGGCCCGCCTTTGGACGGGGCGCTGGAATGGGCCGCGAGTCGACCTTGCGCTGGGCACTAAATTCGGCGGCAAAGGCCATCAGCTTTAACCCCATCGAGCCGATCAAGGTCAGCATGACCCAGCCAAACAGCAGCCCTAAAATCCATTGCGGCGCGAACCACAGCCCGAGCAAAGCAAAGATGACAAACCCCATCGCGATCCGGGCGGCACGGGCCTCATTATGGGTGCGGCAGCTTTCGGCAAGATCGACCTTAACCTCGGCACGCCGGATCAGCGCGGTTTGGCGACGGCGCAGCAGGCTTTCATGCACCTCGCGTTCGGGGGACAGCATCATGCGATAAGGCGCAAACTTGGCGGGCAATTCGGATTTCAGGGCCGCAAAACTTTCGGGGCGCGCAGTGGCGATGACGGTGTGCCCGCCGATCTGACGCCAAGGCACCATCGCCTGCGCCAGACACAGCTCTGCCCCAAGCGCGTCAATCAAGCGCGGGTCGGGGTGCTCGCGCGTCAGATCAACGCCCGAGACCTGCCATTGCCGGGCCAAAGCGGCCATCAAGGCGGGCTCATCAACCCAACCATGGGTGAGCAGAATATCCCCAAGCCGCACGTCTTCCCGCTGACGCAGCGCAAGTGCCTTAAGCAGGTTGCCCGGCTCGACCTCGCCCATTTCCAGCAGGATTTGGCCCAGCGGCGTGCGCAGCGCTGGCCCCGAATGAGATTTCGGGAGCACCCGCTGCCGACGTGGCGCGGGCGTTACGTTTTGCAGCGACGAAAGCGGCGGCGCATCCTGTGCGACACTTTCAAACGGTTCCACGATACTTGCCTTGGCCTGCGCCATGAGTCGCCCCTAACCACTGTCCCGCACTCAACATGCGGACGCAGGGTTAACGGGGGGTTAACGCATCAAGGGCATTGCGTGGCATTCGCACCGAGAGGGCGCAAAAATGCCACGAATTCAACCGGCTTTGCGGGCGCGCATCGCATCGGCGAAGCGTTCAAACAGGTAGTAGCTGTCTTGCGGGCCGGGGCTGGCTTCGGGGTGGTGTTGCACCGAGAAGACCGGGCGATCTTGCAGCGCGATGCCGCAATTGGAGCCATCAAACAGCGAGATATGCGTTTCAGTGACCCCCTTAGGCAGCGTTTGACTATCGACGGTAAAGCCGTGGTTCATTGAGGTGATCTCAACCTTGCCGGTGGTCAGATCCTTCACTGGATGGTTGGCCCCGTGATGGCCGTGACTCATCTTGATCGTCTTGGCCCCCAGCGCAAGCGCCAGCATCTGGTGACCAAGGCAAATCCCGAAAACCGGCAATTGCGCATCCAGCACGCCATTGATCATCGGCACCGCGTAAATGCCCGTTGCCGCCGGATCGCCCGGACCGTTGGACAGAAACACGCCATCGGGATTAAGCGCGAGCACATCTTCGGCGGTCGCGGTTGCGGGCAGCACAGTCACATCGCAGCCCGCAGAGGCCAGACAGCGCAGGATGTTGCGCTTTGCGCCATAATCAATCGCGACAACCTTGAGGTCATTGCCCTTGGCTGCGGTGTAGCCCTCAGGCCAAGCCCAACGCATCTGATCCCAGTGATAGCTTTGCGCGCAGGTCACGTCCTTGGCCAGATCCAGCCCCTCAAGCCCCGACCAATCGCGCGCCTTTTTCACCAGCGCTTCGATGTCAAACTCGCCGTCGGGGTTATAGGCCAGCGCGACATGGGGCGCGCCTTGCTGACGGATCGCGCGGGTCAGGCGGCGGGTGTCAACGCCACCCACACCGATGCGGCCGCGTTTTGCCAGCCAGTCCACCAGATCCTCGCTTGCGCGCCAGTTGCTCGGCTCGGTCGGGTCCCATTTGACCACCATGCCAGCCGCCACCGGATCGCCGGTTTCATCGTCATCGGGGTTCACGCCCGTGTTGCCGATATGGGGAAAGGTAAAGGTCACGACCTGACCCGCATAGGACGGATCGGTCATGATTTCCTGATAGCCCGTCATCGCAGTGTTGAACACCAACTCGGCGACCGTTTCACCGGTTGCGCCAAATCCGCGACCATAAAAGAGTTGTCCATCCGCCAGCGCGATCAATGCGGTGGGTTTTTCCGATGCAGTCTGACTTGCAGGCATGGCGCGACTCCCCGAGGCAAAATTCGACGGAACTTAGGCGCGCGCCACGCGCGGGTCAAGGGCTAGCGAGAGATTTGTATTTATCAACAAAATCAACGATTTGCAGCGGTTGTGTGCATTTCGCAAAGCGGCTATTCTGACGTCTTGCTGCATAAAGGACGTAGGTTATGCAAATGCGTGAACGGATCGCAACGGCGCTGAAGTCAGCGATGAAGGAAAAGGACCGCGAGCGGCTTTCGACGCTGCGCTTGATCAATGCGGCGATCAAGGACCGCGAGATTGCGATGCGATCAGAAGGCGAGGGTGATGGCACCGTCGGTGATCCTGAAGTGCTTGCGATCATGGGAAAAATGGTCAAGCAGCGCCAAGAAAGCGCGCGCGCTTATGAAGAGGGCGGGCGGCTGGAACTGGCCGAAAAAGAGCTGTCGGAAGTCGCGGTGATCGAAGATTTCCTGCCCCGTCAGCTCAGCGATGACGAGGTGGCAGCGGCTATTGATAGCGCGATTGCCAAGCTCGGCGCAGATTCGATCCGCGATATGGGCCGGGTCATGGGCGAGCTGAAAGCGCAATACACCGGACAGATGGATTTTTCTAAAGTCGGCCCGCAGGTCAAAGATCGCCTCGCCTCGTAAACTGGCGGGCGAGGGCGGTCGCTCTCGCAGTTTGCGACTGTGTGAGTGAGGGGGTCGAGATAATTTCAACCGTTTAAAGCCGCGCGTGTTGGGCGCTACGGCGCTGCTTGGCGCCTGCGTGCCCACTGCTGGGCTGGACGATATCAAACGCAGCTACCCGATCGGCAAATGTTTCAGTTCCCCTCCAGCGTTGCCGGCGGGGAGCTCGGCTATCTTTGTGCGGCCCCCCCCGTGCCTCGCCGCGCGACCAAGGCACGTGCGCGCAAGATTCCTGCGGCCTATGAGGTCGAGATTCGCAATTATGATGACACCTTTGCCGCAGAGCTGGTGGGGACGCTGAAAGCGGGGACTTCACCGAAAGCGACAGCGCTGTTTGGGCGCGCCAAGCCGCATTCAAGATTGAGAAAACCTATGAATGTCTGCTGATTTCCGGCCCCGGTGTGGGTGTGCAGGTTTAGGCGCTAGAGCGGATTCGGCGCGCTCGCCTTGGCGATATGGCGGGTCAATTCGCCATGTAATTCGCGCCGTTCCTCGGGGGTCAGAAACGCGCCAATCTCAACCTCGCGCGGGCCGCCGAGCAGCGTAAGGTAGTTCGGCACCGGCCCGCCCTTCGCGTGCATCTCAACGCGTGCCCAATGCACATTGGCCTCCCAGTCGCGCACAGATGCGCGCCCCGGATCACGGCGGATCAGGCGCAGCTTTTGCGGGCCAAATGATAGTACCTCGCGCACTTCTCCGGTGCGATAGCTGTGTGAGATCGCCCACCAAACGCCGGCTACGGTGGCGATGATGAAGGGCAACAGCCACCACATTTCCACGCGCCCAAGCACCGCAAACAGCGGAAGGCTGATCAGTGTGACGAAAATTACGATGAAAATCACAAACCCTTTGCGCGGCAAAGAGCGGTAGGGCCACAAATGCAGCTCGGTTGCGGTGGCATCCGCCTGCCCCTCGGTGGGGGCGGTTTCGATCCAGCGATACGGCATTGACTCTCTCGGTCACGCGGGCTTTCAGACTAACGCGGGTTGCAGGCCCCGCAAAGCGTCACGCGCGGGTTACAACAAAAACGGCCCCGAATTGATTCGGGGCCGTTTCAAGTTCAGGAGACGGGAGCCCCGCTAATGGGAATGGGCGTGATCCCAGTCCTCACGTTTGGGAAGCTGTTCGAACGTATGCTCGGGCGGCGGGCAGGGCAGGGTCCATTCCAGCGTATCGGCATATTCGTTCCAGTAGTTGTTCTCGGTCACGCGCTTGCCGAAGAACAGCGTGTAGAACACGATGCCGATGAAGAAGATGAAGCTGGCAAACGAGATGAACGCACCGATCGAGCTGACATAGTTCCAGGTGGCAAAGGCCTCTGGGTAGTCAATGTAGCGGCGCGGCATGCCCTGACGACCCAAGAAGTGCTGCGGGAAGAAGATCATGTTCGAGCCGATAAACATCGCCCAGAAATGCACCTTGCCCGCCCATTCCGGGTATTGCCGCCCCGACATCTTGCCGATCCAGAAATAGATCCCGGCAAAGATCGCAAAGACTGCGCCAAGGCTCATCACATAGTGGAAGTGTGCCACAACATAATAGGTGTCGTGATAGACGCGATCTAGCGGGGCTTGCGACAGCACAACGCCCGTCACGCCACCGATGGTGAACAGGAACAAGAAGCCAAGTGCCCAAAGCATCGGCGTCTTGAACTGGATAGAACCGCCCCACATCGTCGCGATCCAGCTAAATACCTTCACGCCCGTGGGCACCGCGATCACCATCGTCGCCACCATGAAGTAGCTTTGCTGTGTTAGCGACAGCCCCACCGTGTACATGTGGTGCGCCCAGACGACAAAGCCCAGCACCCCAATCGCCACCATCGCATAGACCATCGGCAGATAGCCAAAGACCGGCTTGCGCGAGAAGGTCGCGATGACGTGGCTGATGATGCCAAAGCCCGGCAGGATGATGATATACACCTCGGGGTGTCCGAAAAACCACAGGATGTGCTGATACAAGATCGGATCGCCACCGCCCGCAGGATCAAAGAAGGTGGTGCCGAAATTGCGATCCATCAGCAACATGGTGATTGCGCCTGCCAGAACCGGCAGAGACAGCAGGATCAGCCAGGAGGTCACAAAGATCGACCAGGCAAATAGCGGCACCTTGTGCAGCGTCATGCCCGGCGTGCGCATGTTCAGGAAGGTGGTGATCATATTGATCGCGCCAAGGATCGAGCTTGCGCCAGAAACGTGCACGGCAAAGATCGCCAGATCCATCGAATAGCCGGTTTCATTGGTCGAAAGCGGTGGATAGAGCACCCAGCCCACGCCCGAGCCCATGCCACCACCGCCACCCGGTGCCAGCAACGAGGCAATCCCCAGCGAGGTGCCTGCGACATACAACCAGTAGGAAAGGTTGTTCATCCGCGGGAACGCCATGTCCGGCGCACCGATCTGGAGCGGCATGAAATAGTTGCCAAACCCGCCAAACAGCGCGGGAATCACCACGAAGAACATCATCAGAACGCCGTGATAGGTGATCATCACGTTCCAAAGGTGTCCGTCTGGGGTGCATTCCTCGGCCGCGTTCGCGATGAAACGCGCGCCCTCTTGGCACATATACTGCACGCCGGGCTCCATCAGCTCGAGGCGCATATAGACAGTGAATAGAACCGAGATCAGGCCAACAAAACCTGCCGTAAACAGGTAAAGGATACCGATATCTTTGTGGTTGGTGGACATGAACCAGCGGGTAAAGAACCCGCGGCTTTCATGCTCACCTTCGCCGTGAACGGCTGCGTCCGCCATAGTAAACTCCCATATCTCCCTGCAGGCCGGGGTCTCCCTCCCATGGGCCTGAATAGGGTGACGTTATGGGGTATTCGCGCCCATCGCAACAATTCAGGACACGCAAGCGTGAAAAATTGTCGCAGGGGCGGGATCATTTGTGCAGATTCTTGAATATCTGCATGTGGTTGCGCCTATCGCAGCGATTTCAACAAAAAAAAGACGGGGCAAAAGACCCGCCTTTTGTTCGTTTGCAAGCGGTTGAGCACTGCTTAGCTCGCGTTGCCAGGCGAGACCTCGGGGGTAGCAAGATAGGCGGCGATATCGGCCTGATGCTTCTTTTGCTTCCAGGTCATGCCTGATTTGGCTTTGGGATCGCCGGTCTTCTCTTCGAGATAGGTCGATGGATCGGTCATGTATGCGGCGAGGTCCTCGACGGTCCAGACTGCGCCGGTCGCGGCCAGTTCCTTAATGCCGTCTTTGTATTTGAAACCTTCTTCCGACGCGACCGGACGGCCGACGACGTTATACAGGTTCGGGCCGACTTTGCCGCCTTTAAAGATCGCAGTGCCATCGGGGGCAGTGATGGAGTGGCAGGCTTTGCACTTCTTGAATTCTTTTTCCCCTTTGGCGACGTCCTGCGCGAAAGCAGGGCCAGCCAGAGCGATGGCAGTGATCGTGGCAATCAGGCTAAGTTTCATCGCGTAATCCTTGTTCTATGTGAGTGTTGCGGATCCTCCCGACCCGGCTTTCACAGACAGTCACGCTGTCTTGAAGGCGTTCTTAACACGCAAATCGGGGGTGATGTCAGTAAATTTATCGCGCGTGAGCGGGTTTGTCCCCGAAGGTGCGCGGGAATGTCGCGGCCAAAGCTATGTCGAGATCGGCCATCGTCGCGGGAATACCTAAATCGACAAGGCTGGTCACGCCATGATCGCGAATCCCGCAGGGAATGATTCCCTCAAAATGGCTGAGATCGGGGTCTACATTGATCGAAATACCGTGAAAGCTGACCCAGCGGCGTAGCTTGACGCCGATCGCGGCAATTTTGTCTTCGGCGGGTGTGCCATCGGCCCCCAGCGGCTTTTCCGGCCGCGTCACCCAGACCCCAACACGCCCGTCGCGAATTGCGCCAGTGACGTTGAATTCGGCCAGTGCCGCGATCACCCATTCCTCGAGCTGATGCACGAATTTGCGCACATCGCGCCCACGTTTATTCAGGTCTAGCATTACATAGGCGATGCGCTGCCCCGGCCCGTGATAGGTATACTGCCCGCCCCGTCCTGCCTCGTAGACCGGGAAGCGATCAGGATCGACAAGATCGGCGCGCTTGGCCGAGGTGCCCGCCGTATAAATCGGTGGATGTTCGAGCAGCCAGATCATTTCATCCGCCTCACCAGCGGAAATCTGTGCCACGCGCGCCTCCATAAATGCGAGCGCCTCGCCGTAATGCACAGGAGCCTCGCTGATGCGCCACTCGACCATGTCTTCACCCTTTCTGAGGCTGGAATCCCTTACTCGGCGTCAATTTTGCTTGCCATAAATACGATTCGCGCGCCAAAATTCACACAATCGTGACGCGTGCATGGCATTCTCGACAATCGGCGGAACCGCCTAGCGCTGCGAAAATGGCCTTTGTTGATCAAAAAGCAAGGCCGAAATTTTGGGATCGGGGGATCAAGAGATGAAACATAAGGCTTTAGTTATCAGCGCGCTGTCGCTGGCCGTCACGTTTGGGCCGGTGGGTCCGGTTGCTGCGGGGGGATCTGATATCGTTGGCGGCGTGATCGGTGGCATCATCGGCGGTGCCATCGTCAACGAGGCGAATCGCAATCGCCGCACCACGACGCCCCGCACGGTCACCAAGCGCTATTACAAGAAGCCCACGATGTCCTCGGCGCAGCGCGAGCAAAATCGCGAAGTGCAGACCTCGCTTAACCATTTCGGCTGGAACGTGGGCACGCCTGACGGAGTGCTGGGGCGCAATTCGCGCTCGGGTGTGTCGCAATATCAGGCGTTCATGAAGTTCCCGATCACCGGCACGCTGGGGGAAATGGAACGCACTATTCTGACCACCGCCTATCAAAAGGCGCGGTTGGGCGGCTCTGCCGTGGCGCAAACCGTTTCGGGCCATCCCCAAGGGATGCGCGGTTTGCTAATCGAAACCCGCGAGCAGATGCTGGGCGGTGGGGGGGCGCAGACCTACGCTGGCGGCACGATTGGTGGCCTGCCCCCCGAGGTGTCGGAAGCCGTGTTTGAAATTGCGCGCAACTCGAATGTGCAGCCCGATCAACTGATCGCGCGGGCGGGCTTTGTACAACTGGCCGATATGAATGCCGATGGGCGCACCGATTACCTGCTGGATACCTCGGTTCTGGGGCAGGGGTTCTGGTGCAATGGCGATAATTGCGTCGTGCGGATCTTTGCCTCGACGCCGCAAGGCTATGAGCGCAACGATTTCCAAGCTGTAGGCGCCACGCCTGCGATGTTCACCTGCCGTCAGGCGATCTGCCAAAAGCTTGATCAGACGGCACCGGTGATGGCAGGTGCGCCCGGCTCGAACCTGTCCACGCAGCCTCAGGGGCTGCCCGACACGGTGATGACCTCGACCATGCAACCGCAGGTGCCTGCATTTGCCGCGCAAGTTGCGACGGCAGCGACCCCCGCGATGCCTTCGTTTGCGGCTGCAGCACCCACAGTTTCGCTGGCCTCTTATTGCGCCAAGGTCGGGCTTGTGACCTCGTCCAACGGCGGGTTCATGACCGAAGCCGCGCTAAGCGATGCTGATCAGGCACTGGGCGAGCAGTTCTGCCTTGCGCGCGGCTATGCAATCGACAGCGGTGAGGCGATGGCAGCGAAAATCTCGGGCTTCACGCCTGATCAGGTCACCGCCCAATGCCGTGATTTCGGCGCGTTGCTTAAATCCGAGGTTGCCTCAGCCGGGATAAGCCCGCGCGAGGTGGTGATTGATAAGGTCAAAGCCTTTGTTGCAGGCTCGGGTATGAGCCCCGCTCAACTAACGGGCACTTCCAAAATCTGTCTGTCGGTCGGCTATCGCACCGATGATATGGGCGTAGCGATGGGTTCGGCTTTGGTTCTCAGCGCGCTGGGCCAAGACGGCTATGGCGAGCTGATCGGTCACCACTTGGTGCGCGGCATCGGCACGCAAGAACGCCGCGATCTGGCGCTGGGCTGGTACGAGAAAAGCGCCGCTGCCACGCCGGTCTTTGCCCCCGCGCAGCCTGAACGCAACGGCCTGATCCGCAAGGCCGCGCTGATGATCAACGGTCACACGCAAGCGGCCCCGGTTCCGGCGGCGTCAGGTGCGCCCAGTTTTGTCGATATGGCAGCCGATCTGGTCACAACGGGCGCCACGCAGTAACGCCGAAATCTTGCACGCGGGTCAGGAAACATGCCTCGGCCCGCGCGCTGCGTTCAAAAAAACTATGGCCCAAGCCGAAATACCCCCTTCCCATCGCGCGAGGCTTTGGCTAAGACGCGCCTCACCAAGCCTAGACTGTGCGGTCGTGGCGGAATTGGTAGACGCGCAGCGTTGAGGTCGCTGTGGGGTAACACCCGTGGAAGTTCGAGTCTTCTCGACCGCACCAGACTTGCCGAAAGGCCCGGACGCATTCCGTTCGGGCCTTCGTCATTTTTTCACACCGGTTGAATGGATTTGAATCAAAGTTAATCCATTGTTTGCAATCGATTAGCTTGGTTTTTGTAGTTTTTCTCAATGATGGCCTCGGGGGCTCTTGCTAGGGTGGCAAGGGCGATAAGGGCTGTTGTAATCATGGCGACCTATGAGGCCATTGGGTATTTCGGGGGCGACTTTGTCGTTGAGGGGGCCGGCAACATTTTGTTCGTCGGGTCCCGCGTCATGCTTGATCCGGGCTGGGATGCTTCAACCGATGCGCGAAAGTTCACCCTTAGCGATAATGATAACACGCTGAACGGTGATACCTGCAATGATGAGGTTGGCGATGATAGCGATCAGAGCGCCACAGTCGAAGATGCGCAGGGCAATGCTATTGCATCTGGCCAAGCCTATTCTGAGGCGTATTTTACCTTTAGCGCCCCAGATGGCACGGTCGTCTATGCCAATGTCATTGAAATTGGCGGCACGATTGATGGGGTTGTCACGTCGGAGCCGATCCAGCCGGGGGGTGACTTACAGCGTCTCTGAGATACACGAGATCAGTTCATCCAATGCAGCGACTTACGCAACGACTATCGGCGCAGATTACGATCCCGATGACGCAAATTCCATTCAGGGCGGGCAATATGCCGACTCGCTACAAGGTGGGGCGCTCAATGACACGATTGAGGCCGGCGCAGGCGGTGACACGATTGCGGGTGGTGCGGGCGATGATCAGATAGCGACGGGAGCGGGCGCTGATACGCTGATTTATGGCGATGGCGACGGGACCGATTCGGTCTCCGATCTCGATATGTCTGATGATGGGGCGGGGCAGACGGTCGATTAGTTTGACGTCTCGGGCCTGACCGACGGCAATGGCAATCCGATCAACGCTTGGGACATTAAGGTTAGCGATGATGGCGGTCGCAATTCGGTTCTTAGTTTTCCCAATGGTGAGAGCATTATTTTAAGGGGCGTGTCTTCCGCACAGGTTTCGACCGCGCGCAGCTCAATGCGATGGAAATTCCTTGTTTCGTTGCAGGCACCCAGATTGTAATGCCCACAGGGCCGCGCGCGGTTGAATCTCTGCGTCGGGGGGGGCTGGTGAACACGCGTGACGGGCCGCCGATGCCCGTGCTTTGGACTGGCTCGCGCAGCCTTTCGCACGAGGAATTGATGCGCGCGAACCGGGCCTTCGTCCTCATCAATTTCGCACGCAGGCCTTGGGCAATCGCGCCCCGCTGCGTCTGTCGGGGCAGCATTGCGTCTGGTTGCAAGACGGGCCGGCGGGTGCGTTGGGACGTGCTGCGCATTTGGCGGCCTGTGGCTGGGGTGGCGCGCGTGTCATGCGCGGGGTGCGCGCGGTGCACTACACCCACATCTTGCTGGCGCGCCACGCGCTGGTTCAGGCACAAGGAATCTGGGTCGAGAGCTTTTGGCCGGGCGTCGTCGCATTGCGCGCTCTTAGCCCTGCTGCGCGTTGGGAGTTGCTGCGCGCGATGCCCGATTTGGCGAGCATATTGTATGCCGACAAAGCGCTAGGTGATCGCTACGGTCCGCGGGTCCGCACTATTTTACCTAAGGTCAACATTGATCGCGGCGCTTGCAGGGGCTGGTCACGGCTTGCGCGAGTTGGCGCGCAAAGCGATGATTTTTCAGGCAATTCCTGCAAGCGACCCAGCTGATTTTGATTAAGTCCAAAAACCTGTTGAAATCTGCAAGCGCCCTTGTTTTAGTCATGTGCACGGGAATTGAACAAATATAAGAACCAACGGGGTGCCCGATTTGACCAACGCTGATAACGACGAGGGCTTCGTCGTCTTCGACCGCGTGCAAAAGAGCTATGACGGCGAAACGCTCGTCGTAAAGGATCTCAATCTCTCAATCGGCAAGGGCGAATTCGTGACGATGCTTGGGCCGTCAGGGTCTGGCAAGACGACGTGCTTGATGATGCTTGCAGGCTTTGAGATGGCCACGCATGGCGAGATCCGGCTGGATGGAGAAAACATCAATAATGTGCCCCCGCATAAGCGCGGCATTGGGATGGTGTTTCAGAATTACGCGCTATTTCCCCACATGACGGTGGGTGAGAACCTTGCCTTTCCGCTGAACGTTCGCGGCATGGGCAAGGATGAGCGGGAAACCAAGGTCAAGCGTGCACTGGATATGGTGCAGATGGGGGCATTTATTAATCGCCGCCCTGCGCAGCTTTCGGGCGGCCAGCAGCAGCGGATCGCTTTGGCCCGCGCGCTGGTGTTTGACCCCAAGCTAGTTTTGATGGACGAGCCGCTAGGTGCGCTTGATAAGCAGCTGCGCGAGCATATGCAGTTCGAGATCAAACACTTGCATGACTCGCTAGGGATCACGGTGGTCTATGTGACCCACGATCAGGGCGAGGCGTTGACGATGTCGGACCGCGTGGCCGTGTTTGACGATGGCCGCATCCAGCAACTTGCGCCGCCGGACGAACTATACGAACGCCCGCAAAACAGCTTTGTCGCGCAGTTTATCGGTGAAAATAACAAGCTGCCGGGAATTGTTGAAACCCTGAATGGCGATACTTGCACCGTCCGACTTGAAACCGGTGAGATCATCGACGCAACGGCGGTCAATATCCGTGAGGCAGGACAGAAAACCCTTGTCTCGATCCGGCCGGAACGCGTGGAATTCAAGCCCGACATGATGCCAGAAGGCTCGCACACGATCAGCGCCGAGGTGCTTGAGGTGATCTATATGGGCGACATCCTGCGGACCCGGATGCGGGTTGCGGGTTCGGATGATTTCGTGATGAAATCGCGCAACACGCTGGATCAGGTGCGCCTGAAACCGGGTGAGACGCTGAAAATTGGTTGGCACCCGCAAGACGCGCGCGCGCTTGAACCGATGTAAAAGACATCGCAGCGGCACCCGCTGCTGCGACCTGCCGCAATCCAGCGGCCAAGCGACAAAAAAGTCGTAAAATACTACCAACTGGGAGTTACACATGAAGAAGATCTTGATTTTGAGTACAGCAGTGTTCGGCCTTGCCGGCGTTGCGGCTCAAGCTGAATCGGTCACCGTCCTGTCCTGGGGCGGCGCCTATGAGAAAAGCCAAGTTGAGGCCTATAACAAGCCCTTCACCGAGGCGACCGGCATCGATGTGAATATGCAAGCCGCCGATAACCCCGGCACCCCGATCAAGGCGCAGGTTGAGGCCAACAACGTCTCTATCGACGTGGCCGATGTCGAGAAATCTGACGCCGTGCGCCTGTGCGACGAAGGTCTGCTTGAGCCGATTGATCCCGATACCGATCTGGCCGCTGCACCCGATGGAACGCCTGCTTCGGAGGATTTCATTGACGGAGCGCTCACGGATTGCGCCGTTGCAAATATCGTTTGGTCCACGGTCATGGCCTATAACACCGACAAGGTTGAAGGCTCCCCGACCACCATCGCCGATTTCTTTGACACCAAGAAATTCCCCGGCAAGCGCGGCCTGCGCAAATCCGCCAAAGCGACGATGGAAATGGCGCTGATGGCCGATGGCGTGCCCGCAGCGGACGTCTACAAAGTGCTCTCGACCCCCGAAGGTGTGGATCGCGCGTTTAAGAAACTCGACACGATCAAGGGCGATATTGTCTGGTGGGATGCCGGCGCGCAACCGCCGCAGCTTCTGGCTGATGGCGAAGTGGTCATGACCACCGCGTATAACGGGCGGATCTTCAACGCCCAAGTGGCCGAAAACCAGCCCTTCAAGATCGTCTGGGACGGTCAGGTTCTGGATTTTGACCTCTTCGTGATCCCCAAGGGCGCACCGCATATGAAAGAGGCTAAGGAATATCTGAAATTCGCGACCAGCACGCAGCAGCTTGCGGATCAAGCGAAATGGATTTCCTACGGTCCGGCACGTAAATCTTCAGCACCGCTGGTCGGCCTGTATCAGGACGGCAAGACCGAAATGGGCCCCGAAATGCCCACCGCTGAAGCGAATATGAAGAACGCGCTGGTCAATGACTTTGAGTTCTGGGCCGATCATGACACCGAGCTGAGCGAGCGTTTCAACGCTTGGCTTGCTGGCTAATCTGACACCGGGCCGCGCGAGGTGACTTGCGCGGCTCGATCCGTTTTTCAAGGGCCGACGCCATATTGCGCGCCCTCTTTAATATCGAATTTCGTCGCCTGCCGCGCGCAGCCCCGCTTCCCGAGGAGAGATGATGACAGATGTCACGACCGAATTGAGGACCGCAGACGGCAAGTCGCTAAAGGCGGCGCTGGCAGCAAGTCAGGTGCGCGCGAAACGGCGGGCGTTTTTCCTCGTGGCGCCGCTCTTGTTGTTTATCCTCGTGACCTTTGTCGTGCCGATCGGACAGATGCTCAAGCAATCGGTTTATAATGACGGGTTTTCCTCGACCGCGCCCGCGCTGGACGCATGGTTCAAGGCCAACCCGCTGGGCACCCCGATTGACGAAAGCGCCTATGCGGCGCTGGCCTCAGACCTCAAACTGATGAAGACGGATCGCACACAGGGGCAGGCGGGCACGCGGATTAACTATGACGTGGCGGGCACGCGCTCACTGTTTACCTCGACCGCGCGCAAGATCGACAAGCTTGAGCCGCCGTGGAAAGAGGCGATCTTGGGTGCCGACGCGGGCTGGAACGATCCTAACCTGTGGCGCGCGATGCGCTCGGCCTCCAACCCCTATACTATTGATTTCTACCTCGCAGCGATGGATCACACGCGCGACAAGGACAATAATATCGTTCCCGTGAACCCCAACCGCGCGATCTATGGCAAATTGTTTGGCCGCACCGCGATGTTGTCGATCATCATCACCGTGCTGTGCATGATCCTCGCCTTTCCGATTGCGCATCTGTTGGCCACCTTGCCATTGGCGAAATCAAACCTGCTGATGATTTTCGTGCTGCTACCGTTCTGGACCTCGCTTTTAGTGCGCACGACCTCGTGGATGGTGCTGTTGCAACAGCAAGGCGTGCTGAATGATATCCTCGTCTGGAGCGGGCTGATCGATAACGGCCAACGCCTTGAGATGATGTATAACAAAACCGGCACGATCATCGCGATGACGCATATCTTGCTGCCATTCATGGTGCTGCCGCTTTATTCCGTGATGCGCACGATCCCGCCAAGCTATGTGCGTGCCGCGCGCAGTCTTGGCGCCACAAGCTGGACGGCGTTTCGCAAGATCTACCTGCCCCAAACCCTGCCGGGGATCGGGGCGGGCTCACTGTTGGTCTTCATCCTGTCCGTTGGCTATTACATCACGCCCGCCTTGGTGGGTGGTGCCGATGGTCAGCTGATCTCGAACATGATCGCCTTCCACATGCAAAACTCGCTCAACTGGTCGCTGGCGGCGGCGCTTGCCTCGCTGCTGCTGGGCGGGGTCGTGGTGCTGTATTGGCTCTATGACCGGCTTGTGGGCATCGACAACATGAAACTGGGCTGAGGAGACACCGACATGGCACTTCCCGCTTATGCAAGCCCGCTCGAACGCGTTTGGCATTACACCTATCTCGTGATGTGCGGGCTGATTTTCTTCTTCCTGATCGCGCCAATCGTCGTGATTATCCCGCTGTCGTTCAACGCGCAGCCCTATTTCACCTTCACCAAAGAGATGCTCAACTTCAATCCGGCGGGCTATTCGATGCGCTGGTATGATCTGCTGCTGACCTTCGGCATGCAGGAACCGCAGGCCGAGCGGGGCTGGTCGTGGTGGATGGATGCCTGGCAGCACGCGACCTGGATCGGGGTGGCGAAAAACTCGCTTATCATCGGGTTTTTCGCAACGATTGTGGCGACCTCGCTGGGCACATTGGCCGCGCTTGGTCTGTCGCGCCCCGAGATGCCCTATCGCCGCGCGATCATGGCGATCCTGATCTCGCCGATGATTGTGCCGATCATCATCACCGCAACGGGGCTGTTCTTCTTCTACTCCAAGGTCGGGCTGGCCCATACCTATCCCGGCATCATCATGGCCCATGCAACGCTGGGCATTCCGTTCGTGATCATCACCGTGACGGCAACGCTGGTGGGCTTTGACAATTCGCTGAGCCGAGCGGCGGCGAATATGGGGGCTAATCCGCGCACGACGTTCTTTAAAATCATCATGCCGCTGATCCTACCCGGCGTGGTGTCGGGCGCGCTGTTTGCCTTTGTGTCCTCGTTCGACGAGGTCGTCGTGGTGCTGTTCGTGGGCGGCTACGAGCAACAAACCATCCCGCGTCAGATGTGGAACGGCATCCGCGAGCAGATCAGCCCGGCAATCCTCGCCGTGGCGACGATCCTCGTGTTCTTCTCCATCGCGCTGCTGACCACGGTCGAGCTATTGCGCCGCAGGTCTGAACGGCTGCGGGGGATGTCACCGGGCTAGGCTTGCGGGCCGATTTCGGCCAGTGTCAGAGGGCAACGTTGCCCGCTATAGAATGTTTCAAGGAGCCGGGAAAACACCGGCTCCTTTCCATTTGAGGCAGCTTCGAACAGCGTCGCGCAAGAGCGCAGTTTGAGCGCATCGATCGGCCCCATGATGTCCTCGATACCGGTGTCAGAATGGGCAAGCACCGCCTCGGATGCCTCTACCAGCCGCGCGCGCAATATCGGATCAGCGAGATAGTCCCGCGCCTCGGCCAGATTCCTGATCCCATACTCGCGCGCCCGCTGACTGCGCCCAAGCGCGGCGAGCTGCGGGAATATCCACCAGATCCAATGCGTGACCTTGCGCCCTTGGCGAAGTTCGCGCAGGGCGATGGGATAGTCGCGCGATTGCGGGGCGTGAAAGCGTTGATTCATTTGAAGAGTGTAGCACGGTTGCTGCCTCGCGAGGAGGGCCGCAACCGACCCGGCGTTGCCGCCGGGCGGGCGGTTGATTTAAGCGTAGGCTTTCGCTGTCTCTATCAGCCGTGTCGAGAACTGATAGATATCGGTCAGTTCGCTAATCGGCAGTCGTTCTTCGCTTTCGCCATCGAAAAGCCCGAGATACCATTGCTTTCTATTGAGATGTAATCGCGCAAGCGGTTTCCTGTTGTTATCATCCACGAGCACGGCGCAATAACTCTTCGCGTCGCGCAGATTGATCCGTTTTGCATTTATTACTTCCCTGACGATGGCGCGAATTGTCATCATTCCTTCAATTTCTTCAGGTGTCGTCTCAATTTCGCTTTTCTCTATGCTCTCGTGTTCGCTGCTTTCGTTCTCAGCGCTGTTATTCAGAGCCGATGACAGCCGGGCGCGTACTTGATCACGAACGATCTCACGGAACGCAAATTTTGTTGCGGAACCCACTGCATCACGAACCTGCGCAGTGATCCTGCCTTCGTAGACATGAGTAGCAACGAGTTTAACAAACTCTGCCGAAGGTTCTTCAATCTCTTGAAGCAAGTACTTCTTAACTGCCGAGACATGCTTCAATCGCTCGGCGTTCGCGAGGATTTTCTCAACGTCAAAGGAGGCTTTCTCGAATTTGGAAAGCTCGCCAATAGCGCTTGAACCACCGTCGAGAATGTCGAAGGTGAAGAAGGGTTTCCCATCCAGCTTGTTGGGTTCTTCAAGGTCGGAATAAAATTCGTAAACTTGACCATTCGTAAGAATCGCAAATTTCGCCTTTGTAACTGAGAAGTAGCGATAGAGCTGGGCAAGGTGCTTTTTGTCGAGCTGGCTGTTCAGTGCTTTGCACTCGATTAGTATCTGAATTTCATCGCCGATCTTGATCGCGTAATCGACTTTTTCGCCTTTCTTTCCGATAACATCGGCGGTGAATTCGGGAATGACCTCGGCGGGATTGAAGACGTCGTAACCGAGAGCTTGCAGGAAAGGCAAAACAACTGATGTTTTAACTGCCTCTTCTGTCCCTATCGTCGCCGAGTGCTGCGATATTCTATCCGCCAAAATTTTCAGTGCGGTTTCAATTCCCATTTCCCCAAATCTCCTGAAATTCCCGCCATTCGCCTTTGCTCATGCCGGAGGTCTCTTGTGTAATGTTTTCACCATTCAATTTACGCTTGAGAACGTCGACCGCCTTCCCGCTCAAATTTACCCCGCCCAGACGGTAATCCTCGAAGGCTTCATAGGCGCTCGGCACCCAGTCTTTCACGATGTCGCACATGGTTTCGGCGTAGACGCGGATTTCGTATTGGGCGTGGGGGTCGGCGCGCAGGCGCAGGAAGTGGAACAGGTTGTGCAGGTCGATCTTCCAATACCATTGCGTGTAGATATTGGCGGGCAGGTTCATCCGCGCCAGTTCGCGCGCAAGGCCCAGCTTGCCGGTATCGGCGTCGGGCGTCAGCATGTCCTCGTAATGGTCATAGCTGCGCATCGCGTCTTCGCGCAGCAGGTCGAGCACGCGCGCGGCCTCCTCGCCTTGCAGCACCTCGCCGCGGCCTTGGTTGTTCTGCTTGGATTGCGCGGCCAACTGGTCAGCCGAGGGGATGTAGAACTCTCGATCCAAGATCGAATAACGCGCGGAGTATTCGTTGACGTTTGCCGTGCGATGGCGAATCCACTGGCGCGCCACAAAGACCGGCAGTTTGACGTGCAGCTTGACTTCGCACATCTCGAACGGGGTCGAGTGCCAGTGCCGCATCAGATAGCGGATTAGCCCGCGATCATCGCTGACCGCCTTGGTGCCGCGCCCGTATGACACGCGCGCGGCCTGACAGATCGCCTCGTCATCGCCCATATAGTCGATGACGCGCACCAGCCCGTGATCCAGCACCGGATGGGCGGTATAGAGCCGCGCCTCCATCCCCGGCGAGACCGCCCGCAGGGTTTGCGCGGTGTTGGCGCGCTGCGCCTCGATTTCCGCCATCTGTTCGGGGGTAAGCGCCATCTGTCAGTCCTCCATGTCGAATCGCACCGACTATATCTGCGAAGTCGCGCTGCGGGAACCGCGAGATGATGTGGGCCGTGGAAAGTATGAGGCGGCGCGGCCGTGGTTGCTTGCAAGCCCTGTGATGTGCACTAACTGAACAAGGCGTTCAGACAGGAGACAGAGATGAAAATCGAATATCTGCACACGATGGTGCGCGTGCTTGATCTTGAGAAATCAATCGCGTTTTACGAGTTGCTTGGTCTCAAAGAGCGCAAGCGGATGGAAAACGAGAAGGGGCGTTTCACGCTGGTTTTCATGTGCCCGCCGGGTCAGGAAGACGGGCATGCCGATGTTGAGCTGACCTGGAACTGGGACGGCGATAGCGGGCTGCCCTCGGATAGTCGCCATTTCGGCCATCTCGCTTACCAAGTCGAGAATATTTATGACCTGTGCCAGCACTTGATGGATAATGGCGTGACGATCAATCGCCCGCCGCGTGACGGGCATATGGCGTTCGTGCGCTCGCCAGATAATATCTCGGTCGAACTGCTGCAAATGGGCGAGGCGCTGCCGGTGAAAGAGCCTTGGTCGAGTATGGAAAACTCGGGGAAATGGTGATTACTTTTTGAAGTGATCCTTGAGACGCTCAAAGGGGCTGCGCGCGGGCGTGGCCTCTTTTTTGTCCGGCGCGGGTGGGGCAGCGGCTGGTGCAGGGGCCGTCACGGGTTTGGCTGTGCCGGTCGAGGCCCGCGGCGGGGTCACGCGCAGGGCGACGGCATTGAGGAATTTCGCGCCCTCACCCGCTGCCAGCGCCGGGGCGCCATCGGAAATGCCGCGCAGCAGATCGTCTAGCAGCTCGCCTTCGGCCTTGGCGAAATCGCCCAGAACATGGGCGACGACACGGTCCTTGTGGCCGGGGTGATCGATGCCAAGGCGCACGCGCGCGTAATCCGGGCCGAAATGCTGGTGGATCGAGCGTAGCCCGTTATGACCCGCATGCCCGCCCCCTTGTTTGAGGCGACATTTCCCAAGCGCCAGATCCAGCTCGTCGTGAAAAACGGTGATCTCGTCGGTCTCGCATTTGTAGAAATCCGCCGCCGTGCGCACCGATTGACCTGACAGGTTCATAAAGGTTTCGGGCTTGAGTAACACCACACGATCCGAGCCAAAGCGCCCTTCGCTGACCTGACCCTGGAATTTCGAGCGCCACGGCCCAAAACCATGATCGGCCGCGATCCTGTCCAGCGCCATGAAGCCGATATTGTGCCGGTTGCTGGCATATTTCGCGCCAGGATTGCCCAGTCCTACCCAGAGTTGCATCGCCTGCTCCTGATGCTTTCGGCGGCCTTGGGGGCGCTGCCCCCTCGGGCCTTGCCCTCACCCCCGGGATATTTCAACCAAGGGGAAGAGGAAAGGGGCGCGGGCGAATGCGACGGCGCGGATACGGAAAAACGCGGAGCCATGAGAGGCCCCGCGTTTCAAATTGTCAGCCAAGAAAGAGGAATTATTCCTCGGTGGCCTCGGCTTCGTCACCTTCGCCTTCGGCCTCGTCATCGGTTGAACCGCCGCCAAAGCCTTTGGGCTGAGCCACGTTCGCGATCACGAAGTCACGGTCGATCGTGGGTTTCGCGCCTTTGGGCAAAGTCACGTTCGAGATGTGAATGGTATCGCCGATTTCGGTGCCTTCGAGATCCACAACGATCTGATCGGGAATATCACCAGCCAGAACATTCAGTTCGACTTCGGGACGCACGGCCACAAGTGTGCCGCCGCGCTTGAGACCCGGGGATTTCTCGTGGTTGATGAACTCGACATGCACGAACAGCGAGATGCGCGAGTTGCGGTGGGTACGCATGAAGTCGATATGGGTCGGCAGATCCTTGACGACATCTTTCTGCACGCCGCGGCAGATTACACGCACGTCGTCCTGGCCTTCCATCTTCAGATTGAAGAGGGTGGACATGAAACGGCCCCGGCGCAGACGCGTCAGGAGTTTGTTGTAATCAAGGTTGATCGCGACCGGGTCGCTGCCATCCCCATAAACGATACCGGGCACAAAGCCCTCGCGGCGAGCTTTACGGGCGGCCCCCTTGCCTGTCCCCGTGCGCGCCACGGCGTCGAGAGTTTCGATCTCTTTTGCCATTGCTGGTCTCCAATTTGTCAAAGTGATGGGCTGCCTCCAAGGGTGTCGGGCCCACGAAACCGCGCGGATACTGGGGCTAGAGCCAAAACGCAAGGAGATTCGTCCCGTATGGGCCAAGTTCGCGGCGCTTGGCGTGCGCTTTTGGCAGTGATAGCGCTAGAGATGCGACAGCGAAAGAGGGGCGGGCGATGGCACTGCGAGCGGCAATCAAGGCGAGCCGCGCCACCGGGATCGGGCTGGGCGCGCTCGGGTTTTTCTGGGGCGGGTTTGCCGCGTTGATGCCTGATTGGCAGGCCCGTGCCGGGGTGTCAGATGCGGGTCTGGGGTTATTGTTGTTGCTGGCTAGCCTTGGCGGAATGTCGGCGATGGCGGCTGGCCCTTGGGTGCAGCGCGCTTTGGGGGCGCTCTCGTTGCCGGTTTTGGCGGCGCAGCTTGGGGGCGTCGGTTTGATGGCATGGGCGATCGGCTCGCCCCTTAGTCTTGGATTGGTGCTGATCTGGCTTGGCTGGTCGATGGCGGGGCTTGATATTGCAAGCAATGTCGAGATTTCCCATCGTGAGGCTGAAACCGGTTTGCCGTTGATGAACTGGAATCATGCGCTGTTTTCCTTTGGCTTTGCGGGCGCTGCGGCGCTTGCGGGGATTGCGCGGCAGGCGGGCGTCGGGCCGGGCGCGATCATGGCGGCGAACGGGGTGTGTGTGTTGATCGCAGCGCTCGCCACGCGTGAGCGAGTGACACAAGCGGGAGCGGCTTCTGAGCGTGCCAGTCTGGGGCATCCACCTTGGGCCATAGTGGTTCCGGCGGGGATCATTCTGTTTCTGGCCTTCGTCGCCGAAAATTCCACGGAAAGCTGGTCTGCGCTGCATATCGAGCGCAGTTTCGGCGCGACTACGGGGGCAGGCGCTTTCGGCCCAATGATGTTCGGGCTGATGATGGGGCTGGGGCGGGTTTTTGGTCAGATGGCCGCCGCGCGTTTGGGAGAGGCACAGCTTGTGGCGCTGTCAGCCGTGTTGGCCGCCTTTGGTGCGACCCTTAGCGCCACGGCACCGGTGCAATGGCTGGCCGTGGCGGGTATCGCGTTGATTGGAGTCGGCAGTGCCGTCGTCGTCCCCTCGGTCAATTCGCTGCTGGGTCAGCGGGTTGCGCGTGCGGGGCGTGCGCTTGCGATGTCGCGCGCGTGGCTGATCGGGTTTACCGGATTCTTCGTCGGGCCGGTGGTGATGGGCGCGATTGCGCAAGGCGTGGGGCTGCGCTGGGCCTTTGCGGCCATCGCGCTGATTTTGATCGCGATCTTGCCTGGGCTGGCCCGGCTGATGCGCGCGCCTCAGTTATAGGTATCGAAAAAACCGTTCGGGATCAGTAGGTTGTGACGGTCCAAATCCTCGATCCGCCGTTCACCACACAACGCCATCGAGATATCCAGCTCTTTCTGGATCACTTCGAGCGCGCGGGTCACGCCCGCCTCGCCCATCGCACCGAGACCGTGAATATAAGCCCGCCCGATCATCACGCCCTTAGCGCCAAGCGCCAGCGCTTTGAGCACGTCCTGACCGGAGCGAATGCCGCTATCGAGCCAGACCTCAGTCTTGTTGCCCACCGCCGAAACGATATGGGGCAGCACGCGGATTGAGCTGAGCGCGCCGTCCAATTGTCGCCCGCCATGGTTGGACACGATGATCGCATCCGCCCCTGTGGCTGCGGCCAGTTCGGCATCCTCCGGGCTCAGGATGCCCTTCAAGATCACCTTGCCGCCCCACATATCCATCAGCTTCTTGATGCGGTCCCAGTTCAACGCCTGATCGAATTTCTCAGCCGTCCACGAGGCCAGCGACGAAGGGTCCGCCGCACTTTCGACATGGCCCACGATATTGCCGAAAAAGCGCCGCTTGGTGCCCAGCATCTCAAGCCCCCAACGCCATTTCGTCGCCAGATCCATCATCACCGGCAGCGTGAATTTCGGCGGCGCAGTCAGCCCGTTTTTCAGATCTTTGTGACGCTGCCCCAACAGTTGCAAATCGACCGTGATCACCAGTGCCGAACATCCCGCCGCACGCGCGCGATCCAGCACCCGCTTGTTGAACTCATCGTCGGTCAGCGTGTAAATCTGAAACCAGAACGGCGCATTGGTGTTTTCGGCCACATCCTCGATCGAACAAATCGACATCGTCGAAAGCGTGAACGGCACGCCGAATTTCTCAGCCGCTTTTGCCGCCTTGATCTCGCCATCGGCGCGCTGCATCCCCGTCAACCCGACCGGCGCGAGGGCAAGCGGCATCGCGTGAGTTTTGCCTAGCAGCGGTCCTTGCGTCGAGCGCCCGGTCATATCCACCGCGACCTTCTGATTCAGCCGGATCTGCGCGAAATCCGTGGTGTTCTCGCGGAAGGTCTGTTCCGTGTACGATCCGCTTTCAGCGTAATCGTAGAACATTTTCGGCGTGCGGCGTTTGTGCAGCCTTTTGAGGTCGTCGATACAGGTGATGACGGGCATGGTATCCTCCCCGGTTCGGTCAGTTTTCTTTACCAATAACGCGCGCGTTTCGCAATTACCTTGGCGCTTTGGGTTTTCTCCAAGGCTCTGTGCTTGGTGCAAAGGGTACATGTCGTATTGGAGGCCGGGACGCGTCTGCCGCCTCCAAATTCTCTAAATATCGCCGGGAGCTTGTGTGGCAGGTGGAGGCAGCGCCCCCGACCTGCTTAGGCGGAATGCGCACCCTTAGCCAAGCCCGCGACGAAATCAAGCACTTCGGAGACGGGCTTGCCGGTGCTGATTTCTTTCACGATGGCCGATCCCACAACGCAGCCATCGGCCACGCTTGCGATGGTTTGGGCGGCCTCAGGCGTAGTGATGCCAAAGCCCACGATGACGGGCAGATCGGTCTGCGCTTTGATCCGGGCCACTTCGGGGCCGACTTCGCCCGCTTGCGCTGCCTGAGCGCCAGTGATGCCGGTGACCGAGACATAATAGACAAAACCCGAGGTATTTTGTAGCACTTTGGGCAGGCGCGCATCATCGGTGGTCGGTGTGGCAAGCCGGATGAAATTGATGCCAGCTGCCTGCGCGGGAAGGCACAGCTCGCTGTCTTCTTCGGGGGGCAGATCAACCACGATCAGCCCGTCAATGCCCGCCGCTTTCGCGTCCACCAGAAAACGGTCCACGCCGCGGCTATAGATCGGGTTGTAGTAGCCCATCAGCACGATCGGCGTGGTGTCATCAGTTTTGCGAAACGCAGCCACCATATCGAGCGTCTTTTGCAGCGTCTGCCCGCCATCAAGCGCGCGCTGGCCTGCAAGCTGAATCGTCGGACCATCGGCCATCGGGTCGGTGAACGGCATGCCCAGCTCGATAATATCAACTCCAGCACCCGGCAGACCTTTCATCACCTCCAGCGAGGTTTCCAGATCGGGATCGCCCGCCATAATATAAGACACGAAGGCTTTCTTGCCCTGTTCTTTCAGGTCTGCGAATTTGGCGTCGATGCGAGTCATGGCGTCTCTCCGGTCAATTTAGACGCGGTTTGCGCCATGGTGGAGGGAAAATCAATGGCTCTGCGCGTCTGGCTTGCGCAAACGATGCCCAGTGAATAAGAAGCGCCAAGCCGCAATCAGGAGGGCGCAATGGGTTTCAAGATGGGTATCGTGGGGTTGCCGAATGTTGGCAAATCGACCCTGTTCAACGCGCTGACCAAGACAGCGGCAGCGCAGGCGGCCAATTTCCCGTTCTGCACGATCGAGCCCAATGTCGGCGAAGTCGCCGTGCCCGATGCGCGCCTTGAGAAGCTGGCCGCGATTTCGGGCTCGAAAGAAATCATCCCCACGCGCATGACCTTTGTCGATATCGCGGGTCTGGTGAAGGGTGCCTCAAAGGGCGAAGGGCTGGGCAACCAATTCCTTGCCAATATCCGCGAAGTTGATGCGATTGCCCATGTGCTGCGCTGCTTCGAGGATGGCGATGTGACCCACGTTGAGGGGCGCGTCGATCCGGTGGCGGATGCCGAAACCATCGAGACTGAATTGATGATCGCCGATCTCGAAAGCCTTGAGAAACGCCTCGCCAATCTTGCACGCAAGATCAAGTCGGGCGACAAGGATGCCAAAGACGCCGCGCGCCTGTTGGAACAGGCGAAAGAGGCGCTAGAGGCAGGCCGCCCGGCGCGCACGGTTGAGGTGTCGGAAGATGACCGTAAGGCGTGGGATATGCTGCAACTGCTGACCGCCAAGCCGGTGCTGTTTGTGTGCAATGTCGAAGAAGAAAACGCATCTGCGGGCAATTCCAAATCCGAAGCGGTGGCGAAAATGGCCGCTGAACAGGGCGCGGGCGCGGTGGTGATCTCGGCTAAGATTGAGGAAGAGATTTCCCAGCTTGATGCCGAGGAAGCTGAGATGTTTTTGACCGAGATGGGTCTCGAAGAGGCCGGTCTCGATCGTCTGATCCGTGCGGGCTATGAATTGCTGGGCTTGCAAACCTACTTCACCGTCGGCCCGAAAGAGGCGCGCGCCTGGACCATCCGCAAGGGCACATTGGCCCCGGCAGCCGCAGGCGTCATCCACGGCGATTTCGAACGCGGCTTCATCCGCTCGGAAACCGTGGGCTATGATGATTACATCGCCAACAAGGGCGAGGCAGGCGCCAAAGAGGCGGGCAAATTCCGCGTCGAGGGCAAGACCTACGAGGTCAAAGACGGCGACGTGCTGCACTTCTTGTTCAACGCGTAAGGGGCGCGTGGGGCTATTTCTTGGCCCCAGCGATGACCTTCTCTAATGCGTCGACATCCACGAGTTGCCACGCCATCCCGGCATTGCGGAAAAGCCGTTTGCCCTTGTCGGGATAATCGCCCACATCATGGGGCAGCCGCTGGCCGATCACGAGCAGGCGCAATATCTCCGTGCCTGTATTCTCGATCGCGTGCGCCAGCCCGCCCGCACGATAGCCGATGAAATCACCCGGCCCGATCGCCTCGCGCGCATCGCCGATCCGGGCGGTGGCGGTGCCCGACAGCACGAAAATCGCCTCATCTTCATGAAAATGGCGGTGAAATTCGGTGCTCTCGCAGCCCGGTGCCACTTCGATGAGATGCACCCCGATTCCCGTTAGGCCGGTCGCATCGCCTAGGCTTTTGTTGATCCTTTGTGCGTTATCATTGAGGAAATGGGTCTTGGCGAGTCCTTCCATTGCAGCGATTTCAGCGGCGCGGATCAAGTATCGGTCTTGGGTCATGGCATCCCTTCTTCCTCTTGATTGAAATATCCCCGCCGGAGGCTCCGACCTCTCAATCTGCGATCCGCGCGAGTATAGACGAAACATCTGTGCCTGCCATTGCCCCGGTGGTGCGCCCGCCTTCTCCTGCCAGTCGGGTTGCAACGAACGCATCGGCGACGGCGGGCGGCGCATGACGGATCAGCAACGAGGCGCTGAGCAATAGGGCGAGACGTTCGGCGAACCAACGCGCCTCAGATTCCGGGGGCAGCGCGGGCCAGCGTTGCTGATGCGCTTGTAGGGCGGCGTCATAGCGTGGATCGGTCCCCGTCGCGGCGATGAGTTCCGTCTGCAAGACCTCGCCCGCCAGCGGTTCGCGCGCCAATGTGCGCAGGATGTCGAGGCAGATCACATTGCCCGAGCCTTCCCAAATCCCGTTTAGCGGCGCCTCGCGATAGAGCATCGGCATCACGCTATCTTCGACATAGCCACTGCCGCCTAGCACCTCCATCGCCTCGTAAGTCACAACCGGGCAGCGTTTGTTGCTGAGATATTTCGCCAGCGCCACGCCGATGCGCGCGAAGGCGCGGTCCTCGGGAGTCGTGCCATCAAATGCCCGCGCCACGCGCAGGCCAAGCGCCAGCGCCCCCTCCCAATCCAGCGCCAGATCGGCCAGCACAGAACGCATTAAGGGTTGGTCGATCAGGCGGCGCTGAAACGCTGCCCGGTGGCTGGTCCAGTGATGCGCCTCGGAAATCGCCGCGCGCATTAGCCCGGCGGGCGCGATGGCGGTATCGAGCCGGGTGTGGTGAACCATCTCGATAATCGTCGCAATGCCGCGGCCTTCCTCGCCCAGAAGATAGGCCGTTGCGCCTTCGTATTCGATCTCGGCCGAGGCATTGGCGCGATTGCCCAGCTTATCCTTGAGGCGTTGAATACGGATCGCATTACGCGCGCCCTCCAACCAGCGCGGCACCAGAAAGCAACTCAGGCCTACCCCGGTTTGCGCCAACGTCAAAAAACCGTCCGACATCGGCGCGGAACAAAACCATTTGTGCCCTGTCAGCCGGTAGTGATCGCCGGTCTTTTCAGCGCGCGTGGTGTTGGCGCGCACATCCGAGCCGCCCTGCTTTTCTGTCATCGCCATGCCAACCGTGACGCCCATCTTTTCTGTCACGGGCAACACGCGCGGATCGTAGCGCCGCGACGTCAGTTTTGGCTGCCAGATCGCGGCCACATCAGGGTTTGCAGCCAGCGCGGGGTAGGCGGCATAGCTCATCGTCATTGGGCAGCAGGTGCCGGGCTCCACCTGCGAGGCAAGATAGACCATCGCGGCATGGGTGGCGTGGCCGCCGGGTGCGCCCTCCCAAGCGACGGCAGCATAGCCCGCCGCGATGCCGGTTTGCAGGAACCGATGATAGGCAGGGTGAAAGCGCACCTCATCCAGCCTGCGTCCGCCTGCATCGAAAAGCTGCAACTCGGGCGAATGGCGATTGGCATCGCGCGCTGCCACGCGCATCTTGGCTCGTCCAAGGGTCATGCCGAACTCTGCAAGCCCATCTGGCTGGCCCCCTTCGCGCGCGACGGCTTCGCGCAGTGGCAGGTCATTTTGCCATAAGTCCAGATCGCCACGCGCGGGCGGCTGGTTTTCGACGTGATGCGTGGACAGGTCGGCACGGGGGGCTGGCGTGGTCATAGCGAATTCCTCCTGCCCAAAAGATAGGGCGCTTGCGGGTGTGAGGCGAGTAAAACACATGTGCAGGGCTTTTCAGCGCGCCCTGCGCCCCTAGATCATGCCCGGAAGGGAGAACTATTATGAGCAAATGGCAAAAATCCGAAGCGGCGCTGGCGGCACTGACCCCCGAGCAATTCCGCGTCACCCAGCAAAACGGCACCGAGCGCCCTTTTACGGGCGAATATAACGACACCGACGCGCGCGGGATCTATGTCGATCTGGTCTCGGGCGAGCCGCTTTTCGCCTCATCAACCAAGTTTGATGCGGGCTGCGGCTGGCCGTCATTCACCAAGCCGCTGGTCTCCGATCACGTTGTCGAGCTGCGCGATGCCTCGCTTGGCATGGTGCGCACCGAGGTGCGTTCCAAGAATGGCGACAGCCATCTGGGCCATGTCTTTCCCGACGGGCCACGCGATCAGGGCGGTTTGCGCTATTGCATCAACTCGGCCTCGCTGCGGTTTGTCCCGTTTGAGGAGATGGAGGCCGAGGGCTATGGCGATCTGATCGACCAGGTCGAGTAGGGCCGGGCCTTTACCTTCGCAAGGCGCGGTGGCAGGGTCGCGCCGGAACAAAAAGAAGGGACGCGGGAATGCGTAAGCTGGAACTTGGCCGCAGCGGAATAATGGTGTCGGAAATCTGTCTGGGGTCAATGACGTGGGGCACGCAGACCTCGCAAGCCGAGGGTCACGCGCAGATCGACCTTGCGCTTGAGCGGGGCGTAAATTTCATCGACACTGCCGAGATGTATCCCGTTAATCCGGTGCGCGTAGAGACAGCGGGCGACACCGAGGCGGTGATCGGAGCGTATCTGGCCAAGCGCGGTAAGCGCGACGACTTGGTGATTGCCACCAAGATCACGGGCGAGGGCAGCAATGCCGTGCCGGGCGGGCCAGCTATTTCGCCTGCGCGTATTCGTCAAGCTGTGGACAGCTCGCTGAAGCGCCTGCAAAGCGATTACATCGACCTTTATCAGTTTCACTGGCCCAATCGCGGCTCGTATCATTTCCGCAAATCTTGGCGCTTTGATCCGTCCAAACAACCGGGCAAAGAGGCCGTGTTGGCCGATATGGAGGCCTGTCTGGCCACACTCAGGGATCTGGTTGATGAGGGCAAGATCCGCTCCGTGGGCCTGTCGAACGAGACCGCTTGGGGCACCGCGCAATGGCTGGCGTTGGCCGCTGCTGGCAAAGGTCCGCGGATGGAGGCGATCCAGAACGAATATTCGTTGATGTGTCGCTATTACGATCTGGACCTGGGCGAGTTGGGTTATCAGGAACAGGTCACGCTGCTGGCCTATTCGCCGTTGGCGGCCGGGATCCTGAGCGGGAAATATTCCGGCGATACGACGCCCGAGGGCACGCGTCGCGCGCTCAACCACAACCTCGGCGGGCGCGCCAATCCGCGTGCTTTTGATATCGCCGATTCTTATGTGGCCCTTGCGCAAGAGTTCGGGATGAACCCGATCACGATGGCGATTGCTTGGGTGATGAGCCGCCCGTTCCCCGTGATCCCGATCATCGGGGCGACCTCGCTTGATCAACTGGCGCCAAGTCTGGATGCGGTAGACGTCACACTGCCCAAAGAACTGCTGGACAAGATTGCCATGCTGCACCACGACATGCCGATGCCTTACTGATGCGCGCGGTTTTCATCATCGCCGCCTTGGGGCTTGCTTTGGCAGGGTGCAAGCAGCTTGACGATTTGAGCGGGGCAGATCAAAGCGCGCAATTGCCCCTTGTGGGCCAAGAAAAGCAGGACGTCGAGAAGTTTAACTGCTTGGCCAAGGGCGGATCTTGGGCGCAGTATCAGGGCGGCTATTTCTGCCAGCACAGGACCAGCGACGGCGGTAAAATCTGTCGCTCTGGCAGTGATTGCGAAGGGGTATGCCTTGCGCGTTCGCGTAGCTGCGCGCCGGTAAAGCCGCTTCAGGGCTGCAATGACATTTTAACCGAGGCGGGCTTTCCGATGAACGCATGCGTCAACTGATTTGGGCCTTGATCGGCGCGGCCGCGCTGGCGAGCTGTACGCCCGGGCCGTCGACGACCAACCTGCGCGATCCCAAAGCGTCGATTTCCTCCGCCTCGCTGTTTGATGCCGCGCGGTTTGGGGGCACTTGGCAGGTAGTTGCCAGTGGCGTGCCGGGCTGTGCGGGGGCGCAGAAATGGGTTTGGGATGGCACGGGGGGCTATCAGGTAAGCGGCATCGACTGCGCAGGCGCGGCCAAGCCGCTTGCGGATCGCGTTGTGCTGACCGGGCCGGGCGGGCGGCTTTCGGCGCGCACGGGGTTTGGTGGCGAGCCGATCTTTGTGATGTGGGTCGATCAAGATTACCGGATCGCGGCTCTGGGCACGCCCTCTGGGCGCTGGGGGATGATCCTGTCACGCCAAACGCCTGCGCGACCCGATCTGTTGAAAGCGGCGCACGAGGTTCTTGATTTCAACGGCTACGATCTGGCAAAGGTCTCGCCTTGAGCGCAGCGCCCGCCCATCTCTGGATTTGGGTGACGCTGTTTGCGGCAGCGGTGCAAACGCTGCGTTTCATGCTGCAAAAACATCTTGCCGGGGCGCGGCTTTCAGTCGGTGGGGCGACATTTTCGCGCTTTCTGTTTGGCTTTCCACTTGCGGCGCTGGTGGCGGTCGCTTTCCTGAGCGTGACCGCGACGCCTTGGCCGCATCTGAGTGCCGCGTTCTGGGGTTTCGTCTTGGCAGGCGGGGCGGCACAGGTGGCGGCGACCTTTCTGACGGTCGCGTTGTTCTCGATGCGCAATTTTGCGGTGGGTGTGGCGTTTACCAAGACGGAAACGGTGCAGGTCGCGCTATTTTCTGCCGTTATCCTCGGGGAATGGGTCGGTCCGCTGGGCTGGATCGGTATCCTGATCGGGATGGTGGGTGTTCTGTTGCTGACCAAGCAACCCGGCGCGGCTCGGCTGAACTTGCGCGCGGTGGTCTACGGTGTCGGTGCGGGGGCACTGTTTGGGCTGTCCTCGATTTTCTATCGTGGTGCAACGCTAGAGCTGCAAACGCTGAATTTCTTTGCCCGCGCCATTGTCGCACTGGCCTGTGCGACCTTCGCGCAAAGTATCGGCATGGCCTTGTATCTGCGGTTGCGCGAACCCGGAGAGCTGCATCGCGTGATTTCGGCTTGGCGCAGCACCATCTGGGTGGGGATCGCAGGCGTTCTGGGCTCGGCGGGGTGGTTTACTGCATTTTCGCTGCAAAATGCCGCCTTCGTGCGCGCGTTGGGGCAGGTGGAGATCGTGTTTACGCTGCTCGCCTCGGTGCTGGTGTTTCATGAACGGCTGCATCGGCGCGAAGCGATCGGCATTGCGCTGGTCGTGGGATCGCTGGTGGTGATCGTGCTAGCGGGGACGCGCTAAGCGGAAATACGACGGAACTCGGAGGCGGGGCCGCGATTGTCGAAAAACGGTACGCTGGCGGGGGTGGAAATCGCATGATCGGTCTGCAAAAGCGCCGAGATTTCGGCCAGCACCACCTCGGTGATAAAAGGCAGGTTGAGCGCGCGTGCCTCGGTCAGGGGCACCCAATGCAGATGCGATAGCTCATCGCAGGCTTGCGAGAAATCATCGGGATCGCCGCAGATCGCGCCTGCATCCACCAAAAAGAACCGTGCATCAAAGCGGCGCGGACGGCCTGGCGGAGTAATCGCGCGAAACACGAACCGCAGATCGGCGGCAGAGGGGGTAAACCCCAGATCGGCAAAGCCCTGCCAGTCGGCGGGCACATCCGCCGCCCAAGGCGATTTCTGCCCAAGGATCATCCCGGTTTCTTCCCACAACTCGCGCAGGGCCGCAGCGGCCAGTGCTGGCGCGATGCCAATGGGGGCGTCACTTTCAAGACGCGCGGCATCGGGGGCGGGCAGGGGGGCAGCGAGCGGGATGCTCCAGTCACCCGGATCGACCGCGCCGCCGGGAAACACATATTTCGACGGCATAAAGGCCGCCCCTGAACCACGCTGGCCCATCAAAACACGCGCGGGTGCGCCCGCGTCTCGGCGTAGCACGATGACGCTCGCCGCATCGCGCAGCGCGCTTTTGTCGGGGGCGGGGGTATCAGTCATGCGCAATCTCGCTGTCGCCAAAGCCATGCATCCGGCGCGACCACTGGATCGCGACCATCAGCCCCTTCATGCGCGGTAACATCAGCAAAGACAACACTACAGTCGCACTGCCAAACAGCGCTATCATCTGCCACGGTTCGGGACGGTAGGCGATAAAGGCGGCGGCCATCAGCGGTAGCATCAGATGCCCCACGATCAGGATCGTCAGATAGGCCGGCCCGTCATCGGCGCGCTGATGCGACAGGTCTTCATGGCAGTTTGGACAGGTGTCGCGCACCTTCAGATAGCCCTGGAGGACGCGGCCCTTGCCACAGGCCGGACAGCGACACGCCAGCCCGCGCAGCATCGCGCGCCCCAACGGTCTATCGTCAATAAACGGATCATCACTATACATGCTCACTCTCCCGCACTGCACTCACCCAAGTGCCGACTGGCCCAATATGGCGCTGTTGAGCGCGCTTGGAAAGCCTCGCCTGTCGATCACGGTTGCGTGATTGCGTGAGATCGGGCGACGGAAGCGCGCCGATAGCCCGTTTGTCTTGCATCGATGGCAACGAAGACGCCGTCAAATAGATCCAAATGGAGAGTAAGCAATGAAACTTATGAGCAGAAAAACCATCATCGCAGCGCTTCTGGCAGGCACCAGCCTTGCATTCACTTTGCCCGCTGTCGCGCAAGATCAAGCGACGACCACGGATCAGGCGCAAGCTGAAACGCCTGCAACCCCGCCCAAGGCTGGCAAGCGCGCCATGATGAATGGCGGCAACTTCTTTGGCTTTGACATCACCGAAATTGACACCAATGGCGATGGCTCGATCACGCTGGACGAGATTCAAGCTAAGCGTGTTGCGGATGCCAAAGCGCTGGATGCCAATGGCGACGGGATGATCTCGCAAGATGAGCTGGTCAATTTCGAGCTGGCCAAGCAAAAGGCTCGGATTGAGGCGCGCGTAGCGCAACGGTTTGCTGCCCAAGATGTCAATGGTGACGGGGAATTGTCGGCCGCAGAGCTGATCGAGCGTCCGATGCCCACGCGGATGTTCGAGCGTATGGATCGCAACAATGACGGTGCGCTGAGCCCAGACGAGATGCAAGTGGCTCGCAAGATGATGCGCGATCGCATGGGTGGGCATAATGAGCGCGGCGGCAAGCACGAGCGTGGTGGCCATGGCAAGATGGGCGATCACGGCAAGATGGGTCAGATGGGCAAGGGCGGCCAAATGGGCGACCGTGACGGTCGTGGCCCGCAAAATGGCCCCGGCAGTAAGCCTTGGCAGCAGCCCGAAGGCAATAACTGATCCCCGACTTAAGGATCAGGTGCCGGGAGCGTTTATGCGCTCTCGGCGTTTTGCCATGATTGCGTGAGGGTGAAATCCGCGCTAGGCGTTTGGCGGAATGGATATGGCGCTTGATGCGATGAATGACAGGTCCGACGAAGCTCTGTTAGAGCTTTACGCCCAGGGCGACCCGGGGGCGGCGCGTGCGCTGACGCTCCGGCTGGGGCCGTTGGCCTATCGTTTGGCGCTGCGGATGTTGCGCGATGGGGCCGAGGCCGAAGATGTCGCGCAAGAGGCGTTGTTGCGGCTGTGGAAGATCGCACCCGACTGGCGCACCGGTGAGGCCAAGGTCTCGACGTGGCTTTACCGGGTCGTCAGTAATCTGGCGACGGACCGGCTGCGCAAGCGGCGTGGGGTCGGTCTTGATGAGGCCCCCGAGGTCGCGGACGACAGCCCCTCGGTGCTCGAAGACATGATGCAACGTGATCGAATGGCAGCGCTGGAGGCAGCACTGGCGCAACTGCCTGAACGCCAGCGGCTTGCGGTGACGCTGCGACATATTGACGGTTTATCCAATCCCGAGATCGCGGAAGCGATGGAAACCGGGGTCGAGGCCGTAGAAAGTCTGACAGCGCGTGCAAAGCGCGCTTTGGCAAAGCTGCTTTCGGGGCAGCGTGAGGAATTGGGGTTTGGCGATGAGTGACAAGAAATTGGATCGCGAGACAATAGAACGCCACGAGGATGGCATGGTTGAAGCGCTGTTGGCGCAGGCCCGTGCCCAAGTGAGCGAGCCGCAACCTGCCTTTCTGGCGCGGGTGATGGAGGATGCGCTGGAGGTGCAAGCGGGCTTTGCGGCCCCTGCAAGTACATCGCTTTCCCCTAAACGTGCACGCGGGGCGAGCATCATGCAGGCGCTGCGCTCGGTCTTTGGTGGCTGGGGCGCAATGGGCGGGCTGGTGACGGCGGGTTTGGCCGGATTGTGGATCGGATTCATCGGCTCCGAGCAGATGGGCACGCTGACTTCAAGCTACTGGCAAAGCAGTGAAAATTTGGGCACAGTCAATCTGTTGCCGGTGGGCGAGACGCTCGCTTTTGTCGATGAGGGAGGGTTCTGATGGCAGACGTCGGATCAGGAAATTGCCGCGGGCTGCGCTGGGCGCTGATCGTGTCGGTCACGCTGAACCTGCTGATCGTGGGCGTGATTGCAGGCGGCATCATGGGGCATGATCGCCACCCGCCGCGCCCTGTTGTGGGCGATGTGACGCTTGGCGCGTTTACGAATGCGCTGAGCAAGGAAGACCGTGAGGCGCTGCGCGAGGCGGCGCAGAAGCGCGGTAACGCGTTTCGCGATATGCGGCGTCAATCGCGTGCGGATATGGCGGCGTTGATCAAAGCGCTGGAGTCCGATCCGTGGAACCGCACCGAAGTTGAACAGATATTTGCCCGCCATCAGTCACGCATCGCTACGCGGGTGGAAATTGGCGACACGCTGATTTTCGAGCGGATTGCCGCGATGAGCCCGGCGCAGCGTCAAGAGTTCGCCCAGCGTTTAAGTGACGATGCAAAGCGGTTCGAAATGCGCAAAGAACGCGATGACAAAGGGGATCGCAAGGACGCACAGCCCTTGCAAGGCGATGCAGATTGACGCCCCTTTCCTGTGAGCAAGATGATCTTTCACTATGTACGCCCGGTTTGCGACCGGGCGTTTCGCGTGATCTCAGGCGGCAGTGCCAGTCCTTGCCACGCTGACCTGATTGCGCCCGGTGGACTTGGCCCCGAGCAACGCAGAATCGGCCTGATCGACCAATTGTTGCGGGGTGTCGCGCGTCGTGCCCCCCAAGGCCAGTCCGACCGAGATCGTCACCGAAATGCTGCGGTTGTCGTGCAATGGAATAGGGGTGCTTTCGATCACGCGCCGCAGTCGTTCTGCGGCTGCGCGGGCCTCTGGCATCGAAGTGTCGGGCATCGCGACCAAGAACTCCTCGCCACCGATCCGCGCGATCAGATCGACAGGGCGCAGATTGCCGCGCAGGCGCGACGCGACCGCTGTCAGCACCTCGTCCCCGACGGTGTGGCCAAAGGTGTCGTTGACCGATTTGAACCGGTCGAGGTCAAGCAACATCACAGCAAAGGGCCGCTTGGTGCGCAGCGCATGTTCAGCCAGACGCGTCAAATGGGTGCTGGCGTAGCGGCGGTTGTAGAGCCCGGTGAGCGGGTCGACCATTGCCAGTCGCAGCCCTTCGTCCAAGGTTTCCCGCTGGCGTTCGAGAGCGCGTTTTCGCTGCAATTGGCGGAGCAGGCGTAGCGCGGTTTCTTGCGCCATAACAGGCGCCGAAAGATTGGTGCTGGCAAGGTCGTTTGCTCCCAGATCAAGGGCAGTCGCTTGCGTTTCAACGGCGCCGGGACTGGTGGCGATCACGATCACCGCATTGCGTGTTTCGGCGCGCGAGCGCAGCTCTGACATCAGGCGCAGCCCTTCCCCCGGGCGCGCCAGATCCGCCTCAATCAGAAAAATATCGGGCGCGGCATTACTGGTTGCGTGCGTCAGTGCCTTTTCCTGACCGATCACTTCGATCATGTCGCCCGGCATCTGTTGCACGAGTGCGGTTTTCCAGCGCAACGCCGTTTCGGCCTGTGCCGCTATCATTGCGACGCGCGCGGGGGGGCTGAATTCGCTGCGCGCCTCGGCGAAACCGAGTTCGCGGCAGGTCGCCTCACGCAGGGCGAATTCGGCATCCGTGCCATGTTCGCGCAGCAGGCTGCGTAACCGCGCGAGCATCAGCAATTCGTTAAACGGCTTGGCCAGAATATCGGTCGCGCCCGCATGCAGCAAATTCAGGCGCATTTCGGGCGTGGTATGCGAGGTCACAGCGACGACCGGGATACGTCGCGTTGCGGGGTCGGCGCGTAGCCGTGTAATCACCTCAATCCCGCTCATATCTGGCAGGTCGACATTCAGCAGGACCAGCCCAGGCTGCTCTGCGACCGTAAGGGCAAGCGCCTCTACTCCGGAAGCGGCCTGACATGTCGTGTATCGCGCGCCCGAAAGCATAGCTTTGAGCACGATGCGATTCGTGGACACGTCATCAACGATGAGAATGGATCCCGCCATGGGTTCCTCTGCTAAAAACCAAGACTGTTCGCCAGTTGCTTTAAGATATAGAGCAAAGAGTTAACAAAGCGTTTCGGATAAATTTGAGGGGCTAGATATGCGGCAAGAAACCGCCCATGTGCTTGCAATTCGCGCTCTGGCTTGGCTGGTGTCGCAAGAGTCGTTGATTGACGGGTTTCTTGCCCACACCGGGGCATCGCAGGATGATCTGCGTGCGCAGGCGGGTGATCCCGATTTCTTATGCGGCGTGCTCGACTATATTTTGCTGAATGATCAATGGGTTCTAGATTGCGCCGCCGAGCTTGAGGTGATCCCCGAAGATGTGCCTAGCGCGCGCATGGTTTTGGGGCGCGGCGATCAGCGGCACTGGACCTGAGCGGACAGAGCGGGCAGTCTGCGCGCAAACCGGGCCAAGGACGGTCTGGAAATTGCGTGGCCCGCGCGAGCACGGGTTGAGGAAGGCAAGTCGATGGACCCACAGAAAGTTCGCGCGATCCTGTTTGACAAGGACGGAACTCTTTTCGATTTCGACGCGACTTGGGGGGTGTGGGCGCGTGCGCAGCTTTCCGATTTGGCGCGGGATGCGGCGCATCTGAGCGCGATGGCCGATGCGATTTCCTTCGATTACGAGCAGGGGCGGTTTGACCCCGCTTCGCCGATTATTGCAGGCACGGTGGCGCAGGCGGCTGATTTGCTGTTGCCGCATTTGCCGGGACGCGAGCGCACCGAACTGATCGCCGCGTTGGATGAGGCCGCCCAGAACGTGCCATTGGTCGCGCCTGTGCCGCTTGCGCCATTCCTCAGCGATCTGCGCGCGCGAGGGTTGCGGTTGGGAATTTGTACCAATGACGCCGAGTCGACTGCGCGCGCGCATGCCAGCATGGCCGGGGTGCTTGAGCTGTTCGATGCGATTATCGGCTATGATAGCGGGCATGGCGCAAAGCCGACCCCGAGTCCGTTGCTGGCCTTTGCGGATCGGTTGGGTCTGGATCCGGTCACGGTTGTTATGGTCGGCGACAGTCTGCACGATCTGCGCGCGGCGCGCGCGGCGGGCATGTATGCAGTGGCGGTGTTGACAGGGCCGGCAGAGCGCGCCGAATTGGCCCCTGAGGCCGATGTTGTGCTGGCCAATATCGGCGAATTGCCGGGTTGGTTGGCGCGGATCAATTCGGGAGGCTGCGATGCATAGTCGTTTACAGCACATCCTTTTCGGCACTTTGGCGGGGCTGTTTCTTTGGGCTCTGCAAGAGGGCGATTTTGTCACCGGCCTGCTGAGGCCGCGCGGTGTTTTTGCGATCACGGTCGCGGGCATGGTGTTTTTCGGAACCGGTCTGGCAATGCTGGGCGAGATTGGCGCGCGCAAGGCAGGGCTTGCCGCTGTATTAATCGCGATCCCGACCACGGTGCTGGGATGGTGGGCGGCGGGAGAGTTTGACCCTGCGCAAGATCTGCTAGGGCAGATGGACTTTGGTATGCTGGCGCTTTTCGTGCTGGC
Organism: Thioclava sp.; assembly: GCF_048263065.1. Lineage (NCBI taxonomy): Bacteria > Pseudomonadati > Pseudomonadota > Alphaproteobacteria > Rhodobacterales > Paracoccaceae > Thioclava > Thioclava sp. Next base: position 66,741 of record NZ_JBLXEM010000012.1, read on the forward strand.
CACGGTGCCGATGCCGTTCGCGATGGTGATTGCACAGCAGGGCCGCGCGCGTTGGGCGGATTACCCTGCGTTGTTCACTCATGCGTGGAACATCGTTGTGCGTTATGGCGCGGCTTGGCTGTTTCTCGCTTTGGTGTGGCTGTTGCTGTATCTGTCGTCACAATTACTGCAAAGCGTCGGCATTGACTGGATGCGCCAGCTCTTCCGTCTCGACTGGCTGGCATTGGGGCTGTCGGGCGCGGTTTTGGGGCTTGGTCTGGCGGTCGTGACCGAGCTTGAAGAGATGATCTCCCCCTTCTTATTGTTGCGGCTGCTGCGGCTGTTGCTGCCGGTGGTGATGGTGGTGGTGGTGGTGTTCCTGCTGGGCCTGATCCTGAATGCTGGCGCGATTGATGCAGTCGGATTTTCGCATGCGACGACCCTGATCGCGATGTCCATGGCGGCAATCACGCTGGTCTCTGTGGCTGTCGAGCGCGAAGATTTCGAGGCCGTGACGGCCCCGATCTTGCGGCTGTCCACGCTGGGACTGGCGCTGATTCTGCCGGTTCTGGCGGGGGTGAGCGCGTGGTCGGCCTGGCGCACAATTTCCGAATTTGGCTGGACGCCTGCGCGCGTGGCGCAAGCGGTGCTGATCGTTTTGATCGCGGGTTACGGGATCGGTTACGCAGGGGCCGTGCTGCGCGGGCATGGTTGGATGGCGCGGGTGCGCCGGGTCAATATCGCGATGGCGCTGGGCTTGCTTGCGCTGGCGGTGGCGTGGTTGACGCCGCTGATAAATGCCAACGCCATTGCCACCAATTCACAGATCGCGCGCTACGAGGACGGCCTGACCGAGCCTGCGCGCTTGCCGCTTTATGCGATGGCGCAGAGTTGGGGCAAGGCGGGGCTGGACGGGATCGCAACCTTGCGCACGCGAGCATCTAATGATCCTGCGCTTGCCAAGGCGCTGGCATCTGTGCGCATGGCCGGCGAAGTTGTGCCACCCACGCCCAGCGATGCGCGTCTGGCCGATCTGCGCGCGCGGATTGCGCAGCCTCCCGGTGCCGCGCCGATCCCGAAAGCGCTTTTGCAAGTGATCGAGAGGGATAGTAACGTGCCCCTGTCTGATCTTTGCGCGCCGCGTGCGTCAGCAGATCCAAGCTGTGCCTTGGTGATGGCCGATTTACGCCCTGATCTTCCCGGCGATGAGGCCGTCATGGTACGAGATGATGGGTTTTACGCGCCGATACGATTTTACTATCTGAACAACGGGCAATGGGTGAATGGCGGTGCTATGCGCGCGGTTTCCGGTAGCGATGGCGCGATTGGCTTGGTGATTGCAGCGATTGCGAATGGGCAGTTCGAGATCGTGCCAAGCGGCATTTTGGGCGTGCAGGCAGGGGGCCAAATTCTGGTGCCCAGCTTGCGCTGACGGCATCTGTCTTGGGGGTTTTTTAACTTCAAGCGTTTAGGGTCAGGATGCATTGATTTCGACACTCAGTTCTGATTCACGGCTCTGCAAAAGGGAGCGGTGATATGAGTGATC
>NZ_JBLXEM010000013.1:0-67601 GCF_048263065.1 Thioclava sp.
CACCCTCGGTTGCCACCACGCCAAGGCCGATGCCGTAAGCCTGATGTAGGTCAGGCCATCTAGGCGATTACTAACCGGAGCCCCAAGATCTTTCCGTCTGCTGGAAGACCTTGGGGCTGATACCTTGCCGCTCAATTTTAGAATGCTGAAAGCTGGCGTTTTCCCGCTCTTGCACGGCGACGAACTGGTCGCGCCTCCGGAATTGCGGAGGTCGATTGAGACGTTGGAAGTCCATCATTCGACTGACCGAATGGGACGTCGCAGCTGACTATTTGAGATTGGCTTACAGTTGTCGGATAGGGCCCGCGCAGGTCATCGCATGCTCCTGATGGGCACCACGCTGACAAGGGTATGTCCGCCAAAGTGATGGAGTTCTCTAGAAGTCCCGAAGTCATGACCAAGCCGATATCATGCGGATATCCACAGACTAGAAGATCCGCGCGTATCCGCAGTGCTAAAACACGAGCTTGCGGGCGCCCTTCGGTTGGTCTTGTCCGAAATCGGTTTCTTCGAGGCGCGTGTTGGCTCGGATTTCGGCAATCGAGTAGCCAATGCACACTTGGAACACTGTGCATCGATTGGTCCTGATCCATTCTTCTGTTGCGCCGCGCATCCTAGCCTGACAGGCTTAGATATGGAGGCAGATAGTATGGCAACGGTTTCATCTCGCCTGGGTGCTGATCTGGGCCGCGGTTTCGATGACGCGGCTTGGGTTGATGTGCTTGATGCCGTGGACAAGACTTATGCCGAGTTGGTCGATTACCAAGAGCAACTCGAGGCGCGCAACGCTGAATTGTCGAGCTTGCGGACGTTCCTTGGATCAATCATGAATTCGATCTCGGATTACCTTGTGGTGACGGATAAGGACGGATTTGTTGCCGATGTCAGCCGTTCCTTTTGCGATGCCATTGGTCGCGACAAAGAGGCGCTGTTAGGGCGCCCGATCGTTAGCTTTTTCGAGGGCGAGATGTGCCAGCACATGACGGATGTCATGACCGATCTGGCGAAAAACAAACTGGAGCGGACGTTTGAAGCCGATCTGGTGACCAGTGACGGCGCGAGCCCCGTAGATTTTCGTATTGCGCCGCGTCTGGATCGGCGCAAACGGCTAAGCGGGATTATCCTGACAGGGCGTCCATTGGGCGAATTGCGTCGCGCCTATCAAGAGCTTGCACAAAGCCATGAGAGCTTGAAGCAGGCTCAGACCCAACTTGTGCGCACCGAGAAACTAGCCTCTCTCGGGCGGCTTCTGGCGGGGGTGGCGCATGAGCTGAACAACCCGATTTCCTTCGTCTATGCCAATACTCACAGTCTTCAGAAATACCTTGATCGGTTCGAGGTCTATTTTGAACGGGTCCAAGAAGGCGCAAGCCGCGAGGAGTTGATGGCCTTGCGGTCGCAATTGCGCCTTGAACGGGATCTGAAAAACCTGCGCGTAGCCATTGAAGGGGCGCGTGATGGGTCAGAACGGGTGCGTGACATTGTCGAGGATTTGCGCCGATTGTCCTCGGATGGTTCGGGCGAGGTCACGGTCTTTGATCTACGCCAGACGGCGATCATCGGTGCGGATTGGGTCAAACGCGGCTTGAAAAGCGAGATGAAAATCATCGTTGAGGGCGAAAGCAGCTGTCTTGCCCTCGGACGTCAGGGCCATATTCAACAGGTGATCATGAACCTTGTCCAAAACGCAGCCGATGCGATGCATGACGTGGTGGCCCCGGAAATTCGGGTGCAATTATCCTACGAGGATGATTTCGCGGTGCTACAGGTCTGCGACAATGGTCCCGGCGTGCCCGAAGATCTGCGCGCGGCGATTTTCGATCCGTTCTTTTCAACCAAAGACGTGGGGCAGGGCACCGGGCTGGGCCTGTCGATTTCTCTCAAGATTGCCGAGGAACATGGCGGTTCTTTGATCTATCTGCCCGATGGCGCGCCGGGCGCCTGTTTCCGTCTTATGCTTAAGCGCGGGGATTTGACGTGAATATCTTGTGGCTGCAATCAGCGGGCTGCGGCGGCTGCACGATGTCGCTGCTTTGCGCAGAAAGCCCGAACCTGTTTGATCTTTTCGCCTCTGCGGGTTTGGAATTTCTCTGGCACCCGTCGCTGTCCGAGGCCTCAGGGGCAGAGGTGCGCCGCCTGCTAGAGGCAGTCGAGAGCGGTGCGCAAAAGCTTGATATTCTATGTATCGAAGGCTCAATCGTGCATGGCCCCAAAGGCACGGGGCGCTATCACATGTTGGCGGGCACCGGTCGCTCAATGCTGGATTGGGTGCAAAGCCTCGCCCCCAAGGCAGAGCATGTCATCGCAGTTGGCACTTGTGCCACCTATGGCGGGGTGACCTCGGCGGGGGACAATCCGGCAGATGCAACGGGGCTACAATATGACGGGCGACATCCGGGGGCCGCTTTGCCGGCCTCCTTTCGGTCGCAATCCGGTTTGCCGGTGATCAATATCTCGGGCTGTCCTGTCCATCCCGATTGGGTGGCCGAGACCCTGCTGTTGCTGTCTCAGGGTGAATTGGGCGCTGACGATCTGGATATCTATGCCCGTCCGCGCTTTTACACCGATACCTTGGTGCATCACGCCTGTCCCAAGAACGAGTTTTACGAATACAAGGCCTCTGCCGAGGAACTGTCGCAAATCGGCTGCATGATGGAGCATCTGGGCTGTATCGGCACGCAGGCGGTCGGCGATTGCAACATCCGGCTTTGGAATGGCGAGGGAAGCTGCACCCGCGCGGGCTACCCCTGCATCAACTGCACGGCCCCCGAATTCGAAGAGCCCGGCCACGGCTTTACCCAGACACCGAAATTTGCGGGGATTCCTGTCGGGTTGCCCACCGATATGCCCAAAGCGTGGTTCATGGCGCTTGCCTCTTTGTCCAAACGCGCCACGCCCAAACGGGTGGCAAAGAATGCTACCTCGGACCGGATTATCGTGCCCCCTTCAGTGAAAAGCCGCAAACATGACTGACACCACTACGCTGCTCGTTGGGCCGTTTAACCGGGTTGAGGGCGATCTTGAGGTCCGTCTTGAGGTTACAGACGGATGCGTTTCTGCCGCCTATGCCAACTCGCCCCTGTTTCGCGGCTTCGAGATGATCTTGCAGGGCAAGGGCGCGATGGATGCGTTGACCATCACGCCGCGCATTTGCGGCATCTGCTCGATCAGCCAGTCGATGGCGGCAGCGCACGCGCTTGCCGATCTGGCTGGCGCAACGCCTGCGCCTGAGGGGGCCAAGGTGGCGCAGCTATTGCATCTGGTCGAGAACGTGTCTGACCATCTAATGCATTTCAACTTGTTCTTCATGCCCGATTTCGCGCGTCCCATCTACAGTGATCGCAAGTGGTTTCAGCGCGCCGTGACCCGCTTTACCGCGCTCAAGGGCGGTGCGCTGAAACGCGCAACCGAGGCGCGCGCACAACTGATGCATATCGTCGGGCTACTGGGCGGGAAGTGGCCCCATACACTGGCTATTCAGCCCGGCGGCGTCACCTATGCGCCGACCGCGCGCGACAAGGTGCGCATCGGCGCTGATCTGGCTGCGTTTCGGTCTTATCTCGAAGAGGCCGTGTTCGGCGCGCCGATTGAAGCTTTCGTTGAGCTTGCACAAATCGAACAATTGTCAGCGTGGAGTACGGGCGATCTGGCGCTATTCTTGTCAATTTCCGATGATTTGTCTCTCGACGCCTCTGGTGTCGGGGCGGGAAGATATCTTTCCTTCGGGGCTTATCCGTTGCCAAGCGGGCCGCTGTTTCAGCGCGGCGTCTTGGTCGATGGAGTCGCGGGCCGGCTTGATCAACGTGACATCGTCGAGGAGATTCCCAGTTCCTGGATGCTGGGTGCCGATGCACACCCTTTGCAAGGCATGACGACGCCCGATGAGGACATGCGCGAGGATGCCTATAGCTGGTGCAAGGCACCGCGTCTGGGCGGCGTGCCCTATGAAACCGGCGCGCTTGCGCGGCAGGCGATCGACGGGCATCCGCTGGCTGTGGCTTTGGCGTGCGAGGGATCGGTGCGCGCGCGTGTGGTTGGGCGCTTGTTGGAGCTGGCGCGCAGCCAGATCGAAATGGAGCGCCTCTTGGCCTCGATCAACGTGCATGAACCTTTCATGCGTCACGTCAATCTGCCCAGAGAGGGCGTAGGCGTGGGTATGGTCGAAGCGGCGCGGGGCGCTTTAGGGCATTGGATTAAGGTCGAAAATGGGCTGATCTCTTCGTATCAGATCATCGCGCCAACGACGTGGAATTTCTCGCCACGCGATCGCCATGGCGTGCCGGGTCCGCTAGAGGCGGCGCTGGTGGGCGCACCCGTGCGTGCGGGTGAGGATACGCCCGTTTCGGTGCAGCATATCGTGCGCTCGTTTGATCCGTGCATGGTTTGCACGGTGCACTGACATGGCGAGCGGCCTCAAAATCCGAGTGCGTGGACAGGTTCAGGGCGTCGGGTTTCGCCCCTTTGTCTGGCGGCTGGCGCGCGATATGGGGCTGACGGGCGATGTTTGCAATGATGCTGAGGGCGTGCTGATCCGCCTATTTGGGAACGCCTCCGGTTTTGAGGCCCGCCTGCGCGCAGAGTTGCCCCCGCTTGCGCGTATTGACGCGGTCGAGCTGTCCGACATCTCGGGGGCGGCAGAGACGTTTTCCATTGTTGCGTCGCAAGGGGGTGCGGCGCGCACACGGGTGACGCCGGATGCGGCCAGCTGCGATGCCTGCGTGGCCGAGGTGTTCAGCCCCTCGCAACGTCGCGCAGGCTATGCCTTTACCAATTGCACCCATTGCGGGCCGCGCTTTACCATCGTTGAAAGCTTACCTTATGACCGTGCCAATACGACGATGGCGCCATTCAATATGTGCGCGGCGTGCCAAGCTGAATATGAAAACCCCGAGGACCGCCGCTTTCACGCCCAACCCATCGCCTGCGTCGAGTGCGGCCCTAAAATTTGGCTTGAACCCAAGGGCGGGAGCGACCCGATTGAGGATGCTGTTGCATTGTTACGGGGCGGGAAAATCCTAGCGATCAAAGGGCTTGGCGGTTTTCATCTGGCCTGCGATGCCTTGAATGCGCAGACGGTCGCAACTCTTCGCATGCGCAAGCGCCGACCGAGCAAGCCGTTTGCGTTAATGGGCACGGTGGAGATGATTGGGGCGTGGTGTGCGCCAAACGGTGACGAATTGGCACTGCTGCAAGACCCCGCGGCCCCGATTGTCTTGCTTGAAGCCGCACGCTCCCCTGAAGGTATCGCGCCCAACCAAACGACGCTTGGTTGGATGCTGCCCTATACTCCTTTGCATCATCTGCTGATCGCGCGGTTCGGCGGGCCTTTGGTGATGACCTCGGGAAACTTGTCGGGCGAGCCGCAGGTGATTGGCAATGACGAGGCGCGCGACAAGCTTGCGCAATTTGCCGATGCCTTTTTGATGCATGACCGCGACATCGCGCGACGATTGGATGACTCGGTTGAACGGATTACGCCGCATGGGGTGATGGTGCTGCGTCGCGCGCGCGGGCGCGTTCCGGGGACGTTGCCACTGCCCGAAGGGTTCGAAAGCGCGCCCCAGATCGCGGCCTATGGCGGGCAGATGAAAGGCGCGATCTGTCTTGTGAAAGACGGTCAGGCGCTATTGGGGCATCATCTGGGGGATCTGGATGATGCGCTTAGTTATGAAGCCTTTCTCAAATCAGATGCGGATTATACTGCGCTGTTTGATCATCACCCGGATCGGGTGGCCTGCGATCTGCACCCGGATTTCCGCGCCTCGCAACATGCGCGCACCAAGGGGCTTCCGGTGGAAGAAGTGCAGCACCATCACGCCCATATGGCGGCTTGCATGGGGGAAAACCTTTGGCCTCTGGAGGGCGGTAAGGTCGCGGGGATCGTGCTGGATGGCCTTGGTCTTGGGGCGGATGGGACGATCTGGGGCGGTGAGGTTCTGCTTGGTGATTACCGGAACTTCGAGCGCCGGGCGTGGCTGAAGCCTGCCCCCTTGATCGGCGGGGATATGGCGCAAAAGGAGCCGTGGCGAAATGCGCTGATGCGGTTGGATCAGGCGGGGCTTGAGACTTTCTCCGATGGTCTGTGGCCTGATGCGCCGCTGGAGATGCTGCGTCGCGCAGCGCAAAAGGGGCTTAATGCGCCGATATCCTCGTCCGCGGGGCGGCTGTTTGATGCCTTTGCGGCTGTGACCTGCTTTGATGGTGCGCAGTCTTTTGAGGGCGAGGCAGCGATGCGACTGGAAGCCTTGGCGAGATCGGGGCAGGGCAGGGCACTTGGCTTGCCTGTAACCAACGGCGAAATAGATCCTGCACCCTTGTTCCGTCTGGTCGCTCAAGGTGACAATGATGCTGCTGAGCTTGCCTATATATTCCACGCTTCTCTCGCACAGGCTTTTGCCGAGCAAGCCCGCGCTTTGGTGGCGACCCGAGAGGCCCACGCGGTTGCGCTTTCGGGCGGGTGTTTCCAGAACGCGCTTTTGCTGGATCTGACGGTGAAGGCGCTAGGGGATGTCCCCGTGCGGTTCCACACAAAGACCCCGGCGAATGATGGCGGACTCGCGTTTGGGCAAGCGCTCGTTGCGGCGGCACGCCATCTATAACGGGCGGTAACGGACTTTCCGATCGCGGCGGCGGGCGGAAAGTCACTCACCGATAGTGCTGCGAAAATATCTGTATAACATTATGAAAACATAACAAAAAGAGCATCTTGAAAAAGGTGCTTCTTTCTTTTGGTCCATGCGATTTGGCCTGCCATGCTGAGGATCGAAGACCCGTATACGCATTCGGGACGACCAAAGGGAGGGACGCAAGGTGGGCACAGATACCACTCAGATTGAAACGTTTTATGACGTGATGCGGCGCCAAGGGATCACACGCCGCTCATTCATGAAATATTGCTCGCTAACAGCGGCCGCTTTGGGGCTGTCGCCTTCATTCGTCCCCAAGATCGCCCATGCGATGGAGACCAAACCACGCACGCCGGTGATCTGGGTGCACGGGCTGGAATGCACCTGCTGCTCGGAAAGTTTCATTCGTTCGGCGCATCCGTTGGCCAAAGATGTCGTGTTGTCGATGATCTCGCTGGATTACGACGACACGCTGATGGCGGCGGCCGGGCATCAGGCTGAGGCCGCTCTTGAAGACACAATTGAGAAATACAAGGGCAACTACATCCTTGCGGTCGAGGGCAACCCACCGCTCAATGAGGACGGGATGTATTGCATCATCGGCGGCAAGCCATTCGTTGACCAGCTTAGACATGCGGCCGAGCATGCCAAAGCGATCATCAGCTGGGGGGCGTGCGCGTCTTATGGCTGTGTGCAGGCGGCAAAGCCTAACCCGACGCGGGCCACCCCGGTGCACAAGGTCATCACCGACAAACCAATCATCAAGGTGCCCGGCTGTCCGCCGATTGCCGAGGTCATGACCGGTGTGATCACTTATATGCTGACCTTTGACAAGATGCCCGAGCTTGACCGCCAAGGTCGCCCGGCAATGTTTTATTCCCAGCGCATTCACGACAAATGTTATCGCCGCCCCCATTTCGATGCGGGCCAGTTTGTCGAGCACTGGGACGATGAAAACGCGCGTAAGGGCTATTGCCTTTACAAGATGGGCTGCAAGGGTCCGACGACCTATAACGCCTGTTCGACCGTGCGCTGGAACGAGGGTGTTTCCTTCCCGATTCAATCCGGACACGGCTGTATCGGCTGCTCGGAAGATGGCTTTTGGGATCAGGGCTCGTTCTATAACCGCGTGACCGATCTGACGCAGTTCGGGGTTGAGGCGAACGCCGACAAGGTCGGCATGGTTGCCGCCGGAGTGGTTGGCGCAGGTGTCGCAGCCCATGCGGCTGTGTCCGCGCTCAAGACCGCTCAACGCAAAACTCAAGATAAGAAAGAGGAGGCGTAACCCATGGTCGCAACTCCCAATGGATATGACCTCGACAATACCGGTCGGCGCATCGTTGTTGACCCGGTCACTCGGATCGAAGGTCACATGCGCTGCGAAGTGAATGTCGATGAAAACGGCGTAATCCGCAACGCGGTCTCGACCGGCACGATGTGGCGCGGGCTTGAGGTGATCCTCAAGGGGCGTGATCCGCGTGACGCTTGGGCCTTTACCGAACGCATCTGTGGTGTCTGCACCGGCACCCATGCGCTGACATCTGTGCGCGCGGTCGAGGATGCGCTTGGCATCCAAATCCCGGACAACGCGAATTCGATCCGCAACCTTATGCAGCTTGCGTTGGAAATTCACGACCATATCGTGCACTTTTACCATCTGCATGCTCTTGACTGGGTGAACCCCATCAACGCCCTCAAGGCCGACCCCAAGGCCACGTCAGAGCTGCAGCAGGCGGTTTCTCCGTCGCACCCTCTGTCCTCCCCAGGGTACTTCCGCGACGTGCAGAACCGCCTGAAAAAATTCGTCGAAAGCGGCCAACTTGGCCTGTTCAAGAACGGCTATTGGGACAATCCGGCCTATAAACTGCCGCCCGAAGCCGATCTGATGGCGACGACCCACTACCTTGAGGCGCTTGATCTGCAAAAAGAGATCGTGAAGGTTCACACGATCTTTGGCGGTAAGAACCCGCACCCCAACTGGTTGGTGGGCGGCGTGCCATGCCCGATCAACGTCGATGGTGTCGGCGGCGTCGGTGCGATCAATATGGAGCGGCTCAACCTCGTTTCGTCGATCATCGAGCAGACGCATGAGTTCAATCGCAACGTCTATATTCCGGATGTGATCGCGATCGGGGGATTTTATAAAAACTGGCTTTACGGCGGCGGGCTGTCTTCGCAGGCTTGTCTGGCCTATGGCGACATTCCCGAGCATCCCAACGACTTCTCGGCGGAAAACTTGCATCTGCCGCGCGGAGCAATCATCAACAGCGACATGTCAGTCGTGCATGATGTCGATCCGCGTGACCCCGAACAGGTGCAGGAATTCGTCGATCATTCGTGGTACACCTATGGCGAGCCAGGCAAGGGGTTGCATCCTTGGGATGGCATCACCGAGCCGCAATACGAACTTGGTCCCAATGCCAAAGGAACTCGCACCAATATCAAAGAGATCGACGAGGCGGCTAAATACAGCTGGATCAAAGCGCCGCGTTGGAAAGGTCACGCGATGGAGGTGGGGCCGCTGGCCCGCTATATTGTGGGCTATGCCAAGGGGCATGAGGACATCACCAATCAAGTTGACGGGCTTTTGCGCACGATGGATCTGCCGGTTGAGGCGCTTTATTCGACATTGGGTCGAACGGCGGCACGCGCGCTTGAATCTGAATATTGCTCGCGTTTGCAAAGGCATTTCTTCGACAAACTGGTCACCAATATCAAGAACGGTGACAGCTCGACCGCGAATGTCGAAAAATGGGATCCAAGCACTTGGCCCGCCGAGGCCAAAGGCGTGGGCATGACCGAGGCTCCGCGCGGCGCTTTGGGCCACTGGATCAAGATCAAGGACGGGCGCATCGAGAACTATCAATGCGTCGTGCCAACCACTTGGAACGGTAGCCCGCGCGACACGCAGGGCAATATCGGCGCGTTTGAAGCCTCGTTGATGAACACGCCGATGGAGCGCCCGGACGAGCCGGTCGAAATCTTGCGCACGTTGCATTCTTTCGACCCCTGTCTGGCTTGCTCGACCCATGTGATGTCGCCCGATGGCGATGTTCTGACCAATGTCAAAGTGCGCTAACGGGAGGGCGTATCATGAAAAAACTTATCGCACTTATGTCACTGATTGCATCGCCAGCAGTGGCGCATTCGGGACACGCAACTCTGCCCGGTCCGGCGGGTCACGCAGAAACCCATCTGGCGATGGCCGCAGCGGCGATCGCCGTTGCATGGCTTGTAATCGACGCATTCTTTGGCCGCAAATCCAAGCGTAAGGAGGAATGAGCCATGGCGGATACTTCCTTGAACGCGGCCAATTCCAATCGACCCGCACACAGCGAGCCCACGCATCTAACGGGCGATGCATCGCAAGCCGATATCGACAGCATTCGCACCCAGACCTCGGTCTTTGTTTACGAATGGCCTGTGCGCCTTTGGCATTGGCTGAATGCACTTGCAATCACGGTGCTGATCGTCACCGGCTGGTTCATCGCCTCGCCTTTGCCGTCGATGGATTTTTCTGAGGCAACGTTTCAGTTTGTCATGGGCTATATGCGCTTTACGCATTTCGCCGCTGGGATGATCCTGACGGTCGGTTTCTTCGGGCGGATCTATTGGGCAATCGTCGGCAATCAGCACGCCAAACAGTTGTTCTATGTGCCGATCTGGCGAAAGACGTGGTGGAAAGAAGTGCTGATCGAACTCAAGTGGTATGCGTTTCTTGAAAAGATGCCCCGGAAATATGTCGGTCATAACCCGCTCGCGCAGATCGCGATGTTCATGTTCATGACCGTGGGGCTTAGTTTCATGATCCTTACAGGTTGGGCGCTTTATTCCGAAGGCGCAGGGCAGGGGTCTTGGCCCGATTATGCGGCGGGCTGGGTTCTGACCCTCTTTGGTAACAGCCAGATCGTGCATTCGGTGCATCATCTGGGAATGTGGTTCATTGTGATCTTTATGATCATCCACATCTATGCCGCGATCCGCGAAGATATCATGTCGCGCCAATCCATGGTCTCGACCATGATTTCCGGGACACGAACCTTCAAGGACTGAAGCTTGCGAAGAATGTTCCCTTTCCCCCGCTCGCAACTTCAGAATCGACGGAAAAGGCGGGCTCTGCTCGCCTTTTCTGCTTATTATGTTTCCGCAATGTAGTAAATATGGAAGGTAGCCTTCCATCACGCAGAGGGCTAAATCCGCCAAAAGCGCCAAAACTCTGTGCAATTTCAACGAGTAAGTGACATTTCGTCGCATAATGAAAAAAGCGTGAGCTGGGGAACGTGAAAGCATACGCTCAATCAACGGACAGATTGGAATGCAACCATCCAGCAAGCGGGCGTAACGCTGTAGGATAGTGCATGGCGAGGGAGGGCGCACCATGTCGGCTAAGGTTCTGGTTCTTGGGATCGGGAATGTTCTCTGGGCGGATGAGGGGTTTGGTGTGCGCTGTGTCGAGCGGCTGGCTGAAACCCATAGCTTTGGCCCTGATGTCAGGCTGCTCGATGGGGGCACACAGGGGCTGTATCTTTTGCCTTTTCTTGAAGAGGTCGACACGCTTCTCGTGTTTGATGCTGTCGATTACGGGCTTGAACCCGGAACATTGAAAATCGTTGAGGATGACGATGTGCCCGCTTTCATGGGGGCCAAGAAGATGTCGCTGCATCAGACCGGTTTTCAGGATGTCATCGCCACTGCGCAACTGATGGGCTATTGCCCAGAGCGCTTGATTCTGATCGGTTGTCAGCCCGAAGAAATCGAAGACTACGGCGGCAGCCTGCGCGACGTCGTGGCGGCCCAGATCGATCCCGCGTTGGAGATTGCGACTGACAAGCTGCGCGCGCTGGGAATTGAGGTGCGTGACGGGCGCACCGATAGCCGCGATCTGGCCGATCCTTCGATTTTGCGCGCTGCCTATGAACAGGGGCGTCCCTCAGAAGATGAGGCGTGTCGCATCGGTGATGATCGCTTCTTGCCGCAGGACGCTTGAGATGTGTCTTGGCATCCCAATGCAAATCATCTCGCGTGAAGAGCTTGCTGCAACCGCTTGTGATGGCACGAAAAATCACCTGATTGATCTTGCTCTCACTGGCCCGCTAGAGCCCGGCACATGGATCCTGACGTTTCTTGGCACCGCACGCGAAGTGCTGCCTGAAGAAGAGGCGTTAAAAATTCGCAAAGCCCTGCGCGGGATCGCTGATCTGATGCGGGGGCACGGGTTGGGAGATGCGTTCTCCGATCTTGATGACAGAACACCGCAGCTTCCGCCGCATTTGCAAGCCGCGCTCGATAAAGGGGAGACCACCGCATGAGCCACCCGCTAATTGATCGACTGACAACAGAGTTCGGCTGGCCCGTGCTTGGCAATGATCACGACGTCTTGGAATTCACCACGCGGCCGGGCACGCACGTGCTGTTCATTCCCGGTGATGCGAAACGCAATCTTGAGACCGCAGATGTAGCCGTGATCTTGCCCGAATTGAAGCTTGCCTTTCAGGGGTTGTTCGACTGCGCCGTGGTCGATGATGCGATCGAGGCCAGCCTGCGCGAGGCCACGAAAGTGCTTAAGGCCCCGTCGCTTCTGTTTTACCGCGACGGGCAGTTCCTTGCCGGGCTTCCAAAGGTCCGTGACTGGGACGATTACATGGTGCGGATCGGTCAGATCCTCGCCATTCCAACGCCGCAAACTGCTTGAGGGAGATAGAACGATGGTCAACAATTTTCAACTCCCGCCCGTGGGGTTCGGCCCCGGCTCGCAACCCCCAGAAGAGGACGGTGCCGAACTGGAATTCCTGCCGATGCCGCAGGATATGCGCACCTACACGGCCCATCTGCCCGAGGTCGAGGTTGATGATCACCTCAAACCTGCGCTTGATCTTTTGGCCGAGATTTCCGCAGCTTGCGAGACGGCAGGCGAAACCGGGCAGGGCACCGAGTTCGATCTTTCACTCCTTGACGCCGCCAACCGTGCGCTGATCGCGGAAACGATGGGCGCGGGCGAGGTGGCGATGAAGCTGCACGGCATTCCCGCCATTGCGATACAGGAAAGCGTGTTCGCGGGCGTCTGGATTCTCAAGGCCGCCGGGATGGACGTGATCGAAGTCGGAGACGTGCCGCACCTGGTGCGCGCACGCGCCTTCGAGCCGCGCAAACGTGCCGGTCTTTCCGCGACACCGCGCCAGCAGGGCGTGGTGAACGCGCCGCCGCTTTTGGTGGAACTGATGGATAAATCCGCCCGCTACACACAGGGCACCGAGGTGCATGTCGTGAACCTGACGCTTCTGCCGCATACGGAGCAGGATCTGGAATGGCTGGATGATGCGCTTGGGCAGGGGGCGGGGGATATCCTTTCGCGCGGCTATGGCAATTGCCGGGTTACGGCGACGGCGTTGGCCAATGTCTGGCGGGTGCAATTCTTCAATTCGATGGATGTGCTGATCCTTGATACGTTTGAGGTGACCGAGATGCCCGAGGTGGCGCTGGCAGCGCGCGAAGACCTGATCGACAGCGGCGAACGCATCCAAGAAGTGCTGGAGGCGATCCAATGAGCGCGCAAGGTGGGTTCGAGGGCTCGTATTTAGGGGCCAATGACAAGATTTCCGATCTGGCGATCATGGAGTGCAAAATTTGCTGGACTCCCTATGACCCGGCCGAGGGTGACGATACGCGTCAAGTCCTTCCGGGGACACCATTTCTGGCGCTGCCAGATGACTGGAAATGTCCCAATTGCGACGCCCCGAAAGAGCAGTTTCTCGTCTCTGAAGACCCCGGTTCGGACGCCATGTTGGCCGCCGCGCGGCTGTCGCGCAAGACCGAAGCTTTGGTGACGGATTTCACCGAAGTATGGCATGCAAAAATGCGCGACGTGCCGATGGTCAACAAGGTGCTGCATGTGCAGGCCGTCGGGTTTCTCGAACATGAGGGGCGGCCTTTGGGCGTGCTGATCTCGCCTTGGTTCATGAACCTCATCCAGATGCCAGCAGAGGGAGAGGATTGGTCCACTCTCAAGGCGGGCGAGAAAGAAGTGCTGTCCTTTCCCTCGGGCGATTATGAGTTCATCCACAACACGCGCGAACAAACCGGCGGCTACAAGGCCTGTTCGCTGTTTTCGCCGATGGGCGAGTTCAAAACCCAAGCGCAGGCTGTTGATGTGGCCAGCGCCGTGATGGTTGCCCTTTTTCAAGACGAGCACCGCGCCGAAACCGACCGCAGTGCCGATATTCGCGCCGCCCGTGAAGACGAAATCGCAGCCATCGAGGCGCGCGAACAAGAAAAAGCCGAGGCCGAGGCGCGCGCGCTTGAGCCTGACAGTGCCCCGACCCGGCGTCAGATTTTAACAGCGGGCATGAGCGAAAAACCCGAGAGTGCGCCTGAAACCAAGGATGAAGCGGAGTAAACGATGACACTCACCGCGCCACTCACTGCGACGACAGCACCGGCCTTGCCGGTGGCGCAGCTTGTGATTGGCAAGCCGGTGGAGGAGGTCGTGGACCTGATCCCGCGCCTGTTCAACCTGTGCCGTGGGTCTCAGGATGTGGCGATAAGACTGGCGCTTGGTTTGCCGCTTGAGGAGGCGATGCGCCACCATCTTTCCGAGGATTTCGCGCGTGATCATCTCGTGCGCCTCGGTGTCATTTTGCCCCGACATCTTGGGCTTGACCCGCTGCCGATTGCGCAGGGCGCGCTTGTGTTTCTGCCGCAACAGATGCCGGCAACACTTGCGACATTCGAAGCCTATCTAGAGTCCGGGATGGGGTTTTCACCTGTTTTCAAACGGTTGCATGACGTGTTTGAGAAAGGCGAGGCGGTTGCCCATGTGCCTCTGGTTGCGGATGAAGATTTGCCCACGGCGCAGGCGTGCGAAAATTCGATTGCGGCGCGTCATTTCGTTCACCCGTTGATGTTGGTGGTGCAAAGATTGAAGGGGCGCGGCCCGCTATGGCGCGCGGTGGCGCGGCTTTTGGATCTCGAGACCTGTTTGACCGAAGAGTTGCCCAACCCGAGGCGGTTGAAAAACGGCTGGGCGATTGTTCCTGCCTCGCGCGGAAACTATGCGCTGCGCGCGCAGGCAATGGATGGCGTCGTCACCCAGTTCGAACGTGTGACCCCAACCGATCACATGCTTGCCCCGAACGGTATTTTGGCACAATCCCTTGCCAGCCTGCCTGCGCACAAACATCATCTGGCGGAGTTGGTGCTTGATTGCATCGATCCCTGCAGCCCGGTTACGCTGAGCGGAGGGCAGGGCCATGCATGAGATGTCGCTTTGTGAAGGTGTGCGCTCGGTAATCGAGGACGCTGCGGTAAAAAACGGCTTCTCGGGTGTAAAGACCGTGCGCCTTGAGATCGGAAAATTTGCCGGCGTGGAAAAGCCCGCGCTGGAATTTGCCTTTGACGTGGTCATGCGTGGCTCGGTGGCCGAAGGGGCCGCTTTGGTGATGATCGACCTGCCGGGGCGGGCGATGTGCTATGACTGCCTGAAAGAAGTCTCGATTGAAAACCGGCTGGACTGTTGCCCCGATTGCGGCGGTGGCAAGCTGATGCCCGTAGGGGGCGATGAAATGCGGATCAAGGATTTGGAGGTGCTCTGATGTGTAGCGTATGTGGATGCGGAACGGCGAGCGTTGAGGGACATGGTGCGCATGATCATGGCCATTCGCACGAACACGATCACGGGCATGGTCATCACCATCATCACGACCATGACATTCATTTTGGCCACGGCCCGGCAGGTGTCGACGTCGCGGGGATGACCCAAGAGCGTTTGATTGAAATTGAGACCGATATTCTTGCCAAGAATGACCGCTATGCCGATGCGAACCGGGCTGTGATCTCAGGGCTGGGCGCATTCGCGGTCAATCTCGTGTCGTCTCCCGGTTCGGGCAAAACAACGCTTTTGTGCAAGACAATTGAGATGCTTGGCGATCAGCCGCTGGCCGTGATCGAGGGCGATCAGCAAACCGCCAACGATGCCGAACGCATCCGCGCGACGGGGGCGAAGGCGGTGCAGGTCAACACCGGCAAGGGCTGTCATCTAGACGGGCATATGGTGGGCCATGCAATGGAGCATCTGACGCTTGAGGAAAACGCCATGCTTTTCATCGAGAATGTCGGAAACCTTGTTTGTCCGGCCGGTTTCGATCTGGGCGAAGATTGCAAGGTCGCGGTGATTTCCGTGACCGAGGGCGAGGACAAGCCGTTGAAATACCCGGATATGTTCACCGTGTCTGAAATCGCCCTTCTCAACAAGGTCGATCTGGCACCCTATTGCGATGTGGATCTCGATCTTTACGAGGCCAATCTGAAACGGGTGAATCCCGGCATTGAAATCCTGCGTATTTCCGCACGCACGGGCGAGGGGATGGAAGCTTGGGTTGCCTGGTTGCGCGACCGGCTTGCCGCCAAGCCCGGGGCAGAGGTCTGAGTCATGGCTGACACCCTTCCAACGCTTCTTCTGGTCGACGATGAGGAACACAGCCTCGCCGCGATGCGCATGGCGTTGGAAGACGAATTCGACATTCTCACCGCGCTGAACGCGCATGAGGCGCGTCGGTTAATGGAAGAGCATTTCGTGCAGGTGGTCTTTTGCGATCAGCGGATGCCGGGCACGACCGGGGTCGAATTCTTGACCGAGGTGCGCGAAAGCTGGCCCGACACGGTGCGCATCATCATCACCGGTTACACGGAATCCAGTGACATGATCACCGCCATCAACGAGGCGGGTATCTATCAGCTTCTGACAAAACCATGGCATCCAGATCATCTGATGATGGTCGCGAAAAACGCCGCCGATTTGTTTGCCCTCGCGCGTGAACATGACCGGATGTCACTTGAGATGCGATACCTTTCCCGCACCGTCGAGGTGAAGCTTGAAGAGCAGCGCAAGGCGTTGCGCGAGGGGCTGGGGTTTGACACCGTATTGCGGGCGTCGAATTCGCCGATGAACGCGGTGGTTGAACAGGCGCGCCAGTTCGCGACATTCGACGTGCCGGTGATCTTGACGGGCGAGCCGGGGACGGGAAAGCGACTTTTGGCAAGAGCGATGCATTACAGTTCTTTGCGCTCGGACAAACCCTATTTCGAGTTCGATTGTTCTTCTGTTGATGATGATATTCTAGAGGTCGAACTTTTCGGTGCGCGGCGTGGCGCGGTTCCGGGGCTCGCGGCCCACAAGATGGGGCTGTTTCAAAAGGCGGATCGCAGCACGTTGTATTTGTCGGGGGTCGCCGATCTGTCGCCTCGCTTGCAACTCCTACTTCTGCGCGCCGCGCGGGATGGGGCTTTTCGACCGCTTGGCGGGCATGAAATTCTGCATTCGCAAGTTCGCCTGCTGATCGGCTCAGACCGCGAACTGCGCACCGAGCTAGAACGCGGCAAGTTCAACTCCGAACTGTATTATGCGCTCTGCAAGGTGAGTTTGACTATTCCGCCATTACGCGAGCGCCCGGATGACCTTGCCATATTAGCCCATACGTTTTTGTTTGAGGCCGCAGACCGACATGGCAAGCCGGTGAGCGGGCTTTCAGATGACGCGATCCAGTTTCTGGCCGGTTATGACTGGCCCGGAAACATGCGCGAGTTGGAAAACGAGATGGTGCGGATGCTGATTTTTTCGCAAGATGCGATTCTCGGGCCGGAGCTGATTTCGCGTCACATTCTGCAGGCCAGCCCGTTACCTGAAAGTGAAACAGCGGTGGATCAAGTTCTGGTTAGCAGCGGAACCCTCAAGGACCGGGTGGAACTGATCGAAATGCGCATTCTGCGCGAAACCTTGACGCGTTTGAAATGGAACAAAAGCCGGGCCGCGAACGAACTTGGTCTCTCGCGGGTGGGTTTGCGCGCAAAAATCGAACGCTACGGGTTGATCGAACCCAAGCGCCACAATGCGAGCAGCAAAGAGGAGGAGTAGTCATGTGTCTGGGAATTCCGGGACAGATCATCGCGATCACCGATCCCACGCGCCAGATGGCAATGGCCGATGTTTCCGGCGTGCGCCGCGAGGTCAATGTGGCCCCCGTCGTGAGCGGCGCGATGGAGGATATCATCGGCAAGTGGGCACTTATTCATGTGGGTTTTGCCATGGCACTGATCGACGAGGCCGAGGCCGAAGCGACGCTGCAAGCGCTGCGCGATCTGGGCGAAGCGCAAGAGGCGCTCGAGGCGATGGCTGAAGGTCAAAAAGCACTGGAGGTGGAGACATGAAATACGCAGATGAGTTCCGCGACCCCACCGCCGCCAAGGCGTTGTTGGCCCGTATCGCCGATCTGACAGATGAGATCGGCGCCACCAAGGAAAAACCCGTTTACATCATGGAAATCTGCGGCGGGCATACCCACGCGATCTTTCGCTACGGGTTGGACAAGTTGACACCTGAGGGCGTTGAGTTCATCCACGGGCCGGGCTGCCCGGTCTGTGTTTTGCCGATGGCGCGGGTCGATGAATGCGTCCAGATCGCCGAACGTCCCGAGGTGATTTTTACCACCTTTGGCGATGCGATGCGCGTGCCTGGAACGAAGAAATCTCTGCTTCAGGCCAAGGCTGCAGGCGCGGATATCCGCATGGTCTATTCGCCCCTGGATACGCTTGAACTGGCGCGTCGTAATCGCGACCGCGAGGTGGTTTTCTTTGGCCTTGGCTTTGAAACCACAACGCCCTCGACCGCGCTTTCGATCCAGCAGGCCGCGCGCGAGGATCTGACTAATTTCTCGGTGTTTTGCAATCACATCACCGTGCCGCCTCCGATCAAAGCGCTGCTGGATGACCCGCATATGCTTTTGGACGGGTTTGTCGGGCCGGGCCATGTTTCGATGGTAATCGGCACGCACCCGTATGATTTCATTGCGAAAGACTATGGAAAGCCCATCGTAGTTGCAGGCTTTGAGCCTCTCGATCTGCTGCAATCGGTGCTCATGGTGCTGCAACAGATCCGCGATGGACGTGCCGAAGTTGAAAACCAATACGCCCGGGTCGTGCCTGAACATGGCAACCCGGTGTCCATTGCTGCGATCGCGGATGTTTATGAAACGCGCCCGTCTTTCGAGTGGCGCGGACTTGGCGAGATTGATCACTCTGGTCTGCGGATTCGCACCAAATACAGCCCCTTCGATGCAGAAGAGAAATTCGGCATCGGATATGCGGCCGGTGTGCGCAGCGTTCAGGAACCCGAGGGCTGTGCCTGTGGTGCAGTGATGACGGGGCGGTTAAAGCCAACGGGATGCCCACAATTTGGCAAAGGTTGCACGCCGGAAATGCCGCTTGGGGCGCTGATGGTCAGCTCCGAAGGCGCCTGTGCAGCCTATTACCAATATGGCGGTGCGCGCGCAGTCGAACCGGCTGAATAAGAAGAAAGAGACATCATGGCCCTGAGAGATGAGCATGTAACGCTGGCCCATGGCGGCGGCGGAAAGGCAATGCGCGATCTGATCGACGAGGTGTTTGCCGCGGTCTTCAAGCCGGAAAGCCGTGAGGATCAGGCCCGTTTGATGAATGACGCACTGCAGGAACCCGGCGCGCGAATGGCCTTCACCACGGACAGCTTCGTTGTGGACCCGGTCGAGTTTCCGGGTGGTGACATCGGCAAGATCGCGGTCTGCGGCACGGTCAATGATCTTGCCGTCGGGGGGGCGACGCCGTTGTGGTTATCGGCGGCCTTCATCATCGAAGAAGGCACTGAGATTGCGCTGTTGCGCCGGATCGTCGCCTCGATGAATGCCGAGGCCGAGAAAGCCGGCGTCAAGATCGTCACGGGCGATACTAAGGTCGTCGGGCGCGGTTCGGCGGATCGGGTGTTTATCACCACGTCGGGCGTGGGGGTGATCCCGCCGGGGTGCGATTTGCGTGCGGATGC
The DNA here is from genome assembly GCF_048263065.1 of Thioclava sp. Classification (NCBI taxonomy): domain Bacteria; kingdom Pseudomonadati; phylum Pseudomonadota; class Alphaproteobacteria; order Rhodobacterales; family Paracoccaceae; genus Thioclava; species Thioclava sp. The sequence continues at coordinate 19,471 of NZ_JBLXEM010000013.1, forward strand.
CGTGCAGCCGGGTGATGTGGCCATCGTGAACGGGGTGCTGGGGGATCACGGCGCCACCATTCTGGCCGCCCGGGGCGACATGGCGCTGAGCACCGACATTCAGTCGGATTGCGTCGGTCTGGGGCATCTGATGGCGGCGGTGGCAAAAGCCTGTCCGACATTGAGATGTGCGCGTGATGCCACGCGGGGCGGTTTGGCCTCGGCTTTGAATGAAATTGCCGAGGACGCCAAAGTGGCGATCGAGATCGAAGAAACGCGCTTGCCCCTGCGCACGGAAGTCAAAGGCATGTGCGAGATTTTGGGCCTTGATCCGCTATACTTGGCGAATGAGGGCACTTTGGTTCTGTTCGTTGCTGAACAGGACGCCGAGGCTGCACTTGCCGCGATGAAATCTGTTCCCGAGGGTGAGGGCGCCACGATTATCGGTCACGCGCGCCCCTCTGGTCCGGGACCGCGCGTGACGATGCGCACGCTGTTCGGTGGCGCGCGGATCGTGGATATGCTGGTGGGCGAACAACTACCTCGGATCTGTTAACGATCCAGCGCGAAGAGTTTCAAAGCCAGATCTCAGCAATAGGAAAGAAGGTAACAGCAGAGGCGAGGCGTTTCGAGCAAACCGTCGCCTCAAGTGTGTAATGTGCGGATACCCGCGCGACATCCTAATCACAGATTGTCGCTTTTCTCTGAGGGCTTTGTAAGGCGTCTTTCCGTTATGTGCGCCGTGCGCTCTGTGGACTCTGTAACATCGTTCCCATTCACCCAGCTTGGCTTCGAGATTGACATCCCTTTGTCGCTTAGCAGTTGGGAAAACTCCCGCCCGTCAGATTGCTGCGATCATTCGACTTTTCCGTTGATCTAGGGCGTGCCGCGCTTGAGGTCGGCATGACGGATGCCCAGATCCTCGACTTGCTAATGGAATTTGGCTTGGAAGCATGGCCGATCTCCTCGGCGTATCTCAGTATCCGTAACTTGCGCTGAAATGCGCGTTGCTCCTTGCTCATGAACGGTCTCCTTCGTCCCAAACCGGGCAGGTTAAGGGAAATGTCCTGCGAGGAACGGCATCTACACCATTGACTTTTGGTGGAGTACTCATGTTCATGAAAAAATGATATATATTTTCCAAGGCGCTAGCCTGTTAATTCGCCCTCTCTATCATCGGATTTGTTCAAGGGGCGTTGCGCGTAAGATTTTATTTCCAGTCCTCGTGCTTGCAGGGCAAATCGCTTTTTCAAACGCCATCGTGGCTCAAGAAACCACTCCTCAACTTTCATCCGCTGAAGTCACCCTGATGCAGGAGAAAGTAAGCAGATCAATCCGCATGGATGGGCCTGCCATCGTCTCAGGAACCGTCGCGACAACAGGTTTTTCCGGAACGTTCGAGAAGCTTCCAAAATCCGACAAAATCTCATCAACGGCGATGTTCAAAACGATGCTTGAAGCTGGAGCGTTCCGCTTTATTGACTTGGCTGGGCCAAGTGCCACGCTCACGAACATGGGCAATATCGGGCGCGCGTATGACGGCTCTGAGGTGCAGGCCGGTGCCTATGACAAACTCCTCGCCCGTGACATCGGCCAAGTTTTTGGCCTCGCGTTCGATGATGCTGAAAAGCCAAATCTTTACCTCACTGCAAGCTCAGCTTTTGGCCTGCAAATTGTTGGGCCAGATCAAAACAAAGACTACGTTGTTGATCGCCTTGAGAAGGGGGCCCCAGATGCCGAGTGGATGAACGGCCAATGGGGCGGGTTTGACGCCTCCGGCCCTGGCTCGATCTACAAACTTGACGGTAGCACGAACAAAATCAGCCTGTTCGCGAATGTGACGCTTGAAGGCCGATCCAACAGTGGCGCGGGCCTTGGTAATATCGTCTATGATGCCGCCCATAAGCAGTTATTTGTGTCTGATCTTGAAACCGGGCTTGTGCACCGCTTTGATATGGATGGCAAAGAACTGAGCCAGTTTGACCACGGCGTGCAGGCAAGACCGAATGCGCGTGTTGAGGTGCAGCGCGCGCCTGTAGCATTCGACCCTGAAACAAAGCTGAACATCGCAAGCGATGCGTTTGATCCGTTTGATAGCAGCACATGGAACCGCGCTGCGCCCGAGCGCCGCGTATGGGGTATGGCCCTGCAAGGTGGGCGCCTCTATTACGCAGTGGCCGAAGGGCCTGCCATTTGGTCGATCGGCCTGAATAAAGACACAGGCGCGTTTCTACAGGACGCACGCTGGGAGCTAACACTGCAAGACGACGCTTCAGGCTTTGATGTCTCTGACATTGTGTTCTCACCTGATGGGCAGATGATTCTGTCACAGCGTCCAGATGCTGTGCTTTCGTTTAACTATGAAACCATGACAGTTGCGCAAACGGCAGACGTTCTACGCTACAGCCGCGAAACCCCAGAAGATGATCCTGAAACGCCTTCTGTTTGGTATGAAACCCCGATTTTGCAAGCGGTTGGGTTTGCCGACAAGAGCCGCGGTGGCCTAGGGGGCTTGGCAATTGGCCCAGGTTACACCAAGCGTGGTCGCATTGATTGGCGCAACTGTCGTGGCAGCCTTTGGGCCACAGGCGAGGATCTGCGCCTGTCTGATGAATTGCAAGCGTCGCTGCTAAAACGGGGGGCGCTGGATGTTGACGGCGTTCAAGTCGTTCCCGTTCTCTATCCGGCAGCTGATAACACGCCGCCATGGCACGCATTTTTCCACGACTATATGCCAGCTTCTAGTGATGCCCCGAAGGAGCAAGGCCGTATTGGCGACGTTGAGGTGCTTGGGTGCCATGATGCCGGCACACCATCTGGCGGCGCGCCCAAGTTGAAAACATTGCAAACTGCGTTGCCAACAATCACGACACAACCGCAAGACTTGGGTGAAATCAACATTTTGAACTGTGCGCAGATTGTGTTTGATCCGTCCGTGTCGGAACTGTCATGTCTCGAAATGTCTGAAGACTCTGGCAGCACATCTGTCGAGACTGACCTGACAATCACCAAAGCCTGCTCGCCCATGCCGATCTCGGGTGCAACGACCATTCCATGCCAGATCACCGTGACAGGCGAAGGGCCTGCGGGCGGAAACATCACCATCATGGATGTCTATAATAATCCGAACCTGAACAGCGATCCGTTTACCCAAATTGGGCAGCTGACAGGGCCAAGCGGCTGGAACTGTACAACAGCCCCCTATAGCAACACCCCGCCATCCTGCATGATCTCAAGCGCGGACTTTGCAGCAGCGGGCGGAACAGCGACCTTTACAACGAATGTAACCGTCTCGCCCGATGAGATGGGAGAAGGTGTTCAAAACTGTGCCCTCATAGGCATTGACGGGCAGCAGGTCGGCGCATCTTGCTTTGACATCTCGGAAAATAACCAAGTGCAAAACGACACCAGTGGCGGGGGTAACTCTGGAGTCGAAACTCCCGAGTTTAATGTGTTTAAGTCATGTGGGCCTCTCACGCCATCAGCCGCGGCCTCGGACACGCTGATAATGGATTGCACCGTGAGCATCACGCCGTTGTCACCCTTTACAGGCGTGCTGACAGTGAACGATGTGCCGACGATGTTAGCGGGGATAGGGATTGGCCCGGCGATCGAAAACCCATCGTTCGACCCGAGTATCTGGAGCTGCGGCCCTGCGAGCGGTAACTTAGATTGCACCACACCGGGGGCGAGCTATCCGCTTGATGGCAACGGCGCGCCACAAACAACCATGATCAGCATGACCGTAAGCGTCGCCAATTCAAGCGGGACTGTTACCCTACAGAACTGCGCGGGGGGGCAATATACGTTCAACACTGGCGCAACCTCTGATGTGAGCGACTACTGTGTGAGCCAGACCTATGATCCAAACGCTTGCGTGCCCTCGGACGAGATCATCGGAGATCAAATCGACAATGACTGCGACGGCGAGGTTGATGAAGCCGACATCCAAGGCAGAGCCCCGGCTCAGCCTACTCTGATCGTTGGCAAGTCGAGCACAGGCGCGTGCACGCTCAATGTGGCTTCCCAGAGCTACAGTTGCGGCTTTGAGCTTAGCGTTCAAAATACAGGGCCAAGCACCTACAAGGGCGTAATGGTGCTTGAGGACAGCTTTGGCACCCCACGCCCGCGCCGCGCTAGCAATGTCACTGGGGACGGATGGACGTGCACAAGTGGCGGGGGCACTTCTGCAAACTGCCTGAACACAGCACTCGAGCTTGCGCCCGGAGCGATAAGCTCTTTGAACATGTCGCTTACCATCCCAGGGTTGTCTGCTGGCGGCAGCTTTGAAAACTGCGTCAAACAAGGTGTCTCAAGCGATGCCACCCAACAAGCGCGCACAATCCAAGCTGCCCTCAAAGATATGGGAATAGATGTGGGTCGCGTTGACGGCAAGATCGGGCCGAACACACACCGCGGCATTGCGAAAGCTCAAGAGCAGCTCGGACTGGAAGTGACCGGCGAGTTGTCAGACGGGTTGCTTAAGGCGATGGGGCTTTCTGGGCCTGTCGATGCCGCGCCTGTGTGCGTTACCGTTGATTTACCACCGATGCCGCGCCCACCGCTGTCCTGTAATGCTGCCACAACGAGCCAGCAGGGTAATGCGTGTCTCTGTCGATATAGCCGCATGTATCAGGCAACCAAAACGTCTTGTGCCTGCGTCAAGGGCACACGTTTCGTCGCAGGCAAAGGCTGCGTGAAAACGCGCCAAACAACACCGGATAAACCAAGACCGGCGAGCTGTGAGCAGGGTTTCCGTTTGCAAGGCGGCAAGTGCGTTCTGATCCGCGAGGATGCCCAATGTAAGAGTGGCTACATACCCGTTGGCAACGCGTGCCGCCGGAATTTCGGAGGCAAAATAATCCTAGAAGACGACCGAGGGAGAGGCGAAAGCCACGGTGGCGCGAGTCCCTAGGCGTCGGTGTTACCCCGCGATTCCATTCACTGGTTTAAGTCGGACCTAACAGTCAACGTATATGGACGCCCCGGACTGAAGTGGTTCAGCTTTTCTGGACAGGTTTGCGGCTTAGCTAAGATGCATCCGGGTTAGGATTTATGCCGCTTGCTCCATCTGTATCGCGCCAAAGTATGCGTCGTTGGGTGTTCGGTTTTCAAGCGCGGAGCGTGGCCGCTTAGCGTTGTAAAATCCGATCCAGCTGTCGATGATGCTTTTGGCTTGGAAGCCTTGACCTGCCACTAAACTTTCATCCAGCCGCGAACGGAGCCCGGTAGGTGTTTGGTCCGACCCCGAACCTTCTACCGCCCTTGGCGAGAGTTTTCCGGCTTCGATCAGGGGGACAGGCTGGTGATGCCCCCCGGTTTCGTCAACGTGATTGGGGCTTTGTTGCCGATCGCGCTGTGTGGCCGTTCCTCATTGTAGTATCTACATTTGCCCGATCTTCACGGTCCAAAAGAACGTGAACCCGGCGCCTTACGGCGATTGCAAGCAATCGCCTGTCGGCCAATGGGTAGCCGAATCGCACCCGCGTATCGCACATCTCCTTGACCCGCTTCTCCACGGCAGCCTGATCCCTTCTCGCGGTTTGAATTCAAACCGCTGCCCGGCAGCGTATGCCTGCATGCGCGAGAGGGGGGCTTCAGATCGACGTCCTGCAACATCTCGCGGTCGAGCGTCAGGTCGGCTACGATCTTCTTCAGCCGGCCGTTCTCGTCCTCCAGTTGCTTCAGCGGCTCCATCTCGTTCGGCAACAGCCCGGCCCCCGGCGCATCCGGGTGATCTCAGACGAAGGCTGCTGCGAAAGCAGAATGGCCGAGAAAGAAGCTGTGATGAAATCCGCAATCATGCGGTTAGATGCGCATGTCGAAGAGCATTTGATTGAGACGTCCCCGTTACCGAAGTCCAGCCCCTAGCTGACGAGGCAGGCCGATAGGACAAGAAACCCGGTAATCTCAGTAAGTTGCTGAGCGGCACCCAGCACGTCACCGGTTTGACCACCAAGGCGGCGTAGCGAGAGCCGTGAGAGGGCGAAAAGGACCAGTGCCTGAGCTGGAACGAGCAGCTGCGAAGCGGGCGATCCTGTTGTGAGTGCAAGCACAAGCGCGGACACGCCCCCTAAAGCCATCGCGATGAAGGCGCTCAGTGTGCTGGTGCCGCTTGCGCTGTGGCCCATACCGTCCGTGCGTGCGCTTGGCAGCGCGGTGAGCGCGACCGTGACACAGGCGCGACTGGTCATCGCGATCACGATGATCGCCAATGTCGCTATCGCTGGATGCAGGGCCAGCACCGCCAGCGCCTGCCAACGCAGCCCGACCGACAATATCAGCGCCAGCGCTCCGTAAGTGCCGATCCGGCTGTCGCGCATGATCTCAAGGCGGCGCGCGTGATCTTGTCCGCCCCAAATACCGTCGGTGAAATCCGCGAGCCCATCTTCATGCAGCGCGCCGGTGAGCATGATCTGCACACCCAGCGCCCCCCCCGCAGCCAGTGCAGCCGACAGCCCCAGCGCAACCAGACCGACCAGAACAGCCGCTGTGATTGCGCCCACCATCAAACCGGCGAGCGGAAAGGCCCAAGCTGCGCTGCCAATCTTTGGGATCGGCTCTGCCAGCTTTGGGAGGGGCAGTCGGGTCATTAAAACGAGCGCCAGATGCGCCTCGCGCAGGGTCATGCTTCGCTGATCCCGGCCTCGGCAAAGGTTGCCATACCGTTATGGCACGCAAGTGCAGAGCGCAGGATGCCAAGGGCAAGTGCTGCGCCCGAACCTTCGCCCAGCCGCATATCGAACTCCAAAACGGCGCGTTGGTGGATTGCGTCCAACAAGCGGCGGTGGCCCGGCTCGGCTGAGACATGGCCAACGAGGCAGTGCTCAAGCAGGCGCGGATCGGCCGCATAAAGAGTGGCGGCCGCTGATGTGCAAATGAACCCGTCAAGGATCACCGGGATACGCCGTTTGCGTGCAGCCAGAACCGCCCCGCAGATCGCGGCCTGTTCGCGCCCTCCAAGGGCGGCCAAGATGGTCATTGGTGATTTGGCGCCATGCAATGCCAGACCCTTGGTGATCACTGCAATCTTGCGTGCGATCCCGGCAGCATCCGAACCGGTGCCGGGTCCGACCCAGTCCGCAGGTGTGGCGCCAAACAGAGCCGAGGCAAGAGCCGCAGCAGTGGTGGAATTTCCGATACCCATTTCGCCCAAGATCAGGATATCCGCCGCCGGATCGACCGCCGCAACGCCCCGGTTCATCGCATCAAGGGTTTCGGGCTCACTCATCGCGGGGCCTTGGGTAAAGTCAGCGGTCGGCCTGTCCAGATCAAGCGCGATGACGCTCAAATCCGCCCCATTGGCGCGACACAGCTGGTTGATCGCGGCTCCGCCATGCTCGAAGTTTGCGACCATCTGCTTGGTGACTTCCTGCGGATAGGGGTTAACACCCTGTGCGCAAACTCCGTGATTGCCAGCAAAGACCAAGGCTTGTGCCATGCGAATATCGGGTCGCGAGGTGGCGCGCCAACCTGCCATAAAGATCGCCAGTTCCTCTAGCCGTCCCAACGAGCCGGGTGGTTTGGTTAGATTGTTCTGGTGCTGCTGCGCGGCCTCGCGCGCGGCCCCGTCCACCGTCGGCAGTTGATTGGCTAATGTAGCAATGTCGGACAGATTGTTGATATTCATAGTTTATTTCACTTTCAGTGGTAGGCCTGATACGGAAAGGATCACCTCGTCCGCAATCGTCGCGATCCATTGGTTAAGTGTGCCCGCCCCGTCGCGGAACGCCCGGGCGAGAGGGGTGTCTGGCACGATTCCCATCCCCACCTCATTGGTAACAAAAACAACGGGTTGCTGTAGGTCTGGCAGGGCTGCAATCATTTTGCGCGCGCGGCTTTCCCAGTCCATCTCTGCCAGCATCAGGTTGCTTAACCACAGCGTCAGACAGTCGACCAACCGAGGGGCATCATCGGTGGCGCGCAGCGCATCAAGCAAATCAAGCGGTGCCTCATGCGTGTGCCATTCGGGGCCGCGGCGGTCGCGATGGGTGGCAATGCGTGCCGCCATTTCCCCGTCAAAGGCCTGAGCGGTGGCGATGTAATGGGCCGGAGAGCCCAGCATCAGCGTGCGTTCTTCTGCAAGCACACTTTTGCCCGATCTTGCACCGCCGGTAACCAGAAGAATGCGCGCCATTGTTGTTCTGCACCCTGCCTCTTGTTCCTCGGGCGTTGATAAAGCAGAAACAGAGCGAGTGAGAAAGGGACAATGCAACCATGGACGCGATGGCTGGAACCGAGTTGCTTCTGATCCGCCATGCGCAGGCATGCGATGGCGGCTGTCTGGCCGGGCGGCGCGATGTGGCGGCGCAACTTCCGGGACCGGAGGTTCTGGCGAAGCTGCGTGCGCTTATTGGACCTGCGCGACTGGTTGCAAGTCCGGCGCTGCGCTGCGTGCAAACGGTCGCCGCGCTTTGGCCCGATCAGGCGGTGCAGCACGATACGCGATTATGGGAGCAGGATTTCGGGCAATGGGAGGGCGTCGCCTATGGTGATCTGCCTGATCTTGGCCCGCTTGATGCGCCAGCTTTGGCCGCGCATCGCCCGCCGGGGGGCGAGAGTTTCAACGATCTGTGCGCGCGTGTACGCCCCGCGCTGATGGATCTGGCGGGGCAGGGAGGTCGCATCGCGGTGATTGCGCATGCAGGGGTCGTGCGCGCGGGCCTTGCCCATGCGCTGGGGTCTATGCCCGCCGCTCTGGCCTTTCAGGTGGCCCCCCTGTCGATCACGCGGATGACGGCGCTCGCGCATGCAAACTGGTCTGTGGCATGCGTCAATCAGAGCGCCCAATGAACGGGCTGCATGTGGCTGGACACTTTGGGGAATGGGTGCAGGGGCGGCTTGGCCCGGATGGGCCGCTTGCTTTGGTCACGCTGCCCTGCGCCGCGCTTGGCGTCAGCGTATGGCATCGCGCAACGCCACACGGCTTGCGGCTTCACGGGGTTGGCCTGACACCGCAGCAAACGCACCGGTTCCTAGCATCGTTGGGGCTTAGCCTGCGCGGGTCGGTTCGGATGCGCGCGCGTGCGCATCTTGGCTTTGGCACGGGTGTATCAAGCGCGCGGCTGGTTTCGCTGGCCCGCTTAGCCGGTTGGCAGGGCGCACCGGCAGACCTAGCGCGTGCCTGTGTCGCATTCGAGGGCGCTTCGGACCCGCTGGCCTTTGCGATGCCGGACCGTTTGCTTTGGGCGTCGCGCGTTGGACGGAAGCTGGCGGATTTCCCCGCCTTGCCGCGTTACGAGATTTTGGGTGGCTTTCTTGGCGGTCCCAACTGGACCGACCCGAAGGATGTGGGTTTTGCGGATATATCGGATCTGGTTGCAGATTGGTCGCAGGCGCGCGATTTGCGTGATGTTGCGGCTCTGGCAAGCGAAAGTGCCGCGCGCTGTCAGGCGATGCGTGGCCCCGCAGGCGATCCAACGGCATGTTTGGCGCGTGACTTGGGCGCGCTTGGTTGGCTGCGCGCCCATACCGGCGCTGCCCGCGGGTTGATTTTCGCGCCGGGCACCGTGCCGCGTTGCGCCTCTCGCACCTTGCGCGAGGCCGGTTTGCAGGCGTTGCTGCAATTTCGCGGCGGTGGCCAATGAACTTTGCCGCGATGATGTTGCTCGCCATGGCGGTGGATTTGGCCGTTGGATGGCCGCGCTCTTTGTTCCGGGCTATCGGGCATCCTGTGACATGGCTTGGAGCGTTGATCTCCCGCCTAGAGGCGCGCCTGAATCGCGATGGACCGGGGCGGCGGATGCGCGGTGCACTTGCGGCGGCGCTGGTGATCGGTGTCGCGGCCGGTTGCGGATTTGCCGTGCAATCGGCGCTGCCTGCGACTTGGGTGGGTGTTGTCATCGGCGGCGTGTTGGCATGGCCGCTAGTGGCGTTGCGGTCAATGTATGAACATGTCACCGCTGTCGCGCATCCACTTGTTTCGGGTGATCTGGCTGGCGCGCGCCAATCGCTGTCGATGATCGTTGGTCGCGATCCGGCGCATCTTGATGAGGCAGGGATAGCACGCGCGGCGCTGGAAAGTTTGGCGGAAAACAGCTCGGACGGGATCATTGCGCCGCTGTTTTGGGGGGCGGTGGCAGGGTTGCCGGGAATTGCAGCCTATAAAGCGATCAACACGCTTGATTCTATGATCGGTCACCGCAATGCCCGCTATGAAGACTTCGGCTGGGCCTCGGCGCGGATCGATGATTTGGTAAACCTGATTCCGGCGCGGCTATGCGGGGCGCTGTTCGCGCTGGCCTCTGGCGGGGTCAGCACGCGGGCGATGCGGGTGATGATGCGCGATGCGCGCGCGCACCGTTCGCCCAATGCAGGTTGGCCCGAGGCGGCACTGGCGGGCGCGCTGGACATTCGCCTTTCGGGGCCGCGTGTTTACGGCAATCACATCGCCAATGAACCATGGCTGAACGCTGCTGCCCGTGATCCTGCGCCCGCCGATCTGACGCGCGGCCTTGCGCTTTACCGGCGCGCCATGGGATTGGGGGCCGCTATTCTGGCGCTCGTTGCGCTGGCGGTCTGGAGGATCTGATGCGCGATCATGGCGGGAATATCGATCATGCCCAAGAGATCTGGGGCGGCACGAATTGGATCGATCTTTCGACAGGCATCAATCGTCGGCCCTGGCCAGTGCCCGCGCTGCCCGCACGGGTTTGGACAGACCTGCCAACCCATGCTGCGAAATCTGCGCTGCTTAAGGAAGCCGCGCGCGCTTTTGCCAGCGATGCGCCCTGCGTTGCGCTTGCCGGGGCGCAACAAGGGATCCAGCTGATCCCGCGACTCTGTGCGCCGGGCTATGCGCGCATCCTTACGCCGACATATAATGAGCATGCCGCAGCGCTACGCACCGAGGGCTGGCAGATTCAAGAGGTCAGCGCATTGGTCGATCTCGCGGGGGCTGATCTGGCCGTCGTCGTCAATCCCAATAACCCTGACGGAACCCATCACACGCGTCAAAGCCTACTGGATATTGCGCGCCATGTCGGTGTTTTGGTGGTGGACGAGAGTTTTGCCGATCCGGTGCCTGAAGTGTCTCTGGCAGGGTTGGCGGGCAACCTGAAAACCGAGGGCAATGTCATTGTGCTGCGTTCTTTTGGCAAGTTCTGGGGGCTTGCAGGGGTGCGGCTTGGCTTTGCCTTTGGCGATGGGGCCAGCATCGCGCGACTGTCCGAGATGGCCGGACCTTGGCCGGTGGCGGGACCTGCGCTGGAGATCGGGCGTGCCGCATTGAATGATTGCGATTGGCAGCACGAAACCGTGGCGCGTCTGGCGCAGGAAACGGTTCGCCTTGACGCCTTGGCCGCACGCGCGGGATGGTCATTGATCGGGGGAACGCATCTTTTTCGCAGCTACGCCACACCCGACGCCCTTGCGGCACGTGACCGCCTAGCGCGCGCGCAAATCTGGAGCCGAATTTTCCCGTGGTCGACGACTTGGATACGCCTCGGTCTGCCCGGAGATGTCGCCGAATGGGACCGGCTCGCGCAGGCGCTGTCGTAATCAGCGCGCCGCGCCCAACAGCGCACCCACATCAAGATGCGCCTCAAGATGGTCGGCCAGCGCATCCAGAACCGTCTCAATTCGACCACGGTGGCTTTCGCCTGATGCCGTGATCCCGATAGATTTCAGGAACACCGCGCGAAAATCATCTGCCACAAAAAGCCCGTGCAAATAGGTGCCAGTCACCCGCCCGCATTGTGAAATCGCCCCTTCTGATACGCCGTCCACATGGGCGAACGGGCGGGCGCGATCCGGCCCGTCTGAACGACCGATATGAATTTCATAGCCTTCCACAGACAATCCCGTGGCGGCATGGCGTGCCATAATTCGAGACAGCCGCTTGTCAGGTAACATCATGGTTTCGATGTCCAACAAGCCCAGCCCCTCGGTCACGCCAGGCGGTCCCTCAATGCCCTCTGGATCGCTGATCAAACGCCCCAACATTTGATAGCCTCCGCAGATCCCCATCACATGCCCGCCGCGCCGATGATGCGCTTTCAGGTCGATGTCCCAACCCTGCGCCCGCAAAAATGCGAGATCCGCGCGCGTGGACTTCGTGCCGGGCACGATTACCAGTTGCACATCGCCCGGGATTGGCGCGCCGGGACGTATCATTGCCAGATCAATATCTGGCTCACTTGCCAGTGGATCAAGATCGTCGAAATTGGCGATCCGCGATAGCATCAGACAAGCGACCTTCACCTTGCCGTGGCGCGGCGCAGCGGCCAGATCAAGCGCGTCTTCTGCAGGCAGAAGATGGGCTTGGGAAAACCATGGCAGCACACCAAAACCGCGCCAGCCAGTGCGCGCTTCGATCATGGCATAGCCATCATCGAACAGGCTGGGATCGCCGCGAAACTTATTGATCATAAAGCCCACGATCTTCGCCGCGTCGTCAGCGTCCAGAACGGCTTGCGTGCCTACAATTTGTGCAATCACCCCGCCGCGATCAATATCGCCTGCTAGCACAACTGGCACATTTGCAGCCCGCGCAAAGCCCATATTGGCGATGTCATTGGCGCGCAGGTTCACCTCCGCCGGAGAGCCTGCGCCCTCAACAATAACCAGATCATGACGTTCTTTTAAACGGCCAAAGCTTTGCAAAACTGCGCCCATCAGTTGCGGCTTCAACGCGGCGTAATCGCGCGCGCGCATGGTCGCCAAGCGCTGTCCCTGCACGACCACCTGAGCGCCCAAATCACTTTCAGGCTTAAGCAAGACGGGGTTCATGTCGGTCGTAAGATCCAACCCACAGGCCAAAGCCTGTAGTGCCTGCGCGCGCCCGATTTCCCCGCCATCACTCGTCACAGCAGCATTGTTGGACATGTTCTGTGGCTTGAACGGAGCGACGCTGAGACCGCGCCTGCGCGCCGCTCGGCAAAGACCAGCAACCAGCATTGATTTGCCAACATTCGAGCCCGCACCTTGCACCATCAAAGCTGTCATCGCGTGTTTCCGGCCTCAGCTATGGAAAAAAGAGTCGAGCCTCCGGCGGGGATATTTCTGGCCAAGAAGAAACAGGGCGTCGGGCACCGCGCCTCGGGCCGGAAAACCGGGGGAGACGCGGTGCTTTCTCCTTGGGCGGCCATCGGGATCCCTCCCTGTTCCGCATAGTAAGGTTGCCACACCATGATTAACAAACCCTTGAATTCTTCTTGGTGGAAATATCCCGGGGGAGGCGCACCGCGCCGGGGGCAGAGCCCCGCGTTTCCGCTCAGAATTCTACGCCGGGCTGACCTTTGATTCCAGATCGGAACGGATGCTTGACGAGTGTCATTTCGCTCACCAGATCCGCAGCATCAATCAGCGGCTCGGCAGCATTGCGACCTGTCAAGACAACATGGGTCAAGGGCGGCTTTTCATCGCGGAGGAACGTGAGCATATCGTCAAGTGACAGGTAGTCATAGCGCAGTGCGATATTGATTTCGTCCAGCAGCACCATCCGAATTTCGGGGTTTCGGATCAGCTCTTTGGCTTTCTCCCAGCCCGCCTGTGCAGCGGCGATGTCGCGTTCGCGGTCTTGCGTTTCCCAAGTAAAGCCCTCGCCCATCGCGTAGAACTGGCAAAGATCGCCGAAATGCTCGGTAATCAGGCTTCGTTCACCGGTTTCCCACGCGCCTTTTATAAACTGCACAACCGCGCAAGGCATTTCATGCGCGATGCAGCGCAGAATCATTCCGAAACCCGACGAGGACTTCCCTTTGCCTGATCCCGTGTGGACGATGATTAACCCTTTTTCCCCGTCTTTTTTTGCCATGATTTTGTCGCGTGCGGCCTTCTTTTTCGCCATTTTGGCGCTGTGGCGGGCCAAGGTGTCGGAGGTGTCGGCTTTGGGGGGCATGGGGTTGATCCTCGTGCTTGACAAAACGGTTGCGCTCGCGCACTCAGAGGTTGCGCTGGTTCCTGTCTTTAAGGCAGGTGAAGAGGGAATGCGACAGGGTTTGCGATTGATCGGATCGTGAGCCTCAAGCGCAGCCGCCCCCGCGACCGTGACCGGAGAGGTCACCCGAGCCACTGATCCGAATGGGTTGGGAAGGCGGGTGTCCGTGGGGCGATCCCCCGTATCCGCAAGCCGGGAGACCTGCCAGCGCTGTTGATTACGGGCAGACGGGGTGTTTCTGCGACCGGATGGGTGACTCTGGTCGTTCGTGATCCGTGATTCCCTCTGGCCTTTTCCCCTGATGCGACACAGGAGGAAAAGGTGCGATGACGGCAATTTTGAGTGTGTGTGCGACCTGCCGTGGTGCAGAACCCGATGCGGGCGATGAAATCCGTCCTGGCACGCATTTATTGCAAGCGCTCAGCGCGCTTGACTGCCCTGACGGCGTGGAAATCCGGTCGGTTGAATGTCTCTCGGCTTGTGACAATGGCTGCACTATCGCGCTCTCGGCGCCGGGCAAGTGGAGCTATGTTTACGGCCATATGAGCGCGCAAAACGCATCCGATATTCTGACAGGTTCTGCCGCCTATGCGGCCACGTCCGACGGTCTGGTGCCATGGCGCGCGCGCCCGGTGATTTTTCGCAAGCAAAGCCTCGCACGCATTCCGCCGCTGTCTTCGAAATCCGATTCACAGGAGTAGTCCATGCCCGATCTGACCAAGGTTCCCGTTACCGTTATTACCGGCTTTCTGGGCGCGGGAAAGACGACCCTGATCCGGCATTTGATGGCGAATGCCGGCGATCGAAAGCTGGCCGTTCTGGTCAACGAATTCGGCACTGTCGGGGTCGATGGCGATATCTTGCGTCAATGCGCCGACGAAAATTGCCCCGACGAGAATATTGTCGAGCTGGCCAACGGCTGCATCTGCTGCACCGTTGCAGATGAGTTCATCCCGACGATTGAAGCGCTGATGGCGCGCCCGCAAAAGCCCGACCATATTTTGATTGAAACCTCGGGTCTGGCGCTGCCCAAACCGTTGCTGAAAGCGTTTGACTGGCCTGCGATCCGCTCAAAAATTACGGTGGACGGGGTGATTGCTTTGGCGGATGTAGAGGCGGTGGCGGCTGGGCGCTTTGCGCCGAATGTGGCTGCGGTGGATGCGCAGCGCTTGGCGGATGACAGCTTGGATCATGAGACGCCTTTGTCTGAGGTGTTTGAAGATCAGATTGCTTGCGCTGATCTCGTGCTGCTGTCCAAGGCTGATCTGGCGGGAGAGGCGGGGCTTGCCGCCGCGCGTGCCGTGATCGAGGCCGAAGCGCCGCGCAAGCTGCCGATTTTGCCGCT
This sequence comes from Thioclava sp., assembly GCF_048263065.1. Taxonomy (NCBI): domain Bacteria; kingdom Pseudomonadati; phylum Pseudomonadota; class Alphaproteobacteria; order Rhodobacterales; family Paracoccaceae; genus Thioclava; species Thioclava sp. The sequence goes on from NZ_JBLXEM010000013.1 coordinate 34,674, forward strand.
TACCGAAGGAGTGATCGACCCCAATGTCGTGCTGGGTCTGGGCGCGGCTGCCGAAGACGATCTGGCGGCGCGTCCCAGCCATCACGACGGGGCGGATGATCACGAACATGATGAGTTCGACACGGTGGTGATTGAGCTGCCCGAAATCACCGACCTTGATCAATTTGTCTCGGCTGTGCAGCGTCTCGCGCGCGATCAGAATATCTTGCGCGTAAAGGGCCATGTCGCAGTCCAGGGCAAACCGATGCGCCTGTTGGTGCAGGGTGTTGGCGCGCGGGTGCGACACCAGTTTGATCGCCCTTGGGGCACCGATCCGCGCCGTTCGGCGCTGGTGGTGATCGCTGAGCATGACGATGTCGACCCCGAGGCAATCCGCGCTGCGTTGCTTGCGTCTGTGCCTGCCTGATGCATATCGTTTTTCGCGAAAGCCACGGCCTTGAAGAGACCGACGTGCCGACCGATCTGGGGCAGTCGCCCGCAGATCTGGTGGTGTTGTCTTTTTCTGACAGCGATCTCGGGGCTTTCGCGGCAGGCTGGCATCGGGCCAAGGGCGGTTTGCCCTCGTTGCGGCTGGCCAATCTCGTTGCGCTACGTCATCCGATTTCAGTGGATACCTACGTTGAGAACACGTTGGCGGGGGCAAAGGGTATTCTTGTGCGTTTGATCGGCGGCGAGGGATACTGGCCTTATGGCTTGGCTTCTCTTCAGGATCTGGCGCGACGCAAGGGAATTGCGCTGGCCGTCCTTCCTGCGGACGGATGTGCGGATGCGTGCCTTGATGCGCTTTCGACTTTGCCCGCCTCGACATTACACAGGCTTAAGGAGTTGTGTGATGCGGGCGGGGCGGTCGCGGCTCAGGCTGCACTGGCACAAATGGCCTTGGCGTCGGGATTTTATGCCGGTCCGGTTGCGGGCGATAAACGCCTTCCCGCGCGCGGGTTTTATGACCCCGATTTGGGGCCGGTTGCGTCGCCCGAGGGGCAAGGGCAGCTGGCACTTGTCAGTTTCTACCGCTCCTATCTGAGCGCGGCGGATATGGCGCCGATTGATGCATTGATCCAAGGGTTGCGCGCGCGCGGCTTTCTTGCCTATGGGCTTTACGCGACATCGCTGAAATCCGAGGGGATGGGCGATTGGCTGCACAGCGCGCTTGGCACGCGCAGCCCCGATCTGGTGGTTAATGCAACCGCTTTTTCGATGCAGGGCAATGATGGCGCAACGCCTTTTGACCGCTACGATTGTCCGGTTTTTCAAGTCGCACTTTCGACGGCGCGTCGCAAAGACTGGGAGGCGGCTGAGCGTGGTCTTTCGCCCGCGGATCTGGCGATGCATGTCGTCTTGCCAGAAGTGGACGGGCGTCTTCATGCTGGCGTGATTTCCTTTAAGGCGCCGCAACCGCGCGATCCTGATCTGGAATATTCCCGTTTTTCGCATCGCGTCGATCCTGAAAGGGTTTCAGTCGCGTTGGATCGGATATGTAGCTGGCACCGTTTGGGGCAGACCCCGGTTGCGCAGCGCAGGCTTGCTGTGGTGCTTTCGACCTATCCGGGGCGCGCGTGGGAGATGGGGCATGCGGTGGGGCTTGATGCGCTTGCCTCAACCGACGCGCTGCTGCTGGAGCTAGCAAAACAGGGCTATGCGATTGAACCCGGCGTTGGGGTGCAGGCACTGGAAAGCGCGCGAATTCAATGGCCGCTTGCCGAATATAAATCCGCATTGAGTAGTCTGCCAAGCCGGTTGCGCGATGACCTGACGGCTGCGTGGGGCGCGCCAGAGGGTGACCCGGCCGTGTTAGACGAGGCGTTTGTTTTCGCGGCACTGAATCGTGGCGCCGTCACGATGGCGCTTCAGCCAGAGCGGGGCGATGTCGCGACCCGAGAGGACGATTATCACGACCTAGCGCGCACCCCGCGCCACGCCTACGTTGCGTTCTATCTATGGCTACGAGCACAGGGTTTGCACGCGCTTGTCCATATGGGGGCGCATGGAACGCTGGAATGGCTGCCCGGCAAGGCGGTGGCACTGTCATCCAACTGCTGGCCCGAGGCGTTGATCGGCCCGCTACCTGTGATTTACCCGTTTATTGTCAACGACCCCGGCGAAGCGGCGCAAGCCAAACGACGGATCGGGGCGGTGACTCTGGGCCATCTGCCACCGCCGATGCGCGCCGCGCAGATGCCCGCCGGAATGGCGCGTCTGGAACGGCTTTTGGATGAATATTCGACGGCGGATGGGTTGGACCCCGCGCGGCGCAACCGCTTGATCGGAGCAATTCGTGACGAGGCGCGCGCAAGCGGTGTCAGCGCCGATCTGGGCATACCCGATGAGGCAAGCGCTAGCGAAGTGATTACGCGCGTCGACCGTTTCGTGTGCGACATCAAAGAAAGCCAGTTCGGCGAGGGGCTACATGTGCTGGGGCAGGGCGCATGTGGCGCACAAGAGCATGCGGGGCTTTGCGCGGCGCTTTCGGGGCTACGCGTTGCGCCCGGCCCTTCGGGTAGCCCTGCGCGGGGTCGCGAGGACGTGCTGCCAACCGGGCGCAACATGTTTTCGGTCGATCCGCGCGGCGTGCCCTCGCGCGCGGCCTATGCGCAGGGCGTGAAACTGGCCGAAGAGTTGCTGCGCAAGCATCTGCAAGATCACGGTGACTGGCCGAAAGGTCTGGTTGTTGATCTTTGGGGGTCGGCGACGATGCGCACGGCGGGCGAAGAATTTGCAATGGCTCTGCATCTAGCGGGGCTCAAACCGATCTGGGACGACGGCGCGGCGCGTGTCACCGGTGTCGAGGTGATCGCGCTTGCCATGTTGGGGCGTCCGCGCATTGATGTGACCCTGCGCGTCTCTGGGTTGTTTCGCGATATATTTCCCAGCCTTGCACAGCTTTTCGAGACCGGTGCCGAGGCTTTGGCCGCACGCGAGGAAAGCCGTGATGACAATCCCTATCTGACGCGCATCGCGCGGGTCTTTGCGCCCCAACCCGGTCGATACGGATTGGCCATGGGCGCTGCGTTTGACAGTTTCACCCCCGAGTCACGCGCCGCGGCTGCAGAGGCATGGCTGGCGGCGTCGAGCCATGCGATAGGCAAGGATGGCGAAATTCGCGCGGATCGGGCGGCCTTGGAAACCCGATTGCGCGGCGCGGACAGCTTTGTTCATGTCCAGGATTTGCCCGAAAGCGACTTGCTGTTGGCCTCGGATTATGCGGCCCATGAAGGCGGCGTGGCGGCGGCCCTTGCGCGTCTTGGGGTGGCAGAGCCTGCGCTTTATCATCTGGACGCGACAGAGCCAGAACGCCCGCGTGCGCGCGCCTTGGGCGAAGAAGTCGCGCGCGTCGTGCGGGCGCGCGCAGCCAATCCGGTATGGGCGGAAGGGATGATGCGCCACGGTTATCGTGGCGGTGCCGAAATCGCCGCAACGCTCGATCATCTCGCGGCTTTCGCCCATCTGACGCAAACTGTGCCTGCGCATTTGTTCGACCTGTATTTTGATGCGACCTTGGGGCGCGAACAGGTTGTGTATTTCCTGACACGCGAGAACCCCGAGGCGCTGGTCGCGATGCGCGATCTGTTTCAACGGCTGCACGAAGCCGGGCTGTGGATCACGCAACGCAACTCTATCGCTGCGCGTTTGGAGCGGCTGTCATGAGCGTGCGCATTCACGGGTGGTGTCCAACTGCGCGCCGGCCAATGGCGTCAGGCGATGGGCTGGTGGTGCGTTTGAGCCCGAAGACAGGGCGTATTACGCCCGAACAAGCCGTTGCGATTGCCGCGGCGGCGCAGACCTATGGCAACGCTCTGATTGATCTGTCAGGGCGCGCCAATGTCCAACTGCGCGGCGTAGATGGGCAACACCACGCGGCGCTGATTGCCGACTTAATGCCGCTTGGCCTTATCGAGGCTGCGACAGATGGCACCGCCCCATCGCTGCGCAATATCATCGTCACTCCATTTGCGGATGAGGCCACTTGTGCCTTGGCTGAGTCGTTGCGGCTTGCGCTGGCCGATGCACCCGAACTGCCCGATAAGTTCGGTTTTATGCTCGATTGTGGTCAGGCCCCTGTCATGCGCGATGTTTCCGCCGACATTCGGCTGGAACGCACAGTAGATGGCGCGCTGATTATGCGCGCCTCCGGGCTGGATCTAGGGGCTTTGATCACGCAGGCACACGCAGCCGAGGCCATGGTCGATTTTGCCCATTGGTTCGTTGCGGCGGGCGGTGTTTGCAAGGGGCGTGGCCGGATGGCGCAGTTGATTGCGCAAGGCGCTCGCCCCCAAGGTGCGCTTGCCGCGACGCACGCGCCGGCGCCTGCATCGGCGCGCCCGAAACCGGGGTTGGTCGCGCAAGGCGCGCTGGTGGCGTTCGAATTCGGCCAGTTGCGAGGGGAAACCCTCGCCGCGTTGGCCGCGCTTGGCTCGTTGCGCATCACGCCGTGGCGGATGGTCTTGGTCGAGGGGCTGCGTCAGATGCCTGAGCTTCAAGGTCTGATCACTGATCCTGACGATCCGATGCTGCGTGTTTTTGCCTGCACAGGCGCGCCGGGATGCCTGCAAGGACAGGCCCCCGTGCGTGCGCTTGCCCGAACTCTTGCACCGCGTCTTGATCCTGAAATGACGCTGCATGTGTCGGGCTGTGCGAAGGGCTGTGCGTGGCCCGCGCGCGCGTCTTTAACACTGACGGCCACGCCGCAGGGCTTTGATCTTATCCACGACGGGCGGGCGGGTGATGGTGCGGAAACGCGCACCCTGTCTACACAGCAAATTTTTGATTTATCGGAGTTTTCATAGTGGCACATCTTTATGAAACGGATGGAGCAAAAATCTACGCGCAGTCATTCGCCACGATCCGCGCCGAGGCTGATCTGGCGCGTTTCACACCTGAGGAAGAACCGGTCGTCGTGCGTATGATCCATGCGGCGGGGCTGGTCGGGCTGGAGGCGGATGTGCGATTTAGCCCCGGCATGGCGATTACGGCGCGCGCGGCGCTAGAGGCGGGTGCGCCGATCCTATGCGATGCGCGCATGGTCAGCGAGGGGATCACTCGTGCGCGCTTGCCTGCTGATAATCCGGTGATTTGCACCTTGCACGATCCTTCAGTGCCAGAGCGCGCCAATGCGATGGCCAACACACGTTCGGCAGCGGCGCTTGAGTTATGGCGCCCGCATCTGAAGGGTGCGGTGGTGGCCATCGGTAATGCACCGACTGCGCTGTTTCATCTGCTCAACATGCTGGAAGACCCCGATTGCCCGCGCCCGGCTGCGATCATTGGTTGCCCGGTGGGATTTGTCGGCGCGGCGGAATCCAAAGCGGCGCTGATCAGCGCGCCTCCCGTGCCTGCGCTGATTGTTCAGGGGCGGCTTGGTGGATCGGCTATCACCGTGGCGGCGCTTAACGCGCTTGCCTCGCGCAAGGAGTGATGCGGATGGGACGGATTATTTGTGCAGGGCTTGGTCCGGGCGACCCAGATTTGATGTCGCGCAGGGCGGATCGCGCGGTCCGCGGTGCGACAGACATCGCCTATTTCCGCAAAAAGGGGCGTTACGGCCAAGCCCGACGCATCGTCGAGGGGATGCTGGCGGATGATGTCGTGGAGCACGCGATGGAATATCCTGTCACCACTGAGATCCCCTTCAACAGCCCCGACTATAACCGGCGGCTCGCCGAGTTTTATGATCAATGGGCGTCGCGCTTGATTACGCTCTCGCAAGGCCGCGATGTTGTTGTGCTATGCGAGGGCGACCCCTTTTTCTACGGCTCATTCATGCATCTCTATACCCGTCTGCGCGGGCAGATCGAGATCGAGGTGATCCCCGGCATCACTGGCATGACGGGGTGCTGGACTGCGATGGGAGAGCCGATCACATGGGGCGACGATGTGATGACGGTGCTGATGGGTTCAATGGGGGAAGACGCATTGGCGCAGCGCATGGTTGCGTGCGATGCGCTGGTCGTGATGAAGACCGGGCGCAACCTGCCCAAGGTCAAGCGCGCTTTGGCCCGTGCGGGACGTCTGGACGAGGCATGGTTGGTTGAGCGCGGCACAATGCCCGATCAACGCATCGCGCGGCTGGCTGAGGTCGAGGAGCATGACTGCCCCTATTTCGCGATTGTCCTTGTGCATGGTCATGGCCGCCGTCCCGAAATTGCGCAGGCCGCGCAATGAGCGGTTGGGTCGTCGTTGCCGGGCTTGGCCCTGGCGCAGAGGATCTGGTGACACCCGAGGTGCGCGCGGCACTGGCGCAGGCCACTGATATCGTGGGCTACATCCCCTATGTCGCACGCATCGCCCCGCGAGAGGGGCTGACACTGCACGCCTCTGACAACCGGGTTGAACTTGAGCGCGCGCATCACGCCTTGCAGATGGCCGCGCAGGGCAAGCGCGTGGTGATCGTTTCCTCTGGTGATCCCGGGGTGTTCGCGATGGCTTCGGCGCTGTTTGAACGTCTGGAGGAGATACCCGAGTTTGCGCATATCGATATCCGCATCCTGCCGGGCATTACCGCGATGTTGGCGGCGGCGGCGCGTGTGGGGGCCCCCTTGGGGCATGATTTCTGCGCGATCAACCTGAGTGACAACCTCAAGCCCTTTGATCTGGTGGAACACCGCTTGCGCCATGGTGCGCGCGGTGATTTCGCAATGGCGTTTTACAATCCGCGTTCCAAGTCGCGCCCGCATCAATTCGCCCGCGTGCTGGAGGTGCTGCGTGAGGAATGTGAACCGACGCGGCTGATCGTCTTTGCGCGTGCGGTTTCGACGCCCGAAGAGATGGTGACCGTCGTCACCCTAGATCAGGCGACACCCGAGATGGCCGATATGCGCACCGTTGTCATCGTGGGCAATAGCACAACGCGGCGTGTTGGAGCGTGGGTTTATACGCCGCGCAGCGCGCCTGATGGCGGGGCTACGTCATGATCGGCCAACCAATCCATCACGCCCTCAACGCTGTCGCGGATGTCGCGCGCGGCCATGTCCGGTCGGTCCACCATGATCACCGGCAGCCCCAATGTGCGCGCCGCCAAAAGCTTGGCCTTTGCACCCGCGCCACCGGAATTCTTGGCAATGATATGGGTGATCTCATGGGTGCGCATCAGTGCGGTGTCCTCGGGCTGCGTGAACGGGCCGCGTGCGATCACGATCTGCGCGTTGCTCAAGGGCAGCGGCGTCGTGGGCGGGTCAACCAGCCGCACCAGATAATGATGCTGCGGTTTTCTGGCAAACACGCCCAACTGTTGCTTGCCAATCGCAAGAAAGATCCGCGCGGGGGGCTCGGGCAGGGCGGCCAGCGCAGCGTTGATATCGGGCACATGACACCACGCGTCGTCAGGCCCTGCCTGCCAAGGCGCGCGCTGATAACTCAGAAGGGGTGTGTTGGTCTGCGCGCAGGCGGCGATGGCGTTATGGCTTATTTGGGCGGCAAAGGGATGGGTGGCGTCGATCACATGAGAGATGTGTTTGGTGCGGATATATTCGGCCAGACCATTGATGCCGCCAAATCCACCAATCCGCATCGGCAGCGGTTGCGAGGCTGGCGCGCGCGTGCGTCCGGCGTAGGAAAATATTGCCCCAATCGCATCTTGGGCAAGCCTTTGGGCCAGTTGGCTGGCTTCGCTGGTGCCGCCAAGCAGCAAGAGGCGCGTCATGTGTAATCCTTGGCTCAGCATCATCGGTCTTGGCGAAGATGGCCTGTGCGGGCTGTCAGATGCAAGCCGCGATGCACTCTCGCGCGCACAGGTCATTTTTGGCGGGGGGCGCCATCTAAGCCTGATCGACGCACAAGGTCGGGGCCGCGCGTGGTCAGTGCCTTTTGATCTTGCCCCTGTGCTGGCGTTGCGCGGGCGGCCGGTGGTGGTGCTGGCCTCGGGCGATCCGTTCTGGTTTGGCGTGGGCGGCGCGTTGGCCCGACATCTTGCGCCCGAGGAATGGTGCGCACATCCGGTTGCGGGTGTGGTGTCGCTGGCCTGTGCGCGCCTTGGTTGGCGGGTCGAAGAGGTTCGTGCGATGGGCTTACATGCCGTCGGTTTTGCGCCGCTTGGTAGTGAAATTCATTGCGGGATGCAGATTGTCGCAACGCTGCGTGACGCTAAAGCGGTGCCGGAACTTGCGCAATGGCTGACTGAAAACGGCTTTGGCGCGGTGCAGATGCATATTCTTGAACGCCTTGGCGGCCCACACGAACGCCTCCGTCAGACGCGGGCGGATAGCTTTGCGATTGCAGATGTCGCAGCACCTGTGACGGTGGCGCTTGATGGCGTAGATTTGCCAGTCGGGGCTGGTCTGTCGCGCGTTCCGGGGCGTCCTGAAAGCGCATTCGTGCATGACGGGCAAATCACCAAATCAGCCGTGCGCGCGCTTACGCTTGCAGCACTGGCGCCGCGTCCGGGCGAGATGTTGTGGGATGTTGGCGCGGGATCGGGGTCAATCTGCGTTGAATGGGGGCTTGCGGGCGGTCGAGCGGTTGCAATTGAGCCACGCGCGGACCGCTGCGCCAATATCCGCGCCAATATCGACGCATTCGGTTTAACCCGCCAGATTACATTGGTTCAGGGGCACGCCCCCGAGGTGCTGGCGGAAAATCTTCCGCCACCGGATGCGATCTTTGTCGGAGGCGGTGGATCGGGGGCGCTTTTTGACGCGCTGTGGGGACATCTTGGGCCCGGCGGGCGCCTTGTTTGCAATGCTGTGACGCTAGAGACCGAGGCCCTGTTGGTGGCCTTGCACGCGCGCCTCGGCGGCACGCTGACCCGGATTGAGATCGCCCAAGCTGCGCCTTTGGGACGGATGCGCGGCTGGCTGCCCGCGCGCCCGGTCGTGCAATGGGCGGTAACGCGATGAGGGTCGTGGGGCTTGGGTTTCGCGGAACGATTACGCCAAAGGCCTTGGCGGCTGCGTTGGAGCAGGCCGGGGCATTTGATTGCGTGGCCACTGCCGCGCAAAAAGCGTCGGCATTGGCCGCAGCCTTGCCGGGGGTGCGGGTGGTGGGCGTCGACGTGGCGGGGGTGGCAACGCCGACGCAATCCAAGGCATCGCTCAGCGCGTATGGCACCGGCTCGGTGGCAGAAGCTGCGGCACTCATCGCCGCAGGGGCGGGCGCGCGGCTATGCCATACGCGTAGAATTATCGGCGGCGTGACCATCGCGCGCGCACAAGGAGATAAGATATGACAGTGCATTTTATCGGAGCCGGACCCGGAGCGGCCGATCTGATCACGTTGCGTGGGCGCGATCTGATCGCATCCAGCCCGGTGTGTCTTTACGCGGGCTCGCTGGTGCCAAAGGCGCTGCTAGATCATTGCCCCGAAGGCGCAAAGATCGTGAACACTGCTTCGCTGAGCCTTGATGAAATTACCGATGCGATCAGTGCGGCCCATTTCGAGGGCAATGACGTGGCGCGGCTGCATTCGGGTGACCTGTCGGTCTGGTCCGCGATGGGCGAGCAGTTGCGCCGGTTGCGCGCGCTGGACATTCCCTATGATGTGACGCCCGGCGTGCCGAGCTTTGCCGCCGCCGCTGCGACACTTGGGGCCGAGCTAACCTTGCCGGGCGTGGTGCAATCGGTGGTGTTGACGCGCACCTCGGGACGCGCGAGCGCGATGCCCGAGGCAGAGAGCCTGCAAAACTTTGCGCGCACCGGGGCGGTGCTGGCGATTCATCTCTCGGTTCACGTGTTGGAAAAAGTCGTGGCTGATCTGTCCCCGCATTACGGCGCGGATTGCCCGGTGGCGGTGGTCTGGCGTGCGAGCTGGCCTGATGAGCGGGTGGTGCGCGCGACCTTGGGAACGCTGAAAACAGCCGTCGGCGATGAGATGGCGCGCACGGCTTTGATCCTTGTCGGACGCTCAATCGGCGCCGAGGAGTTTGACGAAAGCCGTCTTTATTCGGGTGATTATGATCGCCGGTATCGCCCCGTTGGCACCAATCCGCGTTTCCCCGGGGCTGGCGCATGACGCCGGGGTTGGTGATCTCCGGTGCGGCTTCGGGTGTGGGGAAAACAACCTTCACACTGGGGCTTATGGCGGCGTTGCGGGCGCGCGAAATGGCGGTGCAGCCCTTCAAATGCGGCCCCGACTACATTGATCCGGCCTTTCACACGGTGGCGGCGGGACGCGCGTCGCTCAACCTTGATGGCTGGGCCATGGCGCCTGCGCAGATTTTAGACCTCGCGGATAGAGAGGCCGATATTGCTGTCGCAGAAGGCTCGATGGGGCTGTTTGATGGCGTGGCGCAACCGGGCGAAACCGGGGTCGGAGCAAGCGGGGATATCGCCGCCCTGATGGGCTGGCCGGTCGTTCTGGTGATTGATGTCACGGGGCAGGCGCAAAGCGCAGCGGCTGTGGCGCAAGGTTTGGCGCAGTTTCGCGAGGATGCGCAAGTCGCGGGGGTGGTGCTGAACAAAGTCGCCTCGCCCCGCCATGAGGCGTTGGTGCGCGCGGGGTTTGCGCAGGCCGCGATCCCGGTGCTTGGCGCGCTGCCGCGTCAGGCGGGAATTGAGTTGCCATCGCGCCATCTGGGACTAGTGCAGGCCGAAGAGACGGGTGACCTCGAATCCCTTCTCGCCAAGGCGGGGAATGTCGTGGCGGCGCATTGCGATCTTGATGCCATTGTCGCCGCAGCGCGTGCCGGGCAAAGGAAACCGGCGGTGCATCGTCTCACACCACCGCCCGGAATGCGGATCGCTTTGGCACGCGATGCGGCTTTTTCTTTCGTCTATCCCCATCTGATTGAGGGCTGGCGCGCGGCGGGCGCGACCATCTTGCCGTTTTCGCCGCTGGCTGACGAGGGGCCTGACGATAGCGCGGACTGCTGCTGGCTGCCGGGGGGCTATCCCGAGTTGCATGCCGGGCGTCTGGCCGCGAATGCAACCCTGCGCGCCGGGATTGGGCGTTTTGCACAAACCCGGCCCGTTCATGGTGAATGCGGCGGTTACATGGCTTTGGGTGCAGGGTTGATTGATGCGCAGGGGCAGCGCCATGCGATGCTTGGGCTACTTGGGCTTGAGACCAGTTTTGCCAAGCGCAAGATGAATTTGGGCTACCGTCTGGCGCGGTTGAGCGCGCCGATCCCGGGCCATGCGGTTGGTGCGCGCTTGCGTGGGCATGAGTTTCACTATGCGACGATCCTATCGCAGCCCGATGCGCCCTTGGCCGAGGTTTGCGACGCTAATGGGGCTGGCGTGGCGCAAACCGGTTCATGGCGAAAGGCCGCAGGTGGTGGCCAAGTTAGCGGCACGTTTTTTCACTTTATTGCAGAGGCCAGCCTATGAGTGAATTTGTCTCGTTCGTTTCCTCGGGCGCCGGAGACCCCGATTTGTTGACCCTCAAGGCGGTTGATCGGTTGCAACGCGCCGATGTGGTGTTGTTTGATGACCTCGCCTCGGGGGCGATCCTAAGTCATGCGGGGCCGCAGGCCGAATTGATTGCCGTGGGCAAGCGCGCGCGCCGCCCTTCGGTCAAACAAAACCACGTTAGCCGGTTGCTGGTGGATCACGCACGCACCGGCGCGCGCGTGGTGCGGCTCAAATCGGGCGATTGCGGTATTTTCGGGCGACTGGAAGAAGAGATGATCGCGCTTGATGCGGCCGGGATCGATTACGAGATCATTCCCGGCGTGCCATCTGCGTGCGCGGCGGCGGCGGCGGCTGGGCTGCCCCTGACACGGCGCTTGTCGGCGCGGCGGGTGCAGTTTGTGACCGGCGCGGATGTGACCGGCGATTTGCCCGAAGCGCTGAACTGGGCGGCACTGGCCGATCCGGGGGCCACGACAGTGGTTTATATGGGTAAACGCACGTTTCCCAAGCTGGCGGCTCAGTTGATTGCGCAAGGAATGTCGCGCGACACGCCCGCGCTTTTGGCCCAAGCTGTGGGGCATGCGGAACAAAAACTGCAACGCAGCACAATTGGTGCGCTTGCCGATCAGCTTGCGCAGGCGTGCCCCGATCAACCCGCGTTGATCTTATATGGGCCTCTTGCTGGCGAGGCCGAGGACAAGCACTCAACCGGGGCTTGACGTTACATGCGCGCTCGCGTTTACCTGAACCCCTGTTTGGTGCCCATGATTGCGCAAAGCGCAGGGCTCAATCGGGAACGGGGAAGGGTGGACCAAGTTGCGGCACCCAAAGCCCCGGCCGCCCCCGCGACTGTATGCGGCGAGCGCGCTCTGAAAAACCACTGGGGATGTGCCCCTGGGAAGGTAGAGTGCCGCCTCGACCCGCGAGCCAGGAAACCGGCCATCAGGTCAACTCAACCAGCCGTCGGGTGTGACGGCAAGGAGATCTGTAATATGCATATCGAACCGGGCGTCGTCACGGGCGCCAAACTCATTCTCAGCTACGCAACCGCTGCTACTGCGGGGGTGTATACGCTCAAGACCGCCTATGAAGCGGTGCGCCAACAAGGGCTTGGCTCGCTTGTGTTGCGCACGGCCATCGCATCGCTCGCAGTTTTCACCTTTTTCCAACTGATGCCGCATTACCCGGTTGGCGTGTCCGAGGTGCACCTTATCCTAGGCTCGACCTTGTTTCTAACGCTCGGGGCGGCACCTGCCGCGATTGGTCTGTCGCTTGGGTTGCTTATTCAGGGCCTGTTTTTTGCGCAGTTCGATCTGCCGCAATACGGCATGAACGTGACCACGCTGCTGGTGCCGTTGTTCGGGCTGCAATACCTCGCGCAGCGCCTGATTGCGCCGGGCACTGCCTATGTTGATCTCAAATATACGCAGGCGCTTGCGCTTTCGACGGCGTATCAAGGCGGCATCGTCGGCTGGGTGGCGTTCTGGGCGCTTTATGGACAGGGCTTTGCCGAGATCGGTCAGGTTATGACCTTCGGCGTCGCTTATATGTCGGTCATCTTGCTTGAACCGCTGGTTGACCTAGCGGTTCTTGGTGCGGCCAAGCGGCTGCATGCGCTCAAGGGCTCGGTTTGGGTGACCCCACGCCTTTTTGCCTGAGAACAGCCGGGAATTTGCAAATGTTTGGGAGGCTTCGGCCTCCCTTTTGCGACGGAGCACTTAGATGATCGAGCTTAGCCTGATCGGTATTGGAACCGGCAACCCTGATCACATCACGGCGCAAGCCGTTAAGGCGATGAACGCGGCCGATCTGATCCTGATCCCGTTGAAAGGGGCGGATAAATCCGACCTCGCCGGGCTGCGAAGGACGTTGTTGTCGCAACATTTGGTCAATGCGGAGACACAGGTTGTCGAGTTTGACCTGCCAGTGCGTGATGCCGCCAACCCGTCCTATTCTGTGGGCGTCGCCGACTGGCACGATGCAATCGCTGCAGCGTGGGAACACCAGATTTGCGCGGTCTTGGGCGCAAATCCTGCGGGTCGCGTAGCGTTGCTGATATGGGGCGATCCGATGCTGTATGATAGTAGCCTGCGGATTGCCCAACGGTTGGGGCGGAGGATCCCTGTGGTCCCGCACGTGATCCCCGGCATCACCGCAATTCAGGCGTTATGTGCGGCTCATGCGATACCGCTCAATGAGGTGGGCGCTCCGGTGATTATTACCACGGGGCGCCAACTGCGCACAAATGGCTGGCCAGTAGGGGCCCAAACGGTTGTCGTGGTACTGGACGGGGAGTGCTCTTTCCAGGCGCTCGACCCGGAGGGGATTTCGATCTGGTGGGGCGGCTGCGTGGCGATGCCGCAAGAGGCACTGATTGCGGGACCATTACGTGCGGTTGGGACGCAGATCATCACCACCCGCGCCGCCTTGCGCACAAAGAACGGTTGGGTGATGGATGTTTATCTAATGCGTCGCGGGAATTGAGCTGGCTAACTGGCGCAACACTTTGCAGCAAAAGTTCAGCCCTCATGTAGATGAATTTACTCGCACCGAAGTCCGGAACTTGCAGGCGTATTTGTAAGACGTCAGGGCAATGAAAGCGTTTAGCCGTCGCGCCAAAATGAAAGTCGCCATGAAGACTGTGAGATGTGCGTGCCGTTGATCATGATGCCCTATTTAGAGGCTTTCTGAACCATCCCGTTCGCTGACCAGAAAGCGATTGCTCGCAACGGCTGAGACGAATTCGGTCACTTTGCCTGGGGTCTGGTCCTTCAGTGGAGGAGACATGGCCCTGCTTATTCGTGCTGCATCGCTCGCAAAAATGCCCGGTGTCTCAATTCGTAGGGGCAAACGCTCAAAAAGGTGTCTGAGATTGATGGAGATGGAGGGCGAGATGCAAGGCCAAGCAAGCAATGCTGAGACGTTTGCAAGGAACGCGGTCGCGATAAAGGCCTTCTCGCGCATCGCAGAAGTTTGGAAGATGAGCGCGGCGGAAGCTGCCGGTGTTGATGGCAGTAGCACAGTGATGGCCCTTAACCTCGCCGAACGGCAAGTAAGGACTGGAACTGGTGGTCTGCTGCATGCCGCGCGAATGATCGTTCTGGACCGAGGTCGACTGATCACATTCGTAGTGTAGAGGGAACCGCGTGATGTTTTAGAAAACCTTGGAATGTTGTGGGCGGAACGGTAAGGCTTGGGCTGGCCCACGCTTCTGGAATCGCAAATGACACGAAGTCCCACGTTCGGCATCTTCCTCGCCCTTTTCGGGGCGCTGGCGATCACGCCTGACACATTGCTCATGCGGTGGTCCGAGATGAATGGCTCCCAGATGGTCGCTTGGCGCGGGCTCCTGATGGGCTCGGCGATGCTACTGGCTTGGCTGATCTTCCGGTGGCGCCACCTTCAAGGCGATCTGCGTGCCATCGCCTGCGGGGCGGGGCTTCTGATCGTGCTTTGCCAAGCTTGCAACGCCTCGCTCTTTGCTATCGGCATCGCGGTGGCGCCGGTCTCGGTCGTGCTATTCAGCGTTGCTACCGTGCCAATCTTTGCCGCGCTGCTGTCGCGGATGATTATGGGAGAGACCGCGCATTGGACAACGTGGGTTGCGACAGCGTCCGTGTTGGCTGGCATCGGCGTCGCTGTTTTCGGGACAGCACCCGCGCAGACCACCGGCAGCCCGCTGCTTGGCGCTGCAATAGGGCTGGGTGTTGCGATGTTCCTCGCGCTCAGTTTCGTTATCATCCGAGCCAATGCGCAATTGCCGATCCTGCTAGCCGTAGGGGTCGGGGCAACGCTGGCGGGCCTTGCAGGTCTTGCCTGGACGGGAACGAGCGCGATGATGGCAGGTCACGTCTGGGCGATCGCGCTTGCGGGCGCTCTTGTGCTGCCAGTGTCGTTCTTCTCGCTATCGCTTGCATCGCGCTACACGCACCCGTCGAACGTCAGTCTGCTGATGCTTCTCGAAACGGTTCTCGGCCCCATCTGGATTTGGGCCGGAACCGACGTGGCACCGACCCCTGCCATGCTGGCCGGCGGCGCGATCGTCATTGTTAGTCTCGCGCTCTATCTTTGGCATATTGGACAGCGCCAAGTCCGAGCGCGTCAATTGGTGCCAACGCCTGACGAGACAGGAAAGAGCTAAGTCCCAGTGTCTTTCTGCAATGCAGTAGCGGTCAGCTTTGCGGGGTGACTTTAAAGAAAACATGCGGCCATGCGGCGTTTGGATTTTTATTTTCGCCCTCTGCCAGCCAGTTTTTAGTGCTGTTCTGGTTAATGGCTTTTAGCCGATCTACGACATTCGTGCCTAGTATTGCATGACTTGGAATATCCGCGACGTCATCCCAAGCTGGCAGAGTTCACTGTGCGAACACCATGTCCGAAGGCCCGCCCCGAGAGTTTCGGCTTGGGGCGGGCGAATATCATGCGTTCACGTAGTTGCTTGGGAATAACGCGCGAAGCGAGGCTTCATCACCGGGCGTTTTGAAGGTCTCGCCCTTGCCGATCTGCTGCGCCTTTTCAACGGCAGGGCGTGCGTTGATCGCCTTGAACCAGCGCGCGACTTCCGGAAAACGCTCAAGACCTTCGCCGCCCAACACCCGCTCGCCGCGGATGGCCCAGCCCCATGCGGAAATATCGGCGATGGAATAGCTGTCACCTACGATGAACTCACGGCCCTTCAGGTGGTCATTGAGCACCTGATAGTGACGCTCTGCTTCGCGCATGTAGCGGTTTTTAGCATAGGGGAGGTCTTCGGGTGCGCTGTGGTGGAAGTGAACGCTTTGCCCCGAAAACGGCCCCAGACCCGAGGCAATGAACAGCAGCCAAGACAGCAGCGCACCGCGATCTTGGGGCGCGACGCCCAGCTTGCCCGTCTTGTCTGCGAGATAGACAAGGATCGCCGTGCTGTCGAACACGACGGTGCCATTGTCATCGATTGCAGGCACCTTGCCATTGGGGTTGATGGCCCGGAATTCCGGAGTGTGTTGCTGGCCCTGCGCGGTGTCGACCGGCACCACTTCGTAGGGCAGATCGGTTTCTGCCAAGAACAAAGCGATTTTCAGCGGGTTCGGCGTGGGGTGATAGTAAAATTTCAACATGTCGTATCCTGTGGGCTTGAGAGAAGCGGGGATCATTCAACCGCGGCTGCAATTTTGTCTTGGGTTTTCGTGTCGAAATCGGACGCGTCATGGCGTTCGTGCAGTTGCTCGTTCAGCGGGCCACGGGTGCGGTTAACGATGCGGCCCCGTTGCACGGCGGGACGGGCAAGGATCTTGTCGGCCCAGCGACGCAGATTGGTGTAGCTTTCCACATCAAGGAACTCGCCCGCATCATAGGCTTCACCCAAAACCAGATTGCCATACCAAGGCCATGTCAGCATATCCGCGATGGTGTATTCGTCGCCGCCCAAATAGCGGTGCTCGGCGAGTTCCCGGTCCAACAGATCCATCTGGCGTTTTACTTCCATCGTGAAGCGGTTGATCGGATATTCGAATTTCTCCGGCGCATAAGCGTAGAAGTGACCGAACCCGCCCCCCAGATAGGGCGCAGAGCCTTGCAGCCAGAACACCCAGTTCAGGATCTCGGTGCGTTGCGCAGGATCGCTTGGCAAAAACGCCCCGAATTTCTCAACCAAATACAGCAGGATTGAGCCGCTTTCGAACACGCGCGTGCCGGTGTCGCGATCCAGCAGCGCCGGGATCTTGGAGTTCGGATTGAGCGCCACGAAACCAGAGGAAAACTGATCGCCCTCGCCGATCCTGATCAGATGGGCGTCATATTCCGCGCCCGTTTTGCCAAGCGCGAGAAGTTCCTCGAGCATGATCGTGACCTTCTGGCCATTGGGCGTGCCCATCGAATAGAGCTGAAGCGGGTGCTTCCCGACGGGAAGTTCCGCGTCAAAGGTTGCGCCTGCGATTGGACGGTTGGTCTTGGCCCAATCGCCGCCATTTTCGGCATCCCATGTCCAGACCTTGGGGGGGGTATAGTCGGCCATAGCGTGTTTTCCTTTCAAGTGGATCGCGTGCCTAAACTTGCGCGGCAGGATGCGTTTGTCGCAGGTCAGGCGTGTCTAAATGGCGGTGTTTTTTGCGCGAAAAGGCGGGCGAATACTCTCGGGCTTCGTCATGACCACCTTCAAAGCTGTCAGGGAGGTCGCATGGCGGCCTGTTTTTCGACGTTCTTGTGACTCCATACGCATTCTTGAGTGATCGCTCAAGTATTTTCGTGTCAATCACAGGTTTGTGATTCCGGGCGGTAGAAACACCGCTCGGCCCTTATAATCTACTACCATTCTAAGTGCTTTCCAAAGGTCCGCAGACGGAGTAGGCATCCCAATCTTTGAAGATTTGGGGCACATCATGGCGCAAAATGCCACCATCTATAAAGTCGAACTCTCGGTCTCCGATATGGATCGGCACTATTATGAGACCCACAAACTGACCGTGGCCAAGCATCCCTCCGAGACGGATGAACGGCTGATGGTGCGCATCGTCGCTTTTGCGCTAAATGCTCATGAGCATTTGGAAATGACAAAGGGCCTTTCAACGGATGACGAGCCAGATATCTGGCAAAAAAGCCTGAGTGGAGAGCTCGAAGTGTGGGTGACGCTCGGAGTTCCAAGTGAGAAGGTGATACGTCAATCCTGTGGCAAAGCCGACAAGGTGATTGTCTATTCCTACGGCGGTAGGACTGCCGAGATGTGGTGGGATAAGATCAAAAACAGCATCACCCGTTTTGATAATCTTCAGGTGATAAATTTCTCAGAGACTGACACAAGCGCATTGGCAAAGCTGGCAAGCCGCGCGATGAAGCTGCAGGTCAATATTCAGGACGGCGATGTGATGGTCAGTCTTGATGATCGCATCGTTTACGTTACCCCCGTAAAATGGAAGAGCGCCGCGTAAGTTACGCATGCGCGCCGTGAAGACGGGTTTGAGCTGCGCCGCGGGGGCACCTTCGTCAGATATGATGGGCCAATGTCCGCACCGGGTAAGCTGCGCCGCAGCGCCGATCCCTCTGACCAACGGCTGCTCTAGGCCGGTCACGTCACTCGCGCCCCGCTCTTGGACATAGCTCTTATTAAGACCACAACCTGCGCATTGTGCATTCGTTCACAACAAAACAAGCTGGCGCTCTCCATCCACCGTCTATTCCCGCTCTCAATCAGCAGCGCGGTCGAGCCACTGCGCCAAAGCACGCCTGCTTATCTCCGGCGGGGTCGGCAGGTCGTGTTGTAGTTTTCGGCGCTCGTCGATTGTGAACATTGCAGGATGTTTACATCCATCCACGCTCCGGCCCACAACCATTTCAGCAAAGTGCGCGGCATCTCATCACGCGCGACCTTTTGAAAAAATGTGACTGGTCCGCATCCAGCAGACAGCACCTCACCGGGGCGCTGTCCGAGATTGAAACTATCGCTAAAGCGAATCGCAAACCCGCCACTTTGTCGGCTGGTCTCTGACGGAGATCTTGTCAACTATCTCGGGTCATTTTGATCTGAATCAAGGCGACTCCCTCCGACGCGTGGCCCTCTTGCCACACAAAGCAACCGGAGCGAGATCATGAAAAGCTATTCGACAATTGCAGATAGATATCACAGCGGCTTTGCTAACTTGGCTAAGGACATCCCTGGTCCTGCAACTGGCTTTCAGGATTTGATGGTTGCCGCCATCAAGGACGGCGCCCTTTCCACCAAGACAAAAGAACTGATCGCCTTTGCTATCGGTATAACCGTGCGCTGCGATGGATGCTTGGCGCATCATGCGCAGGCTGTCCTCAAAGCAGGTGCGACCCGTGAGGAAGTAGCCGAGATGATTGGCGTTACGCTGTTGATGGGTGGGGGTCCCTCGTCAGTTTATGGCGTCGAAGCGATGCGCGCCTATGACGAATTTGCTGACAAACAATCCGCTGTCGCTGAATAGCCCCCAATTTGTAAAAACACCGGATAAGGAAGTTGTGATCATGAAAATCGATAAATCAGGACTGCTCGACGGCTATCGCACGATGCGCACGATCCGCGAATTTGAAGAGCGTGTGCATAAGGAATTCATGACAGGCCAAATTCCAGGGTTCGTCCATCTATATGCGGGCGAAGAAGCCTCAGCGACGGCCATTTGCCAGCAGCTTGGCAAGAACGATACCGTTGCCAGCACCCATCGCGGTCATGGCCATGCGATTGCGAAGGGTTGCGATGTCAAAGGCATGATGAAAGAGATTTTTGGTCGCGCTGATGGTCTTTGTGCCGGCAAAGGCGGTTCTATGCACAT
Organism: Thioclava sp.; assembly: GCF_048263065.1. Taxonomy (NCBI): domain Bacteria; kingdom Pseudomonadati; phylum Pseudomonadota; class Alphaproteobacteria; order Rhodobacterales; family Paracoccaceae; genus Thioclava; species Thioclava sp. The sequence goes on from NZ_JBLXEM010000013.1 coordinate 54,217, forward strand.
CGCTGATCTAGACGTTGGCATGCTTGGTGCAAACGGCATCGTTGGCGCGGGTTCGCCACTTGCATGTGGCGCGGCGCTGAGCGCGAAGACGCTGAAGACGGGCGGTCTTTCGGTCTCATTCATTGGTGATGGTGCGTTCAATCAGGGAACGACATCTGAATCGATGAACTTTGCCCGCGTCTATGACCTGCCGGTTCTTTTCGTGCTTGAAGACAACGGCTATGCGGAATCCACATCAAGCTCCTGGTCAATCGGCGGGCATAATCCCGTGCGACGCGCCGAAGGCTTCGGGATCGAAGGCACGCGCGTTGATGGCCACGACTACTTTGCGATTTATCGCGCTGCGGAAGATGCTGCCAACGCCATTCGCAATGGTAAGGGGCCGCGCTTTATCCATATCGAGTTTACCCGCTATTACGGCCATTTCGAGGGCGATGCTTCTTCCTATAAGCCATTGAATGAAGTCAAGGATGAGCGTCGATATCTGGATGCATTGAAATTCTTTCGAGCGCGCACAACGGGCGGCAAAATGCTGAACGTCGAAGATCTCGACGCGATCGATAAAGAGGTGGAGACCCTGATTGACGTGTCTGTCAAAGAGGCCAAGGCCGCACCACCCCCAGACCTCTCAACCCTCATGACTGACGTCTATCTGTCTTATTGATCCTGGAATTCGGAGGAAAATCATGTCTGTGAAATCATTTCGCGAAGCCCTCAATGAGGCCATGCGTGACGAAATGCGTCGCGATCCGACAGTCATCCTGCTTGGCGAAGACATAGCCGGCGGTATGGGAACTGGTGGCGAGCAAGATGCATGGGGTGGCGTGCTGGGTGCGACCAAGGGGCTGATGCCTGAATTCGGGCGCGAACGGGTGCTGGACACCCCCATCACCGAGAGCGCGTTCATTGGTGCGGCGGCGGGTGCGGCGTTGACCGGTTTGCGCCCTGTGGCCCAGCTAATGTTCATCGATTTCTTCGGCGTTTGTGGCGACCAAATCATGAACCAGATGGCCAAGTTCCGGTATATGTTTGGTGGAAAAGCCAAAACTCCTTGCGTCGTGCGTACTCTTTATGGTGCGGGTTTTGGTGGTGCGAGCCAGCACAGTCAGTGCCTTTATCCTATGCTGACCCATATACCGGGGATCAAAGTTGTCATTCCATCTTCTCCCTATGAGGCCAAGGGCTTGATGACGCAGGCTATCCGGGATGATGATCCGGTTATCTTTTTTGAGCACAATACAATGTTTGATGACAAGGAGGAGGTGCCAGACGAGCCCTACGCAATTCCGTTCGGCGAGGCGCGCACTGTCCGAGAGGGCAAGGATGTCACCATCGTCGCAATTGGAATGATGGTTGGGTATGCCAAGACGGCCGCCGATCAGATGGCCAAGGACGGTATTGAATGTACCTTGCTGGATCCGCGCACCACATCACCTCTTGACGAGGATGCGATCATCGCGTCGGTGAAAAAGACCGGGCGGTTGATCGTTGTCGATGAGGCGTCTCCACGTTGTGGTATGGCGTCCGATATCTCGGCAATTGTTGCGGAACGGGCGTTTGATGCGCTCAAGGCACCGATCAAACGGGTGATGCCGCCCCATACGCCGGTGCCGTTCGCGCCAAACCTCGAGAAGGCATATATCCCCAGTGTTGATGACATTCAGGCCGCAATTCGTGCGGTAATGGGGGTCAAGTGATGGCAGACCAAAAGATCACAGCAATCGTCATGCCTAAACTGGGCATGACGATGACCGAAGGCAAGGTTGTCGATTGGCAGGTAAAGGTCGGTGATGAGGTCTCAGAAGGTGACGAAATCGCCGGGATCGAGACCGAAAAGATCACCAACGCCTGCGAGGCGCCTACCGACGGTGTCTTCCGCCGCCGTGTTGCCAACGAGGGAGACACGCTCCCCGTTGGGGGCCTGATCGGCATCATCGCCAGCGCGGATACCAGTGATGCAGATATCGACAGTTTCATCGCCAATTTCAAACCAGAGGAGGAGGCTTGATCGCCGTATGGTGAGGCCTCGGAATGTGATCACATGAAGCTGAAAGCAGCATTTATTTTTCTGGCAGAAGGTGCCGATTCCGCCACTGACCGTCAGGTGGTTACAACGCCAAGCGTGGATCTGACCGTCGTTGCTTCCGTTGACTATGCAGATGCGGAGAAGGTGGCAAAAACTCTTGTTGCTGACGGTATAGTGGCCATCGAATTATGTGGCGGGTTCGGCATTGCCGGAACGGCGCGCATTGCCAAAGCCGTGGCCGGCAAAGCTGCGGTGGGTGTGGTGCGGTTCGATGGCCATCCTGGCCTTGATGGAAAGAGCGGCGACACGATCTTTGCCGGCGACTGAAAAATTGAACCCTCAATTGGATGCTTGTAAAATGACCAGTCCGCGGAAAAATACATCAGAACACCTTTCGGTGCAGACATATGACTATTCCCTGTTCGGCAAGGTTGAGACTGTTCCGCTGGATAATATCCGGCAGATTATTGGTCTTCGCATGGCTGCTAGTTGGCAGAATGTTCCCCATGTCACCCACCATGACAGCGTGGACATAAGTGATCTGGAAGCATTGCGACATCAACATAACGACAAAGCCAAAGATAGCGCCCGGCTTTCAACCTTGTCCTTCATCGTCAAGGCCTGTCTCGCTGGACTCAAGGAGTATCCAGATTTCAATTCATCTCTGGATGAAACTGAAGAAAATCTCTTTATCAAGCGCTATTTTAACATTGGTATTGCTGTTGATACGCCGGGTGGTCTTATTGTTCCGGTTCTAAAAAACGCTGACAAGTTGAACCTCGAAGATCTCGCATCATCGGCGGCAACCCTTGCCGAAAAGGCGCGCACCGGTCAACTCAGCTTTGCCGATGCGGAAGGTGGCACATTTACCGTCACCAGTTTGGGTAAGATTGGCGGCACGGCATTTACGCCTATTATCAATGCCCCCGAAGTCGCCATCATGGGCGTGTCACGCGCTCGCCAACAACCCGTTGAATTTGAAGGCAAGATTGCTTTGCGATTGATCTTACCGCTTTCTCTCTCCTATGATCATAGGGTTATTGACGGTGCAAAGGCCGCTCGGTTTATGGGCTTCGTTAGAGACTTGTTGCAAAAGCCCAAAAGCCTGCTCTGAAAATCGATGTCGGCATACCCACGTCGGCCAGACCACAAGGTGGCCTCCCAGCCACCGCTAATTCCGTTGCGCGCCGGCGTTCAATCAAGCTCTGTAAGAGGATCGTGTTGGATGCCTGTAATCGAGGAGTCATACAAAGCGCTGCTCCGGGGAACCCGCCGTGGTGAATCGGTTCCGCGATGCGGCTCTTCCGGGTCTTGATGATTCTGCAAGTCGACGTAAATGGTTGCTTCCAAGACGCTGGGCCGCAACGGACAACTATCGGTGAACGTTGGCAAAGTGCCGAGCGCGTCGATAAGGGCTGCTCTTGCCCGGTTGAGCTCTTGCAGCGCCGCCGCATGGCCGCTCTCGGTTCCGCTAGGGAGGCCAAGTGCAGCGCCAATTCTCGGATGTTTCGTGTTGGCGGAAAAACCTGCTACTGAACTTTACAGCATAAATGGAAATTAAGATGAGCACTTCTGGCCAAAGTGACGCCTTTGCAAAGCCGGTCAAGGTTGTGGTGAAGGATCAAAATGTGGATCCGGTCTGTGGGCTAGACGAGCCTGACGTCTTGAGACGCCAGGCACAGTATGGCCAAAATCAATTGCGCGTAAATGAAAAGAAAAGCGCGCTCGTCATATTTGCACATCAGTTCAAAGGGGTGATCGTCTGGCTTTTGGTATTTGCTGCGGCGGTTTCATTATATTATCGGGATATTGCCGAAGGCATCGCAATCGTTGTGGTGCTTGCTATCAACACCGCGATCGGCTTTTTCACCGAACTACGTGCCGCCCGGTCTATGGAAGCACTGGCGCGCATGTCCGAGTTTACCACTCGGGTGCGGCGGGGCAGCAAGGTAATTAGCGTCGATGCGCATGAATTGGTGCCAGGCGATATCGTCCTTTTGGAGGCGGGCGATATGGTGACCGCCGATCTGCGGCTTATTGAAGCTTCGAACCTACATAGCGATGAATCCGTTCTGACCGGTGAATCCGTTCCTGTCGTCAAACAGGTGGAACCCGTCTCTCCCAATTCTGTCATCGGGGACCGCTCAAGTATGGCGTTCAAGGGTACTGCGATAACACAGGGCATGGGCGAAGGTATTGTGACGGCCACCGGCATGGCCACCGAACTGGGCCGGATCAACCATCTTGTTCAGACTGCCGAGTCGGCAGCCTCGCCGCTGGAAATGGGTCTTGACCGTTTGGGGCATCGGTTGGTCTGGCTGACTTTAGCGCTGGCTGTTTTGGTCATTGGGGCGGGAATCCTTCGTGGTCATGAGATCGCGGCGATGATCCAGACCGGCGTGGCCCTTGCCGTTGCCGCGGTGCCCGAAGGGTTGCCTGTGGTGGCTACCCTGAGCCTAGCCAGGGGCATGTGGCGCATGGCTGAGCGTAATGCGATTATCTCGAACTTGTCCTCGGTAGAAGCCTTGGGCGCAACAACGGTGATCTTGACAGACAAGACCGGCACGCTGACCGAAAACCGCATGGCAGTGGTTCGCTACCTGACGTCAGCGGCGGATGTAAGCGTCGATTGGAATGACGAGACGGTACAGTTTGAAACCAGCGCGGGTGAACGTGATCCACAAACCGATCCGCAACTGAGCGCAGTTCTGCGGATCGGGGCGTTGTGCAATAACGCCGCGCTCGAGCAAGGGAACCAAAAGCAGTTAGGTGATCCGATGGAAGTCGCGCTGCTGCGGGTTGCTAGGCATGCTGGACAGTCCCGTGATACCCTGCTGGAGACATGTGAAGAGGTACGAAAACACGCCTTTGATCAAAATACAAAGATGATGGCCACCGTTCACCGTGATGACGATGGCTTCTTCTATGCCGTAAAGGGTGCCCCCGAAGCAGTTCTGGACGTTTGCACAAATGTTCTGGGAAATGATGGAGAACAGACGCTAGACGGAACCACGCGTAGGCAGTGGCAAGAGCGCAGCCATGCCACTGCCAGCGAGGGATTGCGTCTTTTGGCTCTAGCTTGCAAACAGGCCGACCGCGAGGATGCTGCGCCTTATGAGGGCCTCACTCTCGCCGGAATAGTCTGCTTGCGCGATCCATTGCGAGCTGATGTTGGCGGAGCAATCGCCGCGGCGCAGGCAGCAGGCGTACGTGTCGTGATGCTGACCGGCGATCACGCCGATACTGCCGCCGCTATCGCCCGCGAAGCTGGTCTGGGAAGGGGGGGCAAACTGACAGTGATGGAAGGGGGCGATCTGGATGAGCTTGAGACGGAGAATGCCGACAGTTCTCTGCGCAACCGGATCCTATCTGCCGACGTATTTGCCCGCGTCGCCCCGGCGACCAAGCTGAAGCTGACAGCGCTTTATCAGCAAAATGGCCACATCGTGGCGATGACCGGCGATGGCGTGAACGATGCTCCAGCGCTGAAACAGGCCGATATCGGTATCGCCATGGGACAGCGAGGCACCGAGGTGGCGCGTGAAGCAGCGGATATGGTTCTTAAGGACGATTCGGCCGGAACGATAATAGCGGCTATGCGGCAGGGGCGGGTCATCTTCGACAACATTCGCAAGTTCGTCGTGTATCTGATGTCCTGCAATGTGAGCGAGGTCCTGATTGTCGGTCTCGCCGTCGGAGCAGGTTTGCCCATGCCGTTGCTGCCATTGCAGATCCTGTTTCTGAATCTCGTGACAGATGTGTTCCCGGCCTTTGCGTTGGGCTTTGGCGCGGGCGACGAGCGCATCATGCGCCAGCCCCCGCGCGATTCCACCGAACAAATCCTCGACCGTAGCCGCTGGATACTGATTGGAGTTCTTGGCGGCGCTATTACTGTGACTGTTCTCGCGGCCTTTTGGCTGGCCTTGCACTGGCTGATGCTTCCTACTGAAACGGCTGTCACCGTGGCGTTCCTGACGCTTGCGTTGGCGCAGTTGTGGAACGTATTCAATGTGCGAATGCCCGGCGGTGGTCTGTTCGTCAACGAAGTGACGCGTAATGTCTGGGTCTGGGGGGCGATCGGTCTTTGTATTGGAATGATTGCAATGGTGTTTTGGTTGCCGGGACTGTCTGATATTCTGAAATTGCCTAATCCCGGTTTGCCCGGAATCCTGCTGGCATTTGGGGGCAGTATCGGACCGCTGGCAATCGGGCAGATATTCCTCCGTCTCGGTCCAAGACGTTGGTCGGGTTCCGCGTCCGCAACGTAAAAATGGCACGGTTAAGGGACCATCCCCAACGTCGTTGGTAACGAAAACCGGAGCGACACGACGGTTCTGAACTCGGACGGCAGCAAGACCGAGACGGTCATAGATACCGATCAATGGGGCAACCAGCTCCACAAAATTGTCACGACATGTCCAGAGGACGACCAATCTTCGACGACGTTGACTTCGGGTGCCAATTCGTTGCTTGAGACCGCGACTGTGTCGATGAGCTACAATCAGGATGGATCAACGACCCAGACGACGTCGGCTACCGATGGTTCGGGCAACGCCATCGACACCAGTGTCGATGGCCACACTGTGGATACGTCTTGGGATCTCAATGGTGATGGTTCCAACAATGTCACTGAGCATTCCCGCAGGCGCGCATTACTGGAGCCGGGAGATTTCAAAACTCGGCCACGATGTCAGGCTGATCGCCCCGCAATACGTCAAGCCTTACGTGAAGCGGCAAAAGAACGATGCAAACGACGCTAAGGCTATCGCGGAGGCTGCTTCTCGGCCGACCATGTATTACCCGACAGGCGATGCTCACATCGCCGAGAGGGCGGTTTGTGTCGACCAAGACCACCGGGCAACAAGGCCAGGCAATGGTGTTGAAGACGCGTGATCTTCTGACAGCACAACGGACCCAGACGATTAACGCGTTGCGAGGGCATCCATTGACCGACAGTGCATTTCTGCAAGAAATGGCACGAGAGGTTGGCAGAGCATGGAATTATCTCCCCAAAGAGTCCTCAGCATCTGCCACGGTTGGAAAAAGCGGTGACTGGGAATGCGGAACATTTGCCGCCCGAAGTGACTGGCCTTTGCCAGATGTTCTTCGATCTGATCGCTGAGTTGAGCAAGCGCATTGATGAACTGACCCAACAGCTCCGCCAAATTGTCCGGCAGAACGATGTTGCGAAAAGGCTGATGACCATGCCGGGGATTGGTCCGGTGACGGCGGTATCAATCGCTGTTCTGGCTGCACCGTCGGAAATGTTTTCCAAAGGATGCGACTTTGCGGCTTGGGTTGGGCTGGCACCGCGCCAACATTCAACCGGAGGCAGGACGCGGCTCGGTAAAATATCGATCCCTCTCGGGACCATGCTTTGCATGGCCCTGACGGGCAGTGGATGGGGCAACGTGACCTGCGGTGCTTGCTGATCATCGGAGCCATGTCGGTCATCCAGGCAGCACAGCGGCGTGGTGCCGCACCAGAAGGGTCGTGGCTAGCCCGCATGCTGGCGCGCAAACCAAAGATGCTGGTTGCTGTCGCATTGGCAAACATCCCTCTCACACATGCTGCGCATGTGCTGCCGGTCGATGGATGGCGCGGATGGCATGGGCCATAAAGGTTCATGGCGGCGTCTACGAGCTCCCTGCCAACGCCTGAGCGCGACGGTAGGCTGGGGATGTGGTGGTTCTGAACGGAGGTCATGGCAAAGCGTCGGCGAGATCAGAAATGGGAAAACCAGTAATGTCCCGAGTAGCTTGTACTTCGGCCTCTCGTTTTGGACCTGTTCCTCGAACTCACCATGAAGGCCCGCGGCGTTGAAGGTCGCAACCAGAGGCCGGATACACGAAGGAACTCGACCGCATAGCCAGTGCCAAAGCAAAAGAAGTCGCTTGCAACCCCGGGGGCGTCCATACACGGGACATTGCTGCGCAATACCCTGCAGGGCAGCGGACAAATGATTGGCACGCATGTCATACCGCCGTGCCACAGCGCCCTCCGATGCGCCCTCTACCAATATATCTCGGCCACGCCCTCGCGACACCGCATCCGGCCACCGGCGGTGACCACGCGGCCCCACAACCATATCAATGTTACTGAGAAACTCCGATGAGCGCTCCATGAAGAAACTCCCTGATAATCTATCCATCGGGGCTGAATCTCAGATCAGGGGCTCATAAGGAAGGTGGGGTGGGCGCACCGCTTACAGTTTTCCAACCGATGACGAATTTGGTCTCACCCCACGAAGCCGAAAGGGAAATTCCATCTCTATCGCGGCCAAATTCGATCGTTCACGATTTCTTGACCCAGAAACGTAAATGGCGCACGATTTGATGCTTGTTGTCATTCAGAATGAGGAATTGTCATGCGTATTTTGTCAATCTTGCTCCTTTGCCTCGCCCTGATCCCCGGTCTTTCTGTCGCCCGGGAACGACCCAACACAATTCTTGTTATGGATGGGTCCGGTTCGATGTGGGGCCAGATCGACGGAGTGAACAAGATCGTCATTGCGCGCACTGTCGTCGGACAGATCCTTGCGGACTTTCCTCCTGATGAAAACCTTGGCTTGACGGTTTATGGCCATCGTGAGCGGGGAAATTGCGCTGACATTGAAACCATCGTCGCGCCGGGGCCGAACACGGGGGCGGAAATCCTTGAGGCCGTGAACGCGATCAACCCACGCGGTAAAACCCCGATGACCGACGCGATCATCGCTGCGGCGCAGGCCCTGCGCTACACCGAAGAGGCCGCAACCGTCATTCTTGTCTCGGACGGTATCGAAACCTGTAATCCCGACCCTTGCGCCGCTGCCCGCGCGCTTGAAGAGGCAGGCATCGACTTTACAGCCCATGTTGTCGGGTTCGATGTGACCGAGGCGGCGGCGCTGGCGCAAATGCAATGTATTGCGGATGAAACCGGAGGTCAGTTCCTGACCGCGTCAAATGCGGATGAATTGTCTGATGCATTGAGCAAAGTCACCGCAACCGTCCAAGCCGAGCCTGGGCCGATCGCAGCCCTCGTGACGTTTCGCGCGATACGTGGTGAGGATGGACCGGAAGTGACTTCGAATGTTGTTTGGCAAATCTCAGGCCCCGAGGGGGGGCTGATCGAAGGTGGGGCCGCCACATCGCGAAGCGCCTTTACGACCGACCTTAAGCCGGGGAAATACACGGTGATTGCACGGGACGTGGCCGGCAATAGTGAAGGAACGCTGAATTTCGTCGTGGTCGAGGCCGCACAGACGGTGACGGTCGTGCTACCTGTGCCGCAACCCGACGCCACCATTGCCGCACAAGACGCCGCCCCCATAGGATCGACCATTCCTGTCGAATGGACGGGGCCGAACAATGCGCGCGACTACATCTCCGTCGCCGCGTTAGATCAAACCGAGACATCTTACGTCAATTATACCTATGTCTCTGAGCTTGCCGATAAGGGGCTGTTGATGCCTCCCACGCCCGGCACCTACGAGTTGCGCTATGTGTCATCTGCCAACAACACAGTGCTTGCGACCCGCCCGATCACGATTAACCCGATAGAGGTCGCGCTGACTGCGCCGACGACCGCCAACGCAGGCGAGTCCGTCACTATCAGTTGGGATGGGCCAGATTACGGGCGGGATTATATCTCGGTCGCAACACCCGACGGCAATGGCGACGCATATATCAATTACACCTATACGAAAGATGGCAATCCGCTGGATCTCCTGATGCCATCCGAACCGGGGGAATACGAGGTTCGCTACATCTTGGCACAAGACAACACGATCATGGCGCGCGCACCGATCTCGGTTCAGGACGTCGGTGCCACGCTTGCCGCGCCCGATACGGCGGCGGTGGGTGAAACCATTTCGGTTGACTGGACCGGGCCGAACTATGACCGCGACTATATCTCTGTCGCCAAGGTTGGCGACGCGGGCGGTCAATATGAGAACTACAGCTATGTTAAGGAGGGGGCGCCGCTTCCACTGCTTATGCCGTCCGAGGCAGGCACCTATGAGATCCGCTATATCATCGCGCAGGACAATGTGATCTTGGCCAGCCAAACCATCACCGTAGAAGAGGTTGGCGCCAGTCTAACCGCACAATCGGTCGCGCCCTTGGGTGCCTCGGTTGTCGTCGACTGGACCGGACCTGACTACACGCGCGATTACATCTCCGTGGCACGCGTTGGCGATAGCGGCGGACAATACGTGAGCTATACCTACACCGAAAGCGGGGCCCCGTTGAAACTGCTCATGCCATCACAAGCGGGCGATTATGAAATCCGTTACATTCTGGCTCAAGACAACGTGGTTCTGTCCAGACATCCGATCACGGTAGAGCCGGTCAAGGCAAAGCTAATAGCACCGCCAAGCGCCGCGCTTTCAGCGCAGACCGTCTCTGTTGAATGGGACGGACCCGATTATTCCGGCGACTACGTCAGCATATCGAAAACAGGCGAAAGCGGCTATGTGACCTATGCCTATACGAACGCGGGCAATCCTTTGACGGTCCCATTGCCTGACGCGGCGGGGGAGTATGAAATCCGTTACGTCTTGGGGCAAAACGAGGTGGTTCTGGGATCGGCCCCGTTGACCGTGACCGCAGACTGATCGCCGTTGGTGGTGTTGGATTAGCTGTCGTTACCTTGAGCGAGAACAGTCGCGCGTGCCCGCTTGACCGCAAACCACCCGCCCACAAGTCCGGTAAAGATCAGGCCCGCCGAACAAAACAATGCGAGCCAGAAATAACGTGTAAGATGGCCTAAATCGACCGCGCTTTGTTTGGGATCGTCTGGCAGATACCAAACGTCGATCGGGCCGCCGTCGCTCAGAGTGTCGAAAAGCTGTTCTCTGACAAGTTGATTCCCACGGGTATAAGGATCGGCTTCGGTGGCGAAGATGTAGGAGACACTGTAGGTATTTGGCTTGTTCGTTATGGTTTCGTGCAAATTTGTGACCTCACCGACCACCTTGACGCCGCTGTCCGAGAATGCGGCCGCCGTCTGATAGTCGGAGATTTTGAGCATCCCAAACCCGATGCCCGCCGCGACAAGCAATGGGTAGACCCATATTTGTTGACGCAACATCACGCTGATCACTGTCTGTTTCTGTCCGCTATCACCATATCCTTTGCATCATATCAGCGCGTTAGCGTCACTGCACGCCAGCTTTTGACAGGCATCCCGTTCGCGATGGATGACGTGTGGAAAATGCCATACATTTGGTCTGGACCGACGACCATCAGCCGTAATGTCATGTCCATCGTCGTGCCGTCGATTGTGACCTGCGTCCGCCCAATCAACCGGGCAAGCTTGTCGACGTCGCACCCCATCAACATCTCGACGTCGGATGACGACAGCATGGGCGCAGGAACGCCATCTCGACTTGCATCGGCTTCAAAGCTCCAAGGTGGCTCATTTGCCCAAACGAAAGGAATGGGCTGCTGCGCATCTGGGTGAGTGCCGACAAGCCCACCACTAGGCGACATTTCGATCTGTATCGTTTCACGGTCGCCGCTTGCGGGGAACGGCATCGTCATGGGACCCGCTATTACATACCCCGCATGATGAGCGATTTTCCAGGCGCCGACATACATGAGGCTGATCTGTTCCCAAGCCTGTGGCGACCCGTAGTTGCAGGCGACATTCGGTTCTGCATGCGCGGGTGATGAAGCCAGAAGAGTCGATGCAAGACAGCAGGTTAATGAAATAGCCTTGAACATTGTCTCACTCTTTTTCTCGGGTTGGAATAAGTATCGATGGCGCGCGATCCTGACGCGATCCGGATTTTTGCCCCTTATTGTTTCTTTAATAAGGAATTTGGCAAGGTTGCACTGAAGCTTCCGTTGATCTGCATCGTCCGCAATGGATCGACTTGACCACTCGACAAAGCGTCGCTGTAATTCGCGGTGGTCGAAAAGTTACCTTCAAGGAGAATACCATTCTCTACTTTCTCAAGCGTTTTTAGAGAAAAGACGATTTGATCAGCCTCGTTTGCCAGCCAGCCAGATTTCCAACCATCGGCAAGATAGGTCAGGGACACATTCAACGGCATCGCATTGCCGCCAACGGACATGACATCGAAACCTAGCAGCAGGCTGTCCTTGACGTCATTGACTGTTTTGTCAGTCGGCTGCCCCCAAAGGCTGAAGCTCTGCATATTCGCGATCGCTACCGTCATGCCAAAGCTTTGGCTTTCCGTGTCTTGTGAGGTCAGAAACCAAGTCCGCTCAACGCCGTCGAGGCTGGCATTCAGGGTGCCGAAAACATCTTGAGCGTGGCAGACTGTTGGCGTCAAAGAAATTGCCATAGCAAAAGCGGCATTGCAAACCATTGAACGTGACATCGGAACTCCGATAATAAGATGAATGTTTTAGACACGGCGTTAAGCAATTCGAACGAGCCGAGGCTGGCGCAGGCGATGCCAAATCGAACCGTCAGGCACGATAGTCGAGGCCTCAATTTAACTATGCGCTAATAATTTAGTCCGTCAATGGCCACCGTCAGGATAGCGATGCGACCAGACTGAAAACTTGGAGAAGACATTCGCTGCGTTGAACATTGATGGTTGCCAGCGGATGATGCCGCCGCACATCCCAATGCTTAGGCTCTGCGCTCAATCGCGGAGGCGGACGACGTCTCTTTGATGTCCCACGCCCAGCCACGATACCGGCGCGTGATGTCGTCTCGCTTATCGTTTTTTCAACGGTTAGTCTGAGGCCAGCGCCTATTTGAAAGGTCGACGATACTGGATCAATTTCACGAATAGCAAACGGTCAGGCTGTATGCGGTATCTGGTAGGTCGGGCTCGAAGTCGACTTCGGATGCGACGCAGGATTTCATGATTAAGTGAGATGTCAACGTCGGGTTATCGATGTGGGAGGGCATTGCGGATCGGAGGATCAGTCATGGAAACGCCGAACTTACCGGCCATCCGCGCGCTTCGCCCTGCATGGAACAAAGGCCGCATCGTTGGTCAAAAGCGCCCACTGAAACCCAAACACGTCTGGCCCATCAGGGTGCGGCTCGAGCTCGCCGAGAACCATTGCGATCTGGCGCTCTTTAATCTGGCCTTCGACCGCAAGCTTCGTGGCTGTGATCTGGTTAGAATGAAGGTCGTCGATGTCATGGTCTCCGGACAGATCAAGGAGCGCGCATCCGTCCTGAAAAGTAAGACACACAAACCAGTGCGCTTCGATATTTTGGGGGTGGAACTCAAGGATGCCCTTGCAATTGAAGAGGCTCTGTTGCACAAATCCTGTGAGGGATTCATCTCGTGAATCCAGCATGGTAGCTGGGTTGCATGAGCAAACCGACACCACCGACCTACAAGACCAGGAACTGGCCATCCTATAACGAAGCGCTGAAGCGCCGT